>NZ_JAMYMP010000002.1:0-465381 GCF_040318615.1 Mesorhizobium sp. M1078
AATTTACCCCCCCCCAATCCGGTCACCCTCTAAAATCGTGCCGGTTTTGCCCCACCCGCCCCCCCCTCTTAGTTTTTTACCAAAAAAAAAAAACCCCGCGGGCGCGGTGGGCCCCCCCCGGCTCATTGTGTCGTCCGGTTTTCAGGGCTGCTTGGGCAGCAGCGACCATACCGCCGGCACCAGGCTGGCGGCGAGCGCAACCTTGATCAGGTCGCCGAGGACGAACGGCAAAACGCCGAACTGCCACGCCTTTTCCGCGCCGATGAGGGTGGCCAGCCAGGCAAAGCCCATGACCATCATGACGATTTCGGCGACCAGCATGGCGTTGAACAACTTGATCGGGTGGCGGTCCCAGCTGCGGTCGGCGGCCCAGCCGACAATGGCCGCCATGACGACGAAGCCGGCGAGATAACCGCCGGTGCCGCCGATCATGTAGGCGATGCCGATGCCCTTTTCAGGCGTGCTCTGGAAGACCGGGAAGCCCATGGCGCCTTCGGCCATGTAGAGAAGCAGGGTAGCGACGCCAAGCCGCAGGCCAAATGCGGTGGCGATCAGCAGGACGGCCAGCGTCTGCATCGAGATGTCGACCGGCCCGAGCACGACTTTCGTCTTGGCCGACAGGGTCAAAAGCAGCGTTCCGGCGATCGCCAGCAAAAGCTGGGTTGCCAGGCGCTGCGCGCCCTCCTGGGGCAAAGCGAGAGAAACAAGCGGGCGCATCGTCGTTGCAAGTGCCATGGTCTTCCCCAATCCGGATTGCCGCAGATCGCGGCCTTGCGTTTTTCTATATTGGCTTCCGTGTTATGCGGCAATCAGTTTTGCCGTCTTCCTGAACAGAGATTCAACGACACCGCCATGGCGCTCAAATTCGACACCAGCTTCGATCCGGCCTATGGCGAGGGCGTCACCGTTGCGCCGGACGTCTTGCGCGTCACCGCCAAAAACCCCAGCCCGTTCACCTTTCACGGCACCAACAGCTACATCGTCGGGCGCGATACGCTGGCGGTGATCGATCCCGGCCCCGATGACGAGGCGCATTTCCAGACGCTGCTCAAGGTGATCGCAAACCGGCCGGTCAGCCATATCTTCGTCAGCCACACGCATCGCGACCATTCTCCGCTGGCCGCCCGGCTGAAAGCGCACACCGGCGCTATTGTACTGGCCGAAGGCCCGCACCGCCCGGCAAGGCCGCTGCGGATCGGCGAGATCAACCCGCTCGACGCCAGCGCCGACACGGTTTTCGTCCCGGAGATCGCGTTGCCCGACAATGCGCTGGTCGAGGGCGATGACTGGACGATCCGGACGGTGCTGACGCCGGGCCACACCGCCAATCACGCGGCATTTGCGCTCGAAGGCACTGGCATCCTGTTTTCAGCCGACCATGTGATGGCGTGGGCGACATCGATCGTGGCGCCGCCGGACGGAGCGATGGCCGACTACATGGCCTCGCTCGACAGGCTGATCGCGCGCGGCGATCGCCTGCTGCTGCCCGGCCATGGCGGCCCGGTGACCGCGCCGCGCAGCTTCATGCGCGGCCTCAAGACCCATCGCAAGATGCGCGAACGGGCGATCCTCGAGCGGATCCGCGACAGCGACCGGACGATCCCGGACATGGTCAAGGCTATCTACCGGGACACCGACCCGCGCCTGCATGGCGCCGCCGGCCTGTCGGTGCTTGCCCATCTCGAGGACCTGGTGGCGCGCGGCCTGGTTGCTACCCAGGGTGACCCGGCCATCGACGGCGTTTTTGTGCCGGTGGGGTAGAGAACTATTCAGCCGGCGCGGCACCCACCTGCCCTGCAACCTCCTGGTCGAGTTCGGCGAGGAACCCGACGATGCGCGCCGCATTGTCGCCGAGGTCGTAGCGGCCGTAGCGGGAGGCCGAGCGCATGTCGACGACGATCGTGTCGCCGTCATTGCTGACCCGGATGGCGACGTCGGCGGGCAGGCCGACCACGAAGCTCCGGGCAACGGCCGATATCGTCACCTCGTCCTGACCGTCCGTCACCGGATATGGCGCAGTAAGTTGCCAATCGCGGCGGTCGAGCACGGTTTCAACGGCGTCGACGACGGTTTCGAAAGGCAGATTGTAGCTATGCCCGGTGACCAGCGGATAGGCGTCGGCCTGCAGGCGCGCTTCGCCCGGCGTTGGCAGCGCGAGCACGTTCATGTCCTTGGTGCGGTCGCTGGTGTCGAGCACTGGCGGATTGTCGAGGTCCGTCGTGATGTCCCTCAGGGGCGGCGTGGTCGCCGCCAAATAGGTGGCAAAGCCGTAGGGCGTCAGCACCAGCAGCGCCAGCAGGGCGCCGACCGAGAGGTCGCGGCCGCCACGGTCACCGAAATGCCACAGCCGGGACAAAGCGAGGCCGGCAAACAGCAAAGCGAACGCGGCAAGCAAGGCGACGATCGCCAGCACCCACAGGAAGGCCGGCGTTTCGACCAGTTCGAAATGATGGCCGGCCAGCACGGTCAGCAGCAGGACCAGGGCAAAAGCGCCCGTGCGCCGCGACCAGCCGGCCGCCTTCGATGTCTGCCGCTCGTCAATTTCCATTGTCTTCAGCACCGCCCCAACCCGCACAGACGCTTAGAGCAAAGGATGCTCAAATTGAACATCCCCTGCCCTAACGTTTTTGCCGCCGGTAGCTTGAAGGTCAAGGAAACGCACGGTCCCGGTCAATCCGTCGGCAGGCGGTAGTCGCTGAACTGCTTGCGCAAGGTGATCTTCTGGATCTTGCCGGTGGCGGTGTGCGGGATTTCGCTGATGAAAGCGACGTCGTCGGGCATCCACCATTTCGCCACCTTGCCGTCCATGAACGCCAGTATGTCCGCCTTGCTCGGCTCCTTGCCGGGTTTGGCGACCACGACCAGCAAGGGCCGTTCGCCCCATTTCGAATGATGGACGCCGATCGCCGCGGCCTCGGCGACATCGGGATGGCCGACGGCGAGGTTCTCCAGGTCGATGGTCGATATCCACTCGCCGCCCGACTTGATGACGTCCTTGGCGCGATCGGTGATCTGCATGTAGCCGCCGGAATCGATATGGGCGACATCGCCAGTGTCGAACCAGCCGTCCTTGTCGAACTGCTCGGCGCCGACGCCGCCATAATAGGCGCTGGCGACGGCTGGACCGCGCACCTTCAGCCGGCCGAAGGTCTTGCCGTCCCAGGGCAGTTCCTTGTCGTCATCGTCCGTCACCTTCATCTCGACGCCGAAGGGCGGGTAGCCCTGCTTGCCCTGGATATCGAGCCGGGCCTCGCCCTCGAGCGCTTGATATTGCGGCTTCATGGTGCACAGCGTGCCGAGCGGCGACATTTCGGTCATGCCCCAGGCATGGATGACTTCGACGCCGTAATTGTCCTGGAATTTCCTGGTGATGGCGCGCGGACAGGACGAGCCGCCGATGACGACTTTGCTGAGATGGGGAAGCTTCTTGCCGGTCTCTTCGAGATGCTGCAGCAGCATCATCCAGACGGTCGGCACGGCGGCGCTGAAGGTCACTTTCTCGGTGTCGAGCAGCTCGTAGATCGAGGCGCCGTCCATCTTGCAACCGGGCATGACCAGCTTGGCGCCGATCATCGGCGCGCTCTGGCCAAGGCCCCAGGCATTGGCATGAAACATTGGCACGACGGGGAGGATCGTGTCCCGCGCCGATAGGCCCATGGCGTCGGGCATGGCGGCGATCATGGCATGCAGCACATTCGAGCGGTGGCTGTAGAGCACGCCTTTGGGATCGCCCGTCGTGCCGGAGGTGTAGCACATGCCGGCTGCGGTGTTTTCGCCGAAAACCTTCCAGGCGAAGTCGCCATCGGCCTCGTTCAGCCAGTCCTCATAGGCAACCACATTCGGCAGCGTCGTTTCAGGCAGATGCGCCTTGTCGGTCAGGACGATCACCTTTTTCAGCGATTTGACCGCGCCGGCGATCTTTTCCAGCAGCGGCATGAAGGTCAGGTCGACGAAGATCCCTCTATCCTGCGCATTGTTCATGATCCAGACGATCTGCTCGGGGAACAAACGCGGGTTAAGCGTATGGTAGATGGCGCCGATGCCCATGATGCCGTACCAGGCCTCTATGTGGCGCGCCGTGTTCCAGGCCAGGGTCGCGATGCGGTCGCCGAGCACAAAGCCATCGCGCTCCAACCGTTGAGCGACCTTGAGCGCGCGGCGATGAACTTCAGCATAGGTGGTGCGAACGACAGGACCTTCGATCGAGCGCGAGACGATCTCGCGCGTCCCGTGCTGCCGCTCGGCATTGTCGATCAGCTTGTGGCAGAGCAGCGGCCATTCCTGCATCAGTCCGAGCATCTGGTTCCTCCCATTGCTTCCTCGTTTTTCCCGTCTTTTGTTCCATTGTGGGACGAACGGACGGATTGTCCAGCCATGACGTCTCCAACCGTTAACGGCTGAAGCAAGCAGTGATCGAAAGGCGGGGAAAACCGCCACAATCCGGCCATCGTCGACGTTAAGGTTCGTTAACGGGGTAGGGGTGCGGATTGGCGACTGAAAGAGGTTCGCATGGACACGCAGCTCGACGACAAGCAGATCGACGACAAGCAGATCGACGGCAGGCAGATCGACGACAGGCAGATCGACGACAGGCAGCTGGATGACAGCGGGGCCCAAGACGTGCAGTTGGACGATATTCAACTCGACGACAAAGAGCTTGAAGACACGCT
Source organism: Mesorhizobium sp. M1078 (assembly GCF_040318615.1). NCBI lineage: Bacteria > Pseudomonadati > Pseudomonadota > Alphaproteobacteria > Hyphomicrobiales > Phyllobacteriaceae > Mesorhizobium > Mesorhizobium sp. M1078. The sequence goes on from NZ_JAMYMP010000002.1 coordinate 4,671, forward strand.
TGCCGCAAGTCTGGCCGATCTCGTGCCGGAGGCCAAAAAGGTCTCCGAAGACGAATTTGTCGAGGTGGTCGGCGGCGCCCTTGAAGCGGTCGGCGGCACGCTGCTGTTCAAAATGTGCGTCCAGAACGAAGGCGAAGGCCAGCATGTCGCCGCCGCATCGATCGGCGATGGCGGCAATCGCCAGTTCCTGCTGCTCACCTTGCCGACAGGCGGCGGCCCACTGAAGGTCGAGACGACGTCAAGAAGCACCAACCCGGTAGCCGGTATTGCCGCGGCCTATGCCGGCCTCATGGACGTGTTCAAGACCGCAGCCTGAGCATTCCACGCGGGATCGTTTTTAGTGATCGGAAGGCCAGCTCTGGGCTACTGGCGAAGGCTTGCGCAACGGGTTCTCCAGACACATTTTAGAGACATGGGAAGCATCCCGCACGCTCTCAATCGGACTGTGCTCCCAATGAACAAGGAGAACCCCGCATGGACCAGATCGCCAACCCCGCCCCCGGCTTTCAGAGCAATCCCGGCAAGGTCATCACCGTCGAACCCTATCGCGGTACCGTGGTCGTGCGTGCCGGCGATACGGTGATCGCCTCATCGACGCGGGCGAAGCTTCTGTCCGAACCGCCCTACCGCCAGGCATTCTACATCCCCTTCGAAGACATCGACTTCACCCAGCTCGGCAAAACCACCCTGTCGACCCACTGCCCCTACAAGGGCGACGCCAGCTACTGGAGCGTGCTGCCGGCCGGCGAGACCGGCAAGGACGCAATGTGGGGCTATGAGCAGCCGTTCGACGAAATGGCTGAGATTCGCGACCACGGCGCCTTCTATCCCGACAGGGTGACGATCGAAGCAGCACCGGCCTGAGCAAGCGACTCAAGCCGCCGTTGCTCGCTTCGTCATCCCAGGGTCTTCGCGACGGAGCTTCGCTCCTGTTTCATCCTGGGATGACGAAGCTCAGAGGCCTCGGCTAATCTCAAACGTCGGCGACGTCAGTCCAAAGGCGGTGAAACTGCCTGCCGCCGCTTGATCCTAATCAGTCGTCCCGTCGTTGCCGACACCGTCGGCGTCATCCAGCCGCACGAACATCAGCCCCTTGGCCTTCAGCGCGAGCAGACCTTGCACGACGCCCTCGCCGGCGGCGTGGGTCGGCTGGTTGATGTGGGCGATGATGACATCGCCATCCTTGGCGGCGGCGATGCGCCGGGCGGTTTCTTTGCGCCGAGCAACGAGCCGCCATCGCCGTTGATCGAAAAGCCGGCGACCTTGAAGCCAAGCTTGCGGATCATGGCGATAGCCGACGGGCTGTATTCGGCGGTCGCGCCGCGAAACCATTTCGGCGCCGGCTCGCCGGTGCCAGCGAGAGCGGCAGCGCCCGATTCGACTTCGGCCTGCACCGCTTCCGGGCTGCCGGCGCTGCGGATGCCATAGATCTTGCGCGGCGTGTCGACGGCCGGGATGTGATGGCCGCCATGGTTTTCCAGTTCGAACAGGTCCGGATGCGCGCGCATGATCTCGACGGCGGCGGCGTTGCGCTTCAGCCAGATACCGGTGACGAAGATCGTCGCCGGAATCCGGTTCTCCACCAGCGCCGACAGGATCCTCGTATCGGTCTGGCCGCCGCAGGCGTCGAGCGTAAGCGCGACGCGGCCGACACTGCTACCGTCCTCAGCCTTCAGATGCAGCGCCGGCTCGACAAGCGGCGCGGCCTGGGCCGAGGACACGGCCACGATAGATAGCGCCAAGGCGCAAAACAGCTTTTGCAAGGGATGCCTGTCTTGTCTGAGAATCGGCGCTGTCATAGCCGCATCCCAGGACCCGCAACAAGGCGGAAATCGGGATAGTGGCCGTGAGAAAGCTGATATCCCGACAATGTGACCGCCGCGCACCGTCAGACGGCGTGTTCCAGTTCCACATGCGTGCGTGACAGGACTTCGCGCACGGCCGCGACGACCGGTTCGACCTCGAGGCGCCAGACGCAGCAGGCCTTGCTGGGATCGAGCGGATTGCACAGGCTGCCCGCCACGCAATTGCACGGCATGGATGGCTGCAAGGCGAGGCTGGGCACGCCGACCGGTCCCCAGACGGCCGGGCTGGTCAGGCCGAAAAGGCCGACAACCGGCGTTCCGGCCGCTGCTGCCATGTGCATGGGGCCGCTCTCATTGCCGACAAACAGCCGCGCCTGCTGCAACACCGCCAGCAGCGTTTCCAGCGACAGCGCGCCGACGAGGTTGACGATCGACGCGGCACTGGCGAGGATCTGCTCGGCCGGCTTGCGCTCGTCAGGGCCGCCGACGAGTACGAAATCCAGTCCGGTTTCGCGCGAAATCGTGTCGATCACGGCGGCAAAGCGTTCATGCTGCCAGCGCCGGCCGTGAAAACTTGCGCCGGCATGCACCGCGATAAAGCCGTTTGGCCGCAAATGGTGTTTGTCCAGCAATGCCTGGGCCCTCGCCGTCTCCATCGGCAATGGCCGAATCGACGGCACCCGCACGCGCAGGCCGACGCCGAGCGGCTCGAGCGGCGAAAGGTAGCGGTAGAGATAGTGACGTTCGCCAAAACCGAACGGCTCGGCAAAGACATTGGCGGGCTGGCGCTCATGCCAGCGCAGCGGCCTTTCCGGAGGATTGTAGCCGATGCGGGTGCTGGCGTTGAGGAACCTGACGATGAGCCGCGATGTCTTTGAATCGGTGAGGTCGATGGTCAGGTCGAAACGGAATTGGCGCAGCTTGCTGATCATAGAATAGAGCTCGCGCCCACGCTCCAGCGGGGTGCCGCGCATGGCGGCGCGGCGGAAGCTGACGACCTCGGCGGCGATGCCGTGCGCGGTGACGAAACTGGCGAGGCGCGCCTCGCAGAGAAAGACGATCCTGACACCGGGATATTCGAGCTGCAGGTTCTTGGCGAGCGTGGAGGACAGAACAATATCGCCGATGAACTTGGTCTGGATAATCAGGATCGAGCGGAAGGGTCTGGGCGAAATCTGTAACATCTTTTTCTCGGCACCGGGCGGGTTGGGGGGCCGTGAAATTGGGAAGAAACGATGTCTGGATTGCGTGTTGGGGCGCGCACATCAGCGTGAATTTGCTTACAAAATCGTAAGCTTAGCGCCAAACGGCCACCCACGGGTGGCCGTTTCATCGATACCGAAAGGACTGTGTCGAAATCAGGATGCCGCGGCGCTCTTTTTGGGGCGCGGCGCTGCTGTTTTGGCAATCTGCACCGCGGCTTGGGCTGCGGCCAATCTTGCGATCGGCACGCGGTAGGGAGAGCACGAGACATAGTCGAGGCCGACCTCTTCGCAGAAGCGGATCGAGGCCGGATCGCCGCCATGTTCACCGCATATGCCGAGCTTGATGTCGGGCCGTGTCGCCCTGCCCTTTTGCGCAGCCATGCGCACCAGTTCGCCGACGCCCTCGATGTCGAGCGAGACGAACGGGTCCTGCTCGATGATGCCTTTCTGCCGATAGGTCTCGAGGAAGGACGCCGCATCGTCGCGCGAGATGCCGAAAGTGGTCTGGGTGAGGTCGTTGGTGCCGAAGGAGAAGAACTCGGCCGTAGCAGCGATGACGTGGGCGCGGATCGCCGCGCGCGGAAGCTCGATCATCGTGCCGGTGAGATAGTCGATCTTGACGCCGGTCTCGTCCATGACAGCCTTGGCGACCGCATCGATGCGCGCCTTGACGTAGTCGAGCTCCTTCACCAGGCCGACCAGCGGCACCATGATCTCGGGAACGACCAGCGCGCCGGCTTTCTTGCCGGCCTCGACGGCTGCCTCGAAAATGGCGCGCGCCTGCATCTCGGCAATCTCGGGATAGGAGACGGCGAGGCGGCAGCCGCGATGGCCGAGCATCGGGTTGAACTCGTGCAGGGCTTCGGTGCGCTGCCTGAGCTTGTCGAGCGAGACGTTCATGGCGGCGGCGACCTCCGCCACCTCCGCTTCCGTCTTGGGCAGGAATTCGTGCAGCGGCGGATCGAGCAGCCGGATCGTCACCGGCAGGCCTGCCATGATCTCGAACAGTTCGAGGAAATCCGAGCGCTGCATCGGCAACAGCTTGGCAAGCGCGGTGCGGCGGTCCTTCTCGGTATCGGCCAGGATCATCTCGCGCATGGCGACGATACGCTCGCCGTCGAAGAACATGTGCTCGGTGCGGCAGAGGCCGATGCCTTCGGCGCCGAAGGAGCGCGCCATGCGCGCATCGAGCGGCGTCTCGGCATTGGTGCGCACCTTCATGCGGCGCACCGCATCGGCCCATTCCATGATGGCGGCGAAATCGCCCGACAGTTCCGGCTGCAGCATCGACACGGCGCCCTTCAGCACCTGGCCGTTGCTACCATCGATGGTGATGATGTCGCCCTTGCGGAAGGTCTGGCCCATCGACATCAGCGTGCCGGCCTTGTAGTCGACACGCAGCGAGCCGGCGCCCGAAACGCAAGGCTTGCCCATGCCGCGCGCGACCACGGCGGCGTGGCTGGTCATGCCGCCGCGCGTGGTCAGGATGCCTTCTGAAGCATGCATGCCGTGAATGTCTTCGGGGCTGGTTTCGATGCGCACCAGGATTGCCTTGCGACCTTGCGTCTTCAGATCCTCGGCATCGGCGGACGAGAAGACGATCTCGCCGGTCGCGGCGCCCGGAGAAGCCGGCAGGCCGACGCCGATGACATCGCGCGCGGCCTTGGGGTCGATGGTAGGATGCAACAGCTGATCGAGCGAGGCGGGATCGATGCGGGCGACCGCCTCCTCCGTCGTGATCAGCTTGTCGCGCGCCATTTCGACGGCAATCTTCAGCGCCGCCTTGGCGGTGCGCTTGCCGGAACGCGTCTGCAGCATCCACAATTTGCCGCGCTCGATGGTGAATTCGAGATCCTGCATGTCGCGGTAGTGCTGTTCCAGGCGGTCGGAGATGTCGACGAAGGACCGGAACGCGTCCGGCATCAGTTTCTGCAGCGACGGCTTGTCGGAGCCGGCGGCGATGCGCGCCGCCTCGGTGATGTTTTGCGGCGTGCGGATGCCGGCTACGACATCCTCGCCCTGCGCGTTCACCAGGAATTCGCCATAGAGCATCTTTTCGCCGGTCGAGGGGTTGCGCGTGAAGGCGACGCCGGTGGCCGACGTCTCGCCCATGTTGCCGAATACCATGGCCTGGACATTGACCGCCGTGCCCCAGCTTTCCGGGATGTCGTGTAGGCGCCGGTAGGTGATGGCGCGGTTGTTCATCCAGCTGGAAAACACCGCGCCGATCGCCCCCCACAGCTGCTCGTGCGGGTCCTGCGGAAACGGCCTGTCGAGCTCCTCCTCGACCTTGGCCTTGTAGAGGGCAATGACGCTCTGCCATTCCTGCGCTGTCAGTTCGGTGTCGAGCTCGTGGCCGAGGCTCGCCTTCTGGTCCTCGAGGATTTCCTCGAACACTTCGTGGTCGAGACCCATGACGACATCGGAATACATCTGGATGAAGCGGCGGTAGCTGTCATAGGCAAAGCGGGCATCGCCGGAATCGGCTGCCAGCGCCTCGACCGTCTCGTCATTGAGGCCGAGATTGAGCACGGTGTCCATCATGCCCGGCATCGAGGCCCTGGCCCCGGAGCGGACCGAGACCAGAAGCAGCTTCGACGGATCGCCGAAACGGCGCCCGGTCAGTTGCCCGATATGGTCCAGCGCCTTGACGACGTCGGCCTGCAACGCGGCCGGATAGCTGTTGCCGTTGGCGTAATAGGCGTTGCAGACTTCGGTGGTGAGGGTGAAGCCCGGCGGCACGGGCAGGCCAAGACTGCACATCTCGGCCAGATTGGCGCCTTTGCCGCCGAGAAGGTTGCGGTCGCCCGCACGTCCTTCCGCGGCGCCATCGCCGAAGGTGTAGACCCATTTGGTCATGCTCGCCCTCCAAGTTCTCGGAAGATTAGAACCCCGGGGCCAAGACCCGGTTCCCCCCGCGCTCCGACCCGAGCGTTATTATGCTGCAGTGCGAAAGGCAAGGTGTGGCAGCGAAGCCCGGCGACTACAATCGATTAAGCAAAAGCTGCGTCGAAAAGACTTGCCGTATCGCTGCCCAAGATATAGAACATATAGGGAACAAGTTGGGAGCAGCGTGATGAAACTCAACGGAAAACTCGACTATCTCGAACTGCCCGCGACCGGCGCGACGCTGGGCAGCGTCAAGGCTTTCTACAGCGCCGCCTTCTCGTGGTCGTTCACCGATTAAGGGCCGACCTATTCGGCCTTCGGCGAAGGGCTCGATGGCGGCTTCCAGGCCGATGCAGCCGAGGCTCCGGCGAAACCATTGCCGGTGCTCTATTCGCAGGATCTGGAAGCAACGCTCGACGTTGTCGAAAGCGCCGGCGGCACGATCGTCAAGCCGATATTCTCGTTCCCGGGCGGCAGGCGGTTCCATTTCACCGATCCCGCCGGCAACGAGTTGGCGGTCTGGGGCGAATAGCGCTTCCCCGCGCGAAGCGGTGGATCAGTTTTGCACAGTGGCCAACTCGGCATTGAGCTTTCGTGCCGCTCGTCTTATAAGGCCGCGCGCAACGGGCAAAGCTCGCTTGCTGGGGCGTCGCCAAGTGGTAAGGCATCGGTTTTTGGTACCGACATTCCCAGGTTCGAATCCTGGCGCCCCAGCCAAATCACATGCCTTTGGAATCAATGATTTACCGACCTCATCGATGGCTGCCGTCAGGAGCTATCTGACTCCCACGCGACCCCGACTCCGTTGACAGAGCCGGGGCCGTGCGGAGAGGATCAGTAATCGTTGTCGTCCTGGATGACGACGGGATGATGCCGATGATGTCGATAATAGCGATGATGGCTGCGCTCGATCGAGCCGGTCACGATGACCGTATCCCGGCGATGATGTCTGCGGCCGTGGTCGTAGAAGGCAACCGTGCCGTGTCTGCGGTGATGAAGGCGTTGACCCTGGTCATTGATGACCTTTACGCTCCTGTGATGATGTCGATGGTGGGTCGTGATGACCACGTCAGCTTCGGCTGCCGGAGCTATCGTCGGCATGGCAATGAACAGCGCCAAGGCGCTCACGATCATTGTTTTCATTGTAATATCTCCACCTGCTAATTATCCCTTCGCGGGGATAACCGCGTCCCATCCCTTTGGTTCCGAGTAGCGTCGTCGGTCCACGGGCGCGATCAGTGACGGCTGCTCCCGTGCAACACGGCGTATCGAAAGAAGAAGTTGCGACAGCAGCTCCTGTTGGCAACTTCTGGTAAAGGCGCTCTTTCAAGCCGACCACCAGGGTTACGCCACTCGACAAAGGAGCGCTGCACAGGACCCTTCTATGTCGTCGCGTTCGATCTCCTGATCTGTGACGGGAAACACCCGTCTTGCGAGGAAGACCGTCGGCACAATTTGTGAGATCTACGAGACCAATCAGGCCATTTCAGATCCCATAGGTCGGGCCGTCTCAGATCCCGTAAGAAAGTGCAAGGTAAACCACCGGCGCCAAGATCAGCAGAACCGCGATTCCGATAACCACTGCGATTGCCAGGCGCTCTGTTCGCCTGACAAGCTCAGCGACCTTGTCGTCGTCAGCCGATGGTATGAGGTCAAGAACGGAAGAAACTTCCGCAGGACTGTCGTTGTCGTTTGCGGGTCGGGTTGCGCCGTCACGCACTGATCTCTGGACAAAGGTCACTGTCAGCCTCTCTATTGAACGAACACCGCTTGGCGGTGTCACGACGATCGGGTGCCCGCTAACCTCTCAGGAATGGCGGGCACCCGATTGACCACCGATGAAGGGACTCATGCTCGGCAGCCGGGTTCCAATGTATCGGGAGGGCATAGGTTGCCCGCCTTCGGGCCTATGGCTCCGACGTCAGGACTTCAGTCATACCCTGTTCGGACCTTGGTCTGGCAATCGACGAAGCGATGGCCGCCATTTTGTTTCGACGCAGAAAATGCGGGAACATTAGTAGGCTCTTACGAGTTCACTCCCAGCAACTAGTTCGGGAGAGATACGGTGAACAACATAATCTGGCTCATCGGAGCAGTCGTTATCGTGATTGCGATACTGAGCTTCCTGGGCTTCCGATAAACGTGGCAGCTGAATTGCTGTCGGAGCCTATTGCCATCTGCGCCTTGTAGGCATCGCTTTCGCGTTGGCCGGCGCTTTGCATGTGGGCTTTGGCGTTCGCTCTCAGGTGGCGCTTAAATTCCTTCTCTTCGAACCTTACAGAATGCGCGTCGCAAGCAGGTCGCAAGGGCGACGGTCCTGTTGCAACAGTCGGATCGAGGCCATCGCCGACGAAATCAACAAAGCATGCTGCGTCAGCTCGCCTCGCGCATCGCCTCGGCGGCCTGCAGATCGACCGAGACCAGTTGGCTGACGCCCTGCTCGGCCATGGTCACGCCGAACAGGCGGTTCATGCGCGCCATCGTGATCGGGTTGTGGGTGATGATGACGAAGCGCGTCTCGGTGGTCGCGGCCATTTCGTCCATAAGGTTGCAGAAGCGCTCGACATTGTGATCGTCGAGCGGCGCGTCGACTTCGTCGAGCACGCAGATCGGCGCCGGATTGGTCAGGAACACGGCAAATATCAGCGACATCGCCGTCAGTGCCTGCTCGCCGCCGGACAGCAGCGTCATGGTCTGCGGCTTCTTGCCGGGCGGACGGGCAAGGATTTCGAGACCGGCTTCCAGCGGGTCGTCGGATTCGATCAGCTGCAGTTCGGCCGTGCCGCCACCGAACAGATGCGAGAACAGCCGCTGGAAATGGCCGTTGACCACCTCGAAAGCGGCAAGCAGCCGTTCGCGGCCTTCGCGGTTCAGGCTCTGGATCGCTTGCCTGAGCTTGCGGATCGCCTCGATGATGTCCTCGCGCTCGGAAACGATGGCCTCCAGCCGGTCCGACAATTCCTTCTGCTCTTCCTCGGCGCGCAAATTGACGGCGCCGAGCCGCTCGCGCTCAACCTTCAGCCGGTCGAGCTGGCGCTCGATGTCGCCCATTTCGGGCATCGGGCTGTCGGCTTCCAGGCCAGTATGGCGAATGACCAGATGCGGCGGCGTGTTCAGCGTTTCCTGGATGCGCGCCTCGACCTCGAGCCGGCGCTCATCGGCGGCGGTCAAACGCTCTTCGGCGCGGACGCGGGTTTCGCGGGAATCGGCCAGCGACTGGATCGCCGCGGTGGCGGCCTTGTCCAGCTCGGCCTGCTTGTTCTCGGCCTCCTGCAAGCGGTCGGCGGCCGCCTTGCGCAAGGTCTCTGCCTCGGTCAGCTGCGACAGCAGCGCGCGGCGCCTGGCGTCGATCTCGTCGGGGGCGTCGGCCAGCGTTTCGCGCTCGGCCTCGGCCTCGGCCCTGCGCTCGCCGAGCGAGGCGATCTGCGTCGAGGCGTTTTCGGCCCGCTGCAGCCAGTTGCTGCGCTCGGCGCCGATGGCATCCAGCCGGCGCGTGCGCGCCTCGGCTTCGCGGCGCAGGCCTTCATGGACGGCGCGCGCGTCGGCCAAGGTTGCGCGATCGCGGCTGACATTGGCGGCGGTCTGTTCGAGCTGAAGTTGCAGGTCGCCGAGATCGGGGGCGTCCTGCAGCAGCATTTCGGCCTCGGCGAAGGCGGCGGCCGTCTCTTCATGGCTGTCGACGATGCGCGCGCGCGCCTCGTCGAGCGCGGCGCGGCGGCTTGCCAATTCGCCGCCGGCCTTTTCGGCCTCGGCCAGTGCGCTGCGGGCGGCGTCCAGGCCGTGCTGGGCATCGCGCCCGGCCTGGCGGGCATTGCGTTCGGCCTCACTCGCCTGGCGGAGTGCCTGTTCGGCCTGGGCAAGGGCGGCTTCGGCCTCGCGCACGATCTGCGTCGCCTGTACCGCCTCGGCATCGAGCTCGGCCAGCCGGTTCTTCTGCGCCAGCCTTTGCGCGGCCGCGGTCGGTGCATCGGCGCTGGCGGTCAGCCCGTCCCAGCGCCACAGCGCGCCGTCGCGGCTGACCAGCCGCTGGCCGGGAGCGAGTAGAGCCTGCAGCCGGCGGCCGTCAGAGGTGTCGACAATGCCGATCTGCGCCAACCGTCGGGCAAGCTGCGAAGGCGCGCGCACCACGCTGGCGAGGCTCTTGAGGCCTTCCGGCAAGGCCGCATCGCCTGATTGAACCTGGCTTTCGCCCCAGTGCACCGGCGCGCTGCGGTCGAGCGGCACGTCGAGATCCTCGCCAAGCGCAGCACCAAGGGCCGTCTCATAGCCGCGTTCGACGCTGAGTTGCTCCAGCACCGACGGGAAAAGATCGCCGCTGGCGGCATTGAGGATCTTGGCCAGCGTGCGGGCTTCGGTCTCGATGCCGGCGAGTTCGGCCCTGGCATCCTGCAGCGGCGGACGGGCGGCACTCTCGGTGGCGCGCGCCTCGGCGACCGCCTGTTCGGCAGCAATGGCGCCGGCCTCGGCCTCCTCCAACCGGGCGAGCGCGTCCTCGACCAGAGCGCGCTTCTCGGCGGGATCGGGCAAGCCCGCAACCTTCGACACAATCTCGGACAATTCGCGGTCGACATCGGCCAGCTGGCGGGCAAAGCGATCGCGGCGTTCGGCGTTTTCGCGCAGCGTTCGTTCGATCTGATTGCGCGCGGCGGCGGCCTCGGCGCGTTCGGCGGTCAGCGCAGCGAGCTTGGCTTCGCTCTGCGACAGCGTTGCGCCGGCCTGCTCGAAAGCGGCCCGCGTCGTGGCTTCGCGCTCGGCGGCGCCGGCATTGTCTGAGTTGAGCGTGGCTTCTTCCTCGCGCAGGCGCTCAAGAATATCCGCATTGTCGCGGACCATGCGCTCCTCGCGGGCGATGTCGCCGTCGAGCTGCTGCAGCCGGCGCTCGAGTTCGGCCTGGCGGGCGCGGATGCGGCCTGCCTCCTCCTCGATCTGCGCCTTGGCGATCGACAGGCGCTGGAAGGCGGCAGCCGCGGCGGCCGCGGCATCGCGCAGATCGGGCAGCCGGTGGGCACCGATGCCTTGCTCACGGGCGGCAGCCATCTGGGCGGCGGCGCGGTCGCCGACCAGAGCTGTGGCAACCGCCAATGCCGAACGCGCATCGCCCTCCTGGGTTTTGGCCAAAGTCCAGCGCAGATGCAAGAGCGTGGCTTCCGCCTTGCGGATATCGGCCGACAGGTTCTTGAAGCGCGATGCCTGGCGCGCCTGGCGCTTAAGGCTTTCGATCTGGCTCTCCAGTTCGCCGACGACATCGTCCAGCCGTTCCAGATTTTGTTCGGCCGCCTTCAGCCGAAGCTCGGCCTCGTGACGGCGCGTGTGCAGGCCGGAAATGCCGGCGGCCTCTTCGAGCAGCGCGCGGCGCGCCTGCGGCTTGGCCTGGATCAGTTCGCCGATACGGCCCTGTCCGACCATGGAAGGCGAGCGCGCGCCGGTCGACTGGTCGGCGAACAGAAGCTGCACGTCCTTGGCGCGGGCTTCCTTGCCGTTGATGCGGTAGAGCGAGCCGGCTTCGCGCTCGATGCGGCGCGACACCTGCAATTCATCGGCGTCGTTGAAGGCGGCGGGCGCGGTCCGGTCGCTATTGTCGAGGAACAGCGTGACTTCGGCGGTGTTGCGGGCCGGGCGCGTTCCCGAGCCGGAAAAGATCACGTCGTCCATGCCGGACGCGCGCATGTTCTTGTATGAGCTTTCGCCCATCACCCAGCGCATCGCCTCGACAAGGTTCGACTTGCCGCAGCCATTCGGCCCGACAATGCCGGTCAGGCCACGTTCGATGACGAACTCGCCGGGTTCGACGAAGGACTTGAAGCCGAGGAGGCGAAGGCGCGAAAACTTCATTCGCGCCTGCCTGGAAGGCACAAAGGTGCGCTGACGCCGAAGCGCAGTCGCTCCGGCGCCGCCTGGACGTCAGAGCAGAGGGTCGATGATGGCCGATATTTCCTCAATCGACATCGCACCTTTGTAGGTTTTCCCGTTGATGAAGAAGGTCGGCGTCGAGTCGACCTTGAATTCATCGGCGCCGCGCTTCTGGACCGATCTCACATCGTCCAGAAGTTTCTGGTCCGTCAAGCAGGCCTCGAAGGACTCCTGTGTAAAACCGGCGAGCTTGGAGATCTGCAGCAGCGCATCCTTGGTATTGTTGACGCCGACCCAGTTGGCCTGCTGCTTGAACAGCACGTCGACCATCGGGAAATAATTGTCCTTCGAACAGCGCGCCAGCATGAAACCGGCCTCGGCGCTCGGATCGAACGGGAATTCGCGCAGGATGTAACGCGCCTTGCCGGTGTCGATGTACTTCGTCTTCAACTCAGGGAAGGTGGTCGCGGCGAAATGCGCACAATGCGGGCAGGTCATCGAGGCATATTCGACGATGGTGACCTTGGCGTCATCCTTGCCGAGCTGCTTGTCGGGCAAAGCGCCGGGCTTCAGCAGTTCGGCCATGTCGACATTGCCGGAAGACTCCGGGACCTTGACGGCGGCCGGAGTGGCAGGCGTCGAAGCAGGCGCGGGAGCCGCAGGCTTCACATCCGCTGCTTTGGCATCCTCGCCTGAATCGCTGCATGCGGCGAGCATAGCCACTGCCGGAATGACGGCCAGCGAAGACAGGAGGTTTCTGCGGGACAAGCTACGGTTCATGCGAATCACCTGACTGTGGTTTGATTTTGCAACGCAAAGGCTAGAAAAGGCGAGAGTTGGCGGGAATTAAGGCATCGCCGTCCCCATTCCAATCGCCAAACTCTACATGCAGGATCACGAATGCGCGAGATAGATGACGCGTTCATGACCGACTGATTACCGGTTGATTACCTTGGCCGCTTCCTTTGGCCAAGAATTGTGGCGCCAAGACGCTCCAGCGAGGCGCGCAAGCCTTCATCCTCGATCTTGCCGACGGTATCCGACAATTTGGCCTTTTCGACAGAAGTCAGTGCTCTCGGCGTCGGTTTCGGCCGGGCTTTGTCCCTCAGCACCGGCTTTTGCACGATCCGGATCCTGCCGATCGCGTTGAAGCCGAGAAAGGCATTGACGCGGTTGATGATCTCGCCGGTCTCGTGCTGTAGGTGCAGCGCGGCCATGCCTTCGCAGGCGATGACCAGCACCGCCGGCTCGAACGGATCGTCCTCATGCATGCGGCGCGGCCACTGGATTTTTTCGGGGCGCGAATGGCCGGCGAGCCTGGGGCCGGCGATCTCTTCCCATGACTGCACCAGCCCGATCGAAATGCCGGCCCGCTTGCGCAGCACGGGGTCGAGGATCGCGGTCGCGAGATCGCTCACCGGAACGGGATTGCCGTAAGGCGTTCTCCCTGCCATGTACGTTCTCCAGCCACGCTCCTCACCAGCCTAGAGCCAGCCCGCGATCAATGGCACTGCACGAACAGACCCGCAAGGCCGCATCCGGACCAACTCTATCGGGAGAGATCGCCGCGCGTCTGCTTGCCTGGTACGACGCGCACCATCGCGAACTGCCGTGGCGGATCACGCCGCACGCCGCGGCCGGCGGTGCACGGCCGGACCCCTATCGCATCTGGCTTTCGGAAGTGATGCTGCAGCAGACCACGGTCGAAGCGGTAAAATCCTATTTTCGCGCCTTTGTCGAGAAATGGCCTGATGTGAAGGCGCTGGCGGCTGCGCCGGCCGAGGATGTGATGAAGGCCTGGGCCGGGCTCGGCTATTATTCACGGGCGCGCAACCTCAAGGCCTGCGCCGATCTGGTTGCGAGCCAGGGCGGCCGTTTTCCCGACAACGAAACGGGATTGAGGGAATTGCCGGGGATCGGCGCCTATACGGCGGCGGCGATCGCGGCGATCGCCTTTGACCGTCCGGCGGCGGTCGTCGACGGCAATGTCGAACGTGTCATCTCGCGGCTCTATTCGATCGCAACGCCGCTCAGCGAGGCAAAGCCTGAAATCCGCGCGCTCGTCGAAAGACTGGTTCCGCAGACAAGGCCGGGCGACTTCGCCCAGGCAATGATGGACCTTGGCGCCACGATCTGCACGCCAAGACGGCCGCGCTGCATGCTGTGCCCGGTGCGCGAGGATTGCAGCGCCATCCTGTCCGGCGACCCCGAGCGCTTTGCGGTCCGCCTGCCCAAGGTCGACAAACCACTCAGGCGGGGTGCCGCCTTCGTCGCCGAGCGCGGCGACGGCGCCATCCTGTTGCGCAAGCGGCCTGACAAGGGCCTGCTCGGCGGCATGACCGAGGTGCCGACCACAGATTGGACAGCGCGGATCGACGGTGCAACCACTTCGGAGGCAGCGCCCTTCCCTGCGGACTGGCGGCGCGCCGGAGAGATCACGCATGTCTTCACCCATTTCGCGCTCGCGCTCGAAGTTTTTCACGCTCAAGTGAAAAGTGATGCGCCGGAAGGGCATTTCTGGTCGCTGGCCCATGACATTTCCGGAGAAGCGCTGCCGACCGTCATGAAAAAGGTCATCGAAGCAGCGATACCGGGCGCAACCAAAAAACACCGCCCGATTGACTAGCATTCGCTTTGAAAGGCCAGAAATGACTGAAATCCGCCATATCGTGTTCGACATCGGCCGCGTCTTGCTCCACTACGATCCGAACATTCCGTTCAGCCGCCTCATTCCCGATGCCGAAGAGCGCAAGTGGTTCTTCGACAATGTCTGCACGCATGACTGGAACATCGAGCAGGATCGTGGCCGGACGTGGGAAGAGGCGGAAGCGCTGCTGATCGCGGATTACCCGGATCATGCTGAAAACATTCGCAATTTCCGGCGCTATTGGAACGACATGGTGCCGCATGCCTATGAGGACAGCGTCGCCATCATGCTCGGCCTGATCGAGAGCGGCCGCGACGTGACCATGCTGACGAACTTCGCCGCCGACACGCTTGCCGAGGCAAGACTGCGCTTCGATTTCCTTAGCCGCCCGCGCGGCGTGACCGTGTCGGCCGATATCCGTGAGATCAAGCCCGACCGCGCCATCTACGACCATCACGTGGTCGCGTTCGGCCTGGAGCCCTCCGCCACGCTGTTCATCGACGACAGCCCCAGGAATGTCGACGGAGCCAGGGCGGCTGGCTGGAATGCTGTGCTGTTCACAGATGCAAAAACGCTCAAGGCGGACCTAGAGCGGTATGGCATCGCGGTGTGAGCCGCGCAGAGGCCGGAAGGTAGCGCTCTACGACTTTACACCCTGAGATCAAGCCCCTGCCCGTTCCATGCCGAGCCTGGCGATGCGGCGCAGTTCGTCGATCGGGGTCAGGCCGCCCGAGCGCTCATAGTGCCAGAAGGTCCAGCCATTGCAGGCGTCCAGGCCCTGCACTTCGGCGCCGATCTTGTGGATCGAGCCGGCGCTGTCACCGATGGCAACCGTGCCGTCGGCGCGTACCTTGGCCGACCAGCGCTTCTTGGCATCGTAAAGCGTGGCGCCGGGCTGCATAAGCCCGGTATCGATGAGGCTGACAAAGGCGACGCGCGGCTCGGCGCGCTTGCCGGTGAGCACGGTGAGATCGGCGGTTTCCAGCGGCCGCACGGCATCGATGCGCTCATTGGCGGCGTCGATATAGGCCTGCTCGCGCTCGATGCCGACGAAATGGCGGCCAAGCCGCTTGGCCACGGCGCCGGTTGTGCCGGAGCCGAAGAACGGGTCGAGCACGATGTCGCCCGGCTTGGTCGAGGCCATCATGATGCGGGCGAGCAGCGCTTCCGGCTTCTGCGTCGGATGCAGCTTGTCGCCATTGTCGTTCTTCAGCCGCTCGCCGCCAGTGCAGATCGGGAACAGCCAGTCGGAGCGCATCTGGATGTCGTCGTTCGATGCCTTCATGGCTTCGTAGTTGAAGGTATAGCCCTTGCCCTTCTGGTCGCGCGAGGCCCAGATCATGGTCTCATGCGCGTTCTGGAAGCGGCGACCGCGGAAATTAGGCATTGGGTTGGTCTTGCGCCAGACGACATCGTTGAGGATCCAGAAGCCGAGATCCTGCATCTTGGCGCCGACGCGGAAGATGTTGTGGTAGGAGCCGATGACCCAGATGGTGCCATTCGGCTTCAGCACGCGGCGTGCCGCCAGGAGCCAGGCGCGGGTGAAGGCGTCATAGGCCTCGAAACTCTCGAACTGGTCCCAGTCATCGTCGACGGCGTCGACCTTGGACTGGTCGGGCCGGTGCAAATCGCCGTCGAGTTGCAGATTGTAAGGCGGATCGGCGAAGATGACGTCGATGGATTTTTCCGGCAGCCGGTCGAGCGCGGCGACACAATCGCCCTTGAGGATCGTGTCCAGCCACTCGGATTGCTGGGGGGCGTGGGAGAGGTCGGCGAGAAGACGCACGGCAGACATTTTTACACCCAAGGCACGCGTTACTGTTTACTCCCCGTTATGGTTACCGATCAGCGTAAATATTCGGTGAAGGACGCAACGGTCCAGGCAG
Organism: Mesorhizobium sp. M1078; assembly: GCF_040318615.1. Taxonomy (NCBI): domain Bacteria; kingdom Pseudomonadati; phylum Pseudomonadota; class Alphaproteobacteria; order Hyphomicrobiales; family Phyllobacteriaceae; genus Mesorhizobium; species Mesorhizobium sp. M1078. The sequence goes on from NZ_JAMYMP010000002.1 coordinate 20,953, forward strand.
CCCTGACGTCGTCAATTTGCGCAGCCCGGCCCGTTGGTGTATGTCGCGCCGCTTGAGCCTTGCCGGGCCTCCATCACCCTCCCTCGTTCGGATTGCCATGCCCCAGCCAGATCTTGTCATCTTCGATTGCGACGGCGTGCTCGTCGATTCCGAAATCATCGCAGCCCGCGTCGAGGCCGAATTGCTGACCTTGGCCGGATATGAAATCTCGGCTGAGGAATACGCCGAAACCTATGCCGGACTGACCTTCAAGGACATCATGATGCGGGTCGAGCAAAAATCCGCCATCCCGTTCCAGGCCTCGATGATCGACCGGGCCGAAGAGCTGGTCGACCGCAAACTGCGCAGCGACGTGCGCGCCATCGACGGCGTGCGCGAGGCGGTCGCCGCGGTCACCGCGCCGCGCTGCGTCTGCTCGAACTCACGCTTGGAGCGGATCGAGTTCATGCTCGAGAAAGTGGGCCTGCTGCCGTTCTTCGCCGGCCGGATTTTTTCAGCGCTGGAAATACCAAGCAAGAAAACCAAGCCCGCGCCGGATGTGTTCCTGATCGCGGCGCAGCAACTCAACGCCAATCCGGCAAACACCTTCGTCATCGAGGATTCGGTGCACGGCGTCACCGGCGCCAGGGCCGCTGGCATGCGCGTGATCGGCTTCACCGGCGCCGCGCACAGCTATCCCGGCCATGCCGATGTGCTGACCGAAGCCGGCGCCGAAACCGTCATCCGCCGATGGGCCGAACTGAAAAGTGTGATTGCCGCTCTGTCGGAGTGGTCGGACGCCTGAACCGATCAGTCCTTAGCTTTGGCCGACTTAGCCGGTTTCTTCTTAGCCCTGTTGTAGGCAATCGCGGCGCGGACGAGCGCTTTCAGCGCATCCGCATCGATCTCGTCGCCCTCCGACACATCGATGGCGCGCCACACCTTGCCGTTGAGCCCGTTGTTGAACAGCCTGTAGGGATCCGGCAGGCTGGCACCGTGAGAAAAGGTCAGCTTCACCTTGTCCTTGTGAGCGTTGCCGACGGCGATCATGCCGTCGCGTGACCATACCGGGCTGCCCATCCACTTCCACTCCTCGATGATTTCCGGGTCGGCGTCGAGGATGGTCTTGCGCAGGCTGGCCAACGTCTTGCCCCGCCAATCGTCCAGCTCCCGGATTCGGGCATCTATCCGCTCGGAGGCAGAGGCGCCTCCCTCATCCTTGCTCGACATGCTGATCTTCATGGTCTGCCTCCGTTCACATCTTATCGCCGGGCAATCGGCTGGCCTGCTTCACCCAGGAGGCGAAGCGGGCTTCGTCGATCTCTTCGCCTTCATGGATGTCGAGATAGCGCACTTCCTTTTGCCTGGAACCGCCGGGAGGCACAGGATCGAGCGACGTGCCGCGAAGGAAGGCGACTTTGACGTATCTGGTGAAGCAATGCAGGCTGAGGAACCAACCCTCGCCCTCGATGCCATAGAACGGTGAGTTCCACTTCACCGCCTTGCAGACGCCGGGGACGGCGCTGACGATAAGTGCGTCGATCCGGCGCCCGACATCGCTTTTCCAGCCCGGCATGGCAGCAATATACGCCTGCACCGGAGCGTCCCCACAGGCCTTCGGGATCTGCGGGTTGCCGCCCGAAAGCAGGACCGGCTTTTCCGGCTTGTCTGGGGCCGGTTTTGCGACCTTCGATTTTCCCAGCGCCTTGGCCATGTCCTACCCTTGCGTGCCCTGCTCGCCACGCGATCTCGCGACGTAAGGCAGCACGAACATATAGAGGCCACTGAACAGCAGCAGGAATAGCGGCAGCAGCGGCGAATAGACCACCCAGGCCGGAGGTTGCCCGAACGCCATGGTGATGAAATTGGCTGCCACGGTCAGCGTGAAGATGATCGACAGCCAACGATGGGTTTGACGTATCCATTTGCTCAAGTTCATTGCAACCCTCCTGTTGAAACCAGCGCCTACCAACGCGCCAGTTGGGTGATCTGGATGAGATTGCCGCAGCTGTCGTTGAGCTGGGCGATGGTCGAGCCGGTCACTTCTGTCGGCGCCGTGGCGAACGCACCGCCGCGTCCCTTGATGCGCTCGTAATCACCCTTGACGTCGTCGGTGAACAGCATGAGCGCGGGCTGCCCCTGCTTGAAGATGGCCTGCTGGTAGGCCTTGGCGGCCGGACTTTCGTTGAGCGCCAGTTGTAGCTCGGTTCCCTCGGGCTCATCGGGTGAGATGACGGTCAGCCAACGAAAAGGCCCTTTGCTGAAGTCGGCCTTCACGGCAAAGCCCAGCACGTCGGTGTAGAAGCGCAGTGCGTTGTCCTGGTTGTCCACATAGACGCTGGTCAGCTTGATCTTCATCGATTTCCTCCTTTTTGCATTCGGTTGCCCCCGCGGTCAGGGCGTGGTCCGGCAGGCTTCAATCCGGCTTCGCCAGAAGCTGCTCCAGCTTGGTGAGGAATTGCTGCCACCCGGCCCTGGCGCCGCCATAGGCCTGCTTCTGGCTCGGATGGAAACCCGACTGCTCGACGCGCAGATGGGTCCCCGTGCTGGTGGGCGTGAGCGTGAACGTCACCACGCTCTTCAGATTGTAGGCGGCATCCTCATGCGCAAAATCCCAGCTGTAGGACAGCGTCCTGCCTTGCTCGACGGCGAGGACCTCGCAATCGAGCACGCCGCCCCAGTCGCCGCGAAGATTGAAGCTGTGGCCGACGACAGGCTTGAAATCGTTCTTCATGAGCCAATCCTCCATCAGATGCGGCTGCGTCAACGCGCGCCAGATCTTCTCCGCCGGCCAGGATATTTCACGTTCGACGACGACCGTGCGCAGTTCGGGATTGCTCACTGGTCCATCCTTTTCAGCAGGTTCTCGAGGTCATCGAAGCGGCTCTCCCAGAATCCTGTCATTTGAACTGTCCAGTCGGTCAGCGGACCAAGTGCCGCGGGCTGGGCGCTGTAGTGGGTCTGGCGTCCGGCGTGGCGATCACGCACCAGCCCGGCCAGCTTCAGGACGCCGAGATGCTTCGACACCGCCGGTTGCGAAACCCCGGACTCCGCCGTCAGGGCCCCCACGGTCTGCTCACCCTGGCGGCAAAGGCGCTCGAAGATGGACCGCCGGGTCGGGTCGGCAAGCGTTCTGAACAAAGTATCGTGGGCGTCTGGCATAGGATCGATAACCTGCGAGCTATTGATCGACGTATAACCGCCGAGATATGAATGAGTCAAGTGCGCTGGAATGGATCGAGATTAAAGCGCAGACGCGACCTGCCCGCAGGCGCACACCTGCAGGATTACGATCGGATCGTTTGGATCTTTCAAAGAGTTAACCGGCACCGTCGCAGCAGCGACGGCGCCCAGGAGCTTAGTTCGTCGCGGGAGCGCGCTTCTTTTTCTTGCCGGACTTCTTGTCTGCCGCCGCCGGCGCGATGTCGTCATAGCCGGCATAGACAGTGTAATCCCGGGCGGAGGGTTCGGGCACGACGACGTTGGGATCGGTGAACACGAACTGGGTGGCGGTCGAGGGATCGCTGACCTGGATCTGATAGGGGTGGATCTGCGAATAAAGTACGTCGGGGCCGTGCATGACGGCAATGCGGATCGGCATGGTGATGGTGCCGGGGGCGAACAGCGGTCCCGGCACGATCTTGCCGGCAACCCCAACCTTCATCGTCAACTGGCCGTTGGCACGGCTGCAATCGCGGCTCACATCGCTGATCGAGGCCTGGTAGATGATCTTGGCCGGATCCTTGTTCGGATCGACGATGGAGCCGTCAGGCGCCGTCTGCGCGGCGGCAGCGGCCTCGGCATCCTGTGTTGCATCAGCCTTTTTCTTTTTCGGCTGCGGCGCGCCCTTGGCGTAGGTATTGAAGTATGCGGTGCCGTCACGCACCGTCACTTTCGGGCAGTAGGCCTGCAACTGGCTGGCGAGAACCTTGGGATCCTGAGGCGGTATTGGCGCATTCGGGTCGGTCTTCTTGCCGAAACCGAGATTGAGGATGCCATTGTCGCTCGATTGGCAACCGGCGGCGGCAAGCATAAAGCCGGTTAGCGCCAGACCCGCGACAAAGCGACGGTTGAACTTATGAAACGCCATGAAACTGCACTTCCCTCTCGCAAAGTTGGTGACGTATAGCAACGCCACGGCAAAAATGCGACTGAGGCGGCTCGGAAAATTAACCAATTGCCGTGGATGAAACCGGCGGCAGCAATGGACCTTTGACGATGCGCTATGTGAGTACCCGCGGGGATGCGCCCGTGCTTGGATTTGCCGATGCGGTGCTGGCGGGGCTGGCCCGCGACGGCGGGCTTTATGTGCCGCAGACATGGCCGCAGTTTTCGGCAGCCGAGATCCGCGCCATGCGCGGCCTGCCCTATGCGGACCTCGCCATCCGCGTGCTGACGCCCTTCCTCGGCGGCGAGATCGCCGCACCCGTTTTCGAGCGCCTGGTGCGAGAAGCCTATGCCACCTTCCGCCACCGGGCCGTCTGCCCGCTGGTGCAGACCGGCGCCAACACGTTCATCCTCGAGCTCTTCCACGGTCCGACGCTGGCCTTCAAGGACGTTGCCATGCAGCTGCTTGCCCGGCTGATGGACCATGTACTGACTGAGCGCGGCCAGCGCGCCACCATCGTCGGCGCGACCTCGGGTGACACTGGCGGCGCCGCCATCGATGCCTTTGCCGGCCGCGACCGAACTGACATTTTCGTGATGTTCCCGCATGGCCGCGTCTCGCCGGTGCAGCAGCGGCAGATGACGACATCGACGGCCGCCAACGTCCAGGCGCTGGCGATCGAAGGCAATTTCGACGATTGCCAGGGCCTGCTGAAGGATATGTTCAACGATCATGGTTTTCGTGATCGCGTGTCGCTGTCGGGCGTCAATTCGATCAACTGGGCCCGCATCATGGCCCAGATCGTCTATTATTTTTCCTCGGCGCTTTCGCTCGGCGCGCCGGACAGGCCGGTCTCCTTTACCGTGCCGACCGGCAATTTCGGCGATATTTTCGCCGGTTACGCCGCCAAGAAGATGGGCCTGCCGATCGAGCGGCTGATCGTCGCCACCAACGACAACGACATATTGGCGCGCACTTTCGCGACCGGTGAATACCGCACCAAGGGTGTGTTTGCGACGACGTCGCCATCGATGGACATCCAGGTATCGTCGAACTTCGAGCGACTGCTGTTCGAGGCCTGCGACCGTAACGCAGAGACGGTGCGGCGTTACATGGCCGGCCTCAAGCAATCCGGCGCCTTCACCATCGAGACCGCAGAAATCGACCGGATGCGGTCCGAATTCGACGCCGGACGCGCTGATATGGACGAGGTTGCCGCCACCATCCGTTCAACGCTCGAATCCAGCAATTATCTGCTCGATCCGCACACGGCCGCGGCCGTGCATGTCGCCGCCGGCAAGGCTGACGGTGCAGTGCCGATGGTGGTGCTGGGCACGGCGCACCCGGCCAAGTTCCCGGCCGCGGTCGAAGCCGCCTGCGGCGTGTCGCCGGCCCTGCCCGCATGGCTGGGGTCCTTGATGTCAGCCGACGAAAAGTACACGGTACTTCCATCCGACCTGAAAATGGTGGAAGATTACGTGAGCCGCCACTCAAGGGCAGCGCGTTAGGGAGTACTTGCCATATGGGTGTTGAGGTAAGCCGTCTGTCGAACGGCCTGACAGTCGCCACCGAAACCCTTCCAAGCCTCGAATCCGTTGCCCTTGGCGCCTGGGTCAAGTCCGGCGCCCGCAATGAGCGTGACGACGAGCACGGAATGGCCCATCTGCTCGAGCATATGGCCTTCAAGGGTACGAAAAGGCGGACGGCCTTCGAGATCGCCTCGGAAATCGAGGATGTCGGCGGCGAGATCAATGCCGCCACATCAGTCGAGACGACGTCCTATTACGCCAGGGTGCTGTCCGACGATGTGCCGCTGGCGGTGGATATCCTTGCCGATATCCTGCAGGAGTCCGAATTCGACCCAGAGGAACTGGAGCGCGAGCAGCATGTGATCCTGCAGGAGATCGGCGCCGCGCACGACACGCCCGACGACATCGTCTTCGACCGTTTCACCGAGACCGCCTTCCGCCACCAGACGATCGGCCGCTCGATCCTCGGCACGCCGGAAACCGTCAAATCCTTCACCTCCAAACAGCTGCATGATTTCATAGAGCGCCAGTATGGCGCCGAGAAGATGGTGATCGTGGCGGCAGGCGACATTAAGCACGACAATTTCGTGCGCGAGGTCGAAAAGCAGCTCGGCGGTTTCCGCAGCAAGTCCGACAGCACGATGCCGCAATATGCGCAGTATGTCGGCGGCGATTTCCGCGAGGATCGCGACCTGATGGACGCGCAGATCGTGCTCGGCTTCGAAGGCCGAGCCTATCATGTGCGCGATTTCTACGCTTCGCAGGTGCTGTCGATGATCCTCGGCGGCGGCATGTCGTCCCGGCTGTTCCAGGAGGTCCGCGAAAAGCGTGGCCTGTGCTATTCGGTCTATGCCTTCCACTGGGGTTTTTCCGATACCGGCATCTTCGGCGTTCATGCCGCGACCGGGCAGAGCGACATTGCCGAACTGGTGCCGGTCATTATCGACGAGCTGCAGAAGGCCGGCGAGAATATCCTTCAGGAAGAGCTCGACCGCGCCCGCGCGCAATATCGCGCCGGCCTGATCATGTCGGCTGAAAGCCCGGCCAGCCGCGCCTCGCAGATCGCCAGGCAGCTGCTTCTGTTCGGTCGGCCGATCGCCAAGGAGGAATTGATGGAACGGCTGTCGGCGCTGACCGTCGAGCGGCTGACCGACCTTTCGTCCCGGCTGTTTTCGACCAAGCCGACGCTGACCGCGGTTGGACCGGTGGGTACGCTCGCGCCCTATGAGGCGATTCTCGATTCGCTTGCGGGCACGCACACCACGGCCCGCAAGCTCGCCGTCTAAGCCTTCAAGCGCCGGTGTTCGCGCTCCCTTTCTTTCGCCGTGACCTGCCGGCACTGAAAGGCGACCGGGTCATGCTGCGCGTGCCCTACACCAACGACTATCGCGAATGGTCAGCGGTGCGCGGCGAAAGCCGTGCCTTCCTCGAACCGTGGGAGCCGCGCTGGACGCCCGATGAACTCGACCGCACCGCCTGGCGGCTGCGCATCGGCCGCTACCGCGAAGACTATGCGCAGGGGACAGCCATCGCCTTCTTCATCTTCGAGAAGGCGAGCGGCAAGCTTGCCGGCGGCATTACGCTCGGCAATATCCGCCACGGCGTCTCGCAAAGCGGCCATGTCGGGTACTGGATCGGGGAGCGGTTTGGCGGCCGCGGCCTGATGACCGACGCGGTCAAGGTGGTCTGCCGCTTCGCCTTCGATACGCTGAGGTTGCACCGGATCGAAGCTGCCTGTATTCCCGACAATGTCCGGTCGATCCGCGTGCTTGAAAAAGCCGGATTCCGGCGCGAAGGACTTCTGCGATCCTACCTCAGGATCAACGGCATCTGGCAGGACCACTACCTCTACGCCCGGATCGCGGACGATCCGCCGGGCGCTGGAACGAAGGACTGATTTTTGACGAATTTCCTGCGAAACGGGTCGCTGTTGGCCTTTGTTCTGGCGGTTGTCGTCACGCTTTGCGCGGCGCTCCCGGCCTTCGCCGTCGAACCGATCAAGATTGCCCGCGACGATGTCGCGCTCGACCTGTCGCGCGCCGTCCAGATCTACGTCAATCAGGGCGAAAACTTCCAGGTGTCGACCGCGCCCGGTCCCGACGGCATCGTGCGGCGCATCGAGGTCGAGGCCAATGACGCGCGCTCGAGCGGCGACTGGGCGGTATTCGCGCTCGCCAACACCACCGACCAGCAGCTCGACCGGCTGATCGTGGCGCCGCATTTCCGGCTGGTGAATTCCGGCATCTTCTGGCCCGATCTCGGCGCCACCCGCATCGCCGCGATCACCCCCAGCGAGGGCTTCGCGCTCGACCGGCAGTCAAGCTCCGACGCCGACGTGTTCCGGGTGACGCTGAACCCGGGAACGGTGATCACCTTCATCGCCGAACTCGCCTCGCCGAAGCTGCCGCAGGTCTATCTATGGGAGCCGGAAGCCTACAAGGACTCGGTCAATTCCTATACGCTGTTCCGCGGCATCGTCATCGGCATCGCCGGGCTGCTGGCGCTCTTCCTGACCATCCTTTTCGTCGTCAAGGGAACCTCGATGTTTCCGGCGACAGCCGCACTTGCGTGGGCGGTACTTGCCTATATCTGCGTCGATTTCGGCTTTCTAAACAAGATCATAGAGATATCGCCCGGGAACGAGCAGATGTGGCGGGCGGGAACGGAGGTGGCGCTTGCGGCGACCTTCGTGGTGTTCCTGTTCGCCTATCTCAACCTCAACCGGTGGCACGGCCATTTCAGCTATGGCGCGCTGGTCTGGATCCTCGGCCTGGTGCTGATTGCGGGTGTGGCCATCATCGATCCGGCCGTCGCCGCCGGTATTGCCCGGCTGTCCTTCGCCGCCACCGCGCTGACCGGGCTTGGCCTCATCATCCTGCTCGGTCTTCGTGGTTATGACCGTGCGATCATGCTGGTGCCCAGTTGGGTGATGGTGCTGCTATGGCTATGCGGGTCGTGGATGGCGATCACCGGCATGCTCGACAACGACATCGCCCAGCCGGCATTGGGCGGCGGGCTGATCCTGATCATCCTTTTGATCGGCTTCACCGTCATGCAGCATGCCTTTGCCGGCGGCGCGCTGCATCAGGGCCTGTTCTCCGACCTCGAACGGCAGGCGCTGGCCGTAGCCGGCTCCGGCGACACGGTGTGGGACTGGGACGTGCTGCGCGACCGCGTCGTCACCAAGCCCGACGTCAGCATCCAGCTTGGCCTCGCTCCCAACAGCCTGGGGGGTGCGGCCCGCAACTGGCTGCCGGTGCTGCATGCCGACGACCGCGACACGTTCCGCACCACGCTCGACGTGGTGCTCGAACATCGGCGCGGCCGGGTCTCGCAGAATTTCCGCCTGCGCGGCGCCGACGGGCACTACCACTGGTTCTTGCTTCGGGCGCGGCCGGTGATCGGCTCGGATGGCGAAGTGATTCGCTGCGTCGGCACCATGGTCGACGTTACCGAGCAGAAAAAGTCCGAGGAAAGGCTGCTGCACGATGCCGTTCACGACAATCTGACCGGCCTGCCCAACCGCGAACTTCTGATGAACCGGCTGGAAGCCATCATCTCGATCGCGCGCACCGAAGAGAAGGTGCGCCCCACCGTCTTCGTCATCGACATCGACCGTTTCAAGCAGGTCAATGACGGGCTTGGCATCTCGGCCGGCGACACCATCCTGCTCACCATTGCGCGCCGCTTGCACCGGCTGTTGAAACCTAAGGATTCGCTGTCGCGCTTTGCCGGTGACCAGTTCGCCCTGATGCTGCTCTCCGAACAGGAACCCTCCCGCATCGCGGCGGTGGCAGACGCCATCAAGCACGCCATCAACAACCCGATCACCTTCGCCAAGCGCGAGATCGTGCTGACTGCCTCGATCGGCCTGATCACCTGGACCTCGGCGCAGACTTCGGCAGAAGACATGGTCAAGGACGCCGAGCTTGCCATGCACCAGGCCAAGCGCTTCGGCGGCGACAGGATCGAGCCGTTCCGACCGGCCTTCCGCACCGTCGGCACCGACCGGCTGCAATTCGAATCCGATCTGCGCCGCGCCATCGAGCGGCGTGAGTTCACCCTTGCCTACCAGCCGATCGTACGGCTGGAGGACGGCAGCATTGCCGGCTTCGAGGCGCTGCTGCGTTGGGACCATCCGCGCCGCGGCATGATCCCGCCGGGCGATTTCATCCCGGTCGCCGAAAGCTGTGGCCTGATCGTGCAGCTTGGGCTGTTTGCCATGCAGCAGGCGGCCGAAGACCTCGCCGGTTGGCAAAAGCAGATCGGCGACACGCCGCTGTCGGTGTCGGTCAATCTGTCCAGTCGCCAGCTGATCCGCCGCGACCTGGTCAGCGATGTCCGCTCGGTCATCGCCCGCGCCAATCTGAAGCCGCGCTGCTTCCGGCTCGAACTTACCGAATCGCTGGTCATGGACAATCCAGAGCAGACCTCGCATGTGCTGACCAAGCTCAAGCAGCTCGGCATCGGCCTGTCGCTGGACGATTTCGGCACCGGCTATTCCTCGCTCGCCTATCTGACCCGCTTCCCCTTCGACACCATCAAGATCGACAAGAGCTTCGTCGACGACGCGACGCCGAAGCGGGCGGTGCTGCTCAAATCCATGGTCAACATGGCGCATGAACTCGGCCTGTCGGTGGTGGCCGAGGGCATTTCCGACGAAAGCGATGCGCTGGAATTGCGCCAGATGGGCTGCGAATATGTGCAAAGCTTCATGTTCGGCGCGCCGATGCCAGGCGACCAGGTGCTGAAGGCGTTGAAAGAACAGTACCCGATGACGCAGGCGTGATGGGTGAGGCATGCGTCGTGCAGGCGCGTGGTTACATTGGAATGAACCCCGAAAATTAGCTGAAGCGACCGCGCCTTCGTCATCCTAGGGCGAAGCAAGAGCGCAGCGACGCGGCGCAGACCCTAGGATGACGAAAGTGGCGGGCGGCTTCGGCTAGTCGCGAAGGTTCGGCGGAACGTCGGCGAAGGCGAGGCTTCAGGCGTGCCCCGCGGCCAGGCTCAAATGCGCCAGATCAATCCCGATCGATGCCAGGATGCGGTCGTACTTCCGCTCGATGTCGGCGTCGAACAGCAGCTCCGGCGTGGCCGGACAGGTCAGCCAGCCATTCTCGGCGATCTCGGTTTCCAGCTGGCCGGCGCCCCAGCCGGAATAGCCGAGCGCCATCAACGCGCGCCGCGGGCCGCGGCCGGACGAGATGGCGCGCAATATGTCGACCGTCGCGGTCAGGCAGATATCGTCGGAGACGGTGAGCGAGGATTCCACCCGGTAGTCGCCCGAGTGAAGGACGAAGCCGCGGCTGCGGTCCACTGGGCCGCCATTGCGCACCACGAAGTCGCGGGCCTGCGCAGGCAGCCTGATCGCCTCCTGTTCGTTCATGATGCCGAGCTGCACCAGAAGATCGGGAAACAGCATCTGCTGCGTCTGGTTGATGATCAGGCCCATGGCGCCTTCATCGCTGTGCGCGCAGATGTAGATGACCGAGCGCGTGAAGCGATCGTCCTTCATGCCGGGCATGGCAATCAGGAACTGGTCGTCAAGAAAGCCGCGTCCACCGGCTGTCTTTTTGTGGCGCAACAAGTCCATGGACTGGAGCGTAACGCGTTTCCGGGACGCCGAAAAGATGCGCCGCGTGCGATTCGGCCAAAGCCCAACGGTTGGAACAACGGAATCTTGACTGCGAACTTCACTCGGCCGATTGCTTGAAGCCAACTGTTCCTTGCCCGAAGGTCACGCAAATATGATACGCAGAGCGCCATGAAAACATTGCGCGGCCATGAACTGACGATCAAATCAACGCCATGCAAAGCTTGAAAATCCTGCTGCTCGGTATTGCTATCGGATGCGGAGCAGTCCTGCCCGCCGCCGCCTCCTCGTCGGAATGGTACAACAGCGAAGGCGGCAAGGTGCGGCTGGTGACAACAGGCAAGGCCGACGAGGCCGGTCGCATACAGGGCGTGCTCGACATCGCGCTCAAGCCCGGCTGGAAAACTTATTGGCGCGATCCGGGCGACGCCGGCGTGCCGCCGCAGATCGACGTTTCGGCCAGCACCAACATCACCGATGCGGCGTTTTCCTTCCCGCCGCCGCAGCGCCATGACGACGGCTACGGCAAATGGGCCGGCTACAACCATCCGGTCTCGCTGCCGGTGACATTCACTTTGTCGTCGCCTGGGGATGCGGCCGTCATCGATGCCGACATCTTTCTTGGCATCTGCGAGACGATCTGTATTCCGGTGCAGACGCGGCTGAGCGTCGATCCCGCCGCCGATCCCGACAATGCCGAGGATGCGGCGCTGGTGAAGGCTGCACTCGCCACCTTGCCCGCGCCTGCCAAGCCCGATTTCGGGATCAAGGTGCTGCCGGGCGACCATGAGACGCTGATGGTCGAGGCGACTTTTCCCGGAGATCCGGAGGCGGCGGATTTATTCGTCGCCGGGGGACGCGATTATATGTTCGGGGCGCCTGCACGCAGCGAAAAGGACGGCCGGCTGGTATTTACCATTCCGATCCTCGACCGGCCGTCGACGACACCGACCGATGGCGGGTTGTATTACACCCTGACAAGTGCCGAAGGCGCGGTCGAGGGCGTTCTGCCGTTCCCCTGATACCGAACCCGATCCGGGCTTTCCCTTGATCCAGGCCTTGTCGGCGGTTGCGGGAGATGCCCGATTTCGCTATCGCAAGAAACCTTCCCTGCTTTTCACACGAGGACCATCATGACGATTGCCGTTGGCGACAAACTGCCCGATGCGACCTTCAAGGAAATGACCGCCGACGGCGCCAAGGTGATCACCTCGGCCGAGATTTTCGCGGGCAAGAAGGTCGTGCTGTTCGGCGTTCCAGGCGCCTTCACGCCGACCTGCAGCAACAATCATCTGCCGGGCTATCTCGAGAACCACGATGCCATCCTGGCCCGCGGCGTCGACACCATCGCCGTCGTGTCCGTCAACGATGTCCATGTCATGGGCGCCTGGGCCAATTTCACCGGCGGTCAAGGCAAGATCCTCTATCTCGCCGACGGCAATGGCGACTTCGCCAGGTCGATCGGCCTCGACTCCGACTATTCCAGCGGCGGCATGGGATTGCGCTCGAAGCGCTTCTCGATGATCGTCGACAACGGCAAGGTCACGGCGCTCAATGTCGAGACCAAGCCAGGAGTCGACACATCGGGTGCCGCTCACATTCTGAGCCAGCTCTAAACCGCGGCGGCCGCGTCGGCTCATGAGCGCCATGGCCTGACGACGACGCGCTTCCAGCCGGATTGCCTGCTTTGGGGGACATCGACGATGTTTGACATCATCTGGCGCAGCGTTGCGATCGGCATCGGCGCCACGGTGCTGATGGATCTTTGGGCGCTGTTCCTGCATCTGGCGCTCAGCCAGCCGCGGCCGAACTGGGGGCCGCCCGGCCGCTGGGTCTGGCACCTTAGGGAAGGCAAGGTTTTCCACGACGATATCGCCCAAGCCGCATCCTATGCGCATGAGCAGGCGCTGGGCTGGGCTTTCCACTATGTCACCGGCATCGTCTACGGCTTCATCCTGGTGGCGCTGGTGGGCACGGCATGGCTGGACGCGCCGACCTTCCTGCCGGCCTTCATCCTCGGCATGGTCACCATCGGCGCCGGCTGGTTCCTGCTGGCGCCCGGCATGGGCGCCGGTTGGGCCGCCTCAAAGCGCCCCAACGCGATGCAGATCCGCGCCTTCAACGTGATCTCGCACACGGTGTTCGCGCTCGGCCTCTACGGCACGGCCCTTTTGATCCGCTGAGGATTCTATTTGCTGATCGTGAGCGGCTTCATCGCGGCGAGGGTATCGATGATTTCCTGACGCCGCTTTGGCGCGGCGCCAGACTGTCGATCGGCCGCCAGCCGTGGACGACGCGGCGCGTGCCGACATCATAGGCGAAGTAATTACCACCGCCGGCCGGCTGATCCGCCTCGCGGCTGATTGCGCGGCCGCTGAGCGAGAGCAGCAAGAGCGTTCCTACGCCGCCATGGCCGACGAAGGCAATGTCGCCGCCATCCGCAGCACCCAGCACCGTTTCGACCTCGCTGACAATGCGTTGTTGGGCATCGATGGCCCGCTCCCAGCCGCGGATGCTTTTGTGCGGGTTGGCGAAGAACTGGTCGGCGACCGCCTCGAACTCCGGCGGCGGCAGGAAGCCGGTTGCCGACCGATCGTTCTCGTGCATGCGCTCCCGCACCTCGACCGCGAGGCCGAGGTGTTTGCCAAGAATCTCGGCGGTTTCGATCGCCTTGCGTTCGGCCGACGAGACGACCCGCCGGATCGACCCGACCCATGGCTGCTCGAGCATGGCTGATGCTCGAGCCCGTCCGATCTCGGACAGCCCCCAGTGCGGCACGGGAACGTTGGCATCGATCTGAACCTGGGGATGGGCGATGTAGTATACGATCGGCATGAGTGAGGTCTCCTGCCGGTAGCTTGAGCTCAATAGCTCTGGGTCGAGCGCCGTGCCCGTGGCGCCGCAGGCTGCTTCTCGGATGCCGCCGGCTTCAGCGCCGCCGCAGGCTTCGGCGCCACAGGTTTTAACGGACCCTTCTTGAACGGCGCCATGCCTTCCCTTGCGAGTTCGTCGGCGCGTTCGTTCTCGGTGTGGCCGGCATGGCCCTTGACCCAGTTCCAGGTCACCTTGTGGCGCCGATTGGCCTCATCCAGCGCCTGCCACAGTTCACCGTTCTTGACCGGCTTCCTGTCAGCGGTCTTCCAGCCGTTTTTCTTCCAGCCGTGGATCCATTTGGAGATACCGTCCATGACATATTTGCTGTCGGTGTGAAGCTCGACGGCGCACGGCTCCTTCAGCGCATTCAGCGCCGAGATGGCGGCCAGCAGCTCCATACGGTTATTGGTCGTCTCGGCCTCGCCGCCCGACAATTCCCTGGTCTTGCCGTTGAAGCGCAGGATGGCGCCCCAGCCGCCGGGACCGGGATTGCCCGAGCAGGCGCCGTCGGTGAAGATTTCAACCTGCTTGGTCATGTCAGTCCGTATTCAGAAGGCGACTTGATCGCGCGGTGGAAGCGCATGCGGCGGATATATTCGGTCGGATCGCGCTTCATGACCAGCCCGCCGTCGGGAACGGTCAGCCAGTCATAGAGCCGGGTCAGCATAAAGCGCAGCGCCGAGCCGCGAGAAAGCATCGGCAGCGCTGCTTTCTCGCCATCGCTCAAAGGCCGCACGCTCTGATAGCCGGCCAGCAGCGCCGTGCCTTTGGTCAGGTTGAAGGAGAAATCCTTCTCGAAACACCAGGCGTTGAGACAGGTGGCGACGTCATAGGCGTAGAGGTCGTGGCAGGCGAAATAGAAGTCGATGAGGCCGGACAGTTTCTCGCCGAGGAAGAAGACATTGTCGGGAAACAGATCGGCATGGATGATGCCTGCCGGCAGGCCTGGCGGCCAATGGCGTTCGAAATCCGCGAAATCCGCGTCGACCTCGGCCGCCAGTCCCGGCTCGACCTCGTCGGCTCGGTCGCGCGAGGCATTCCAGAGTTTGCGCCAGCCCTCGATGGCGAGCGCGTTGTCACGCGTCATCGCAAAATCCTGGCCGGCGAGATGCAGGGCGGCGAGCGCCTTGCCGACCTCCGCGCAATGCGCCGCTGTCGGCCGCCGGAGCGACAGGCCCTCGAGGAAGGTGATGATGACCGCGGGGCGGCCGGCCAGCGTGCCGATGACGGTGCCGTCATGCGCGGTCACCGGCAACGGGCAGGAAATGCCTTTGCGGGCGAGATGGCCCATCAGGCCGAGGAAGAACGGCAGGTCGGCCTTGTCGACGCGCTTCTCGTAAAGCGTCAGTATGTAAGAGCCGCTTGAGGTGTGCAGCAAAAAGTTCGAATTCTCGGTGCCTTCGGCGATCCCCTTGTAGGACAAGAGTTCGCCGACCGGATATGCCCTCAGGAACGCGCCGAGTTCGCCCTCATTGACGTCGGTGTAGACCGCCATGGGCTGTTCACGCGGCTCCGTTGACGAAGGCCATGTCGGCCCGCGTCAGTTCGACATCGCGCAGAACCCGCATGACTGGAAAATCCTCCGTTTCGGTGGCGGTGATCGCCAGGTCGATGGTCACCTCGAAGCGCTGGCGGAAGGCATCGATGATCTCGTCGACGATGATCTCCGGCGCCGACGCGCCGGCAGACAGGCCGAGCGTCGAGATGTTTGTGACGTCATTCCACGGAATTTCGGCGGCGCGCTGTACGAGAAGCGACATGGTGGCGCCGGCGCGCTCCGCCACTTCGACAAGACGGCGCGAATTGGAGGAATTGGGCGCACCGACGATCAGATAGAGATCGGCGCCGGCGGCGGTTTCCTTGACCGCTTCCTGGCGGTTGGTGGTGGCGTAGCAGATCGATTCGGCGGCCGGTGCATGCAGTTGCGGGAAGCGCTCCTGCAGCACCCGCAATATGCCGGCAGTGTCTTCGACCGACAACGTTGTCTGGCTTACGAAGCCGAGCGCTTCCGGGTCGGCGGGGGCAAAGGTCCCAGCGTCGGCTTCGGTCTCGATCAGCGTGACGGCGCCTTCAGCCAGTTGGCCCATGGTGCCGATCACTTCGGGATGGCCGGCATGGCCGATCAGAAGCACATGGCGGCCGAGCCGCTGATGGCGCATCGCCTGCTTGTGCACCTTGGACACCAGCGGGCAGGTGGCGTCGAGATAGAAGAGCTCGCGTGCCTTGGCGTCGGCCGGCACCGATTTCGGCACGCCGTGGGCCGAGAAGACAACCGGCGACTTGCGGTGCTCGGCCGGGATTTCCGAGAGTTCCTCGATGAAAACCGCGCCAAGGCTTTGCAGGCCCTCGACGACATAGCGGTTGTGCACGATCTCGTGGCGGACATAGACCGGCGCGCCGTATTTCTTCAACGCCAGCACGACGATCTGGATCGCGCGGTCGACACCGGCGCAAAAGCCGCGCGGCTGGCAGAGCCGGATCGTCAGCGGTGGTTTTGTGGCGGTCTGCAGCATGATTCCAGATCGGTTGATCGTATCGTGACGCGAAATGAGGTGTGCACCCCTGCCCTGTCAAGGGCAGTTGAGATCAGGTTGAATGGTCAGCCTGATCTAACTCTTTGTTGGAGCATGATCTTGTCCGAAAACCGGTTCCCACTTTTCGGGATGATGCTCTGGATCATTCAGTCTTTGCCGGACGGCGCAGCCTGACGATCAGAACCGCGGCAAGAGCCGCCGCCAGGCCATACCAGGTGAAGGCATATTGCAGATGAGAGTTCGGCAGGTCGATGATGGTGACGCCGCCGACCGGCAGCCCGCCCGGGTTCGGCGTCTTGTCGGCGTCGATGAAGATCGGCACCAGCACGGCACCGGCCGGCAGGCCGGCACTCGCCGCCATGGCATCGCGATCCTTCCAATAGAAGATGTTCTTGGCCACGTCATTGTCGGGCAGCATCATCGACGGCTTGGCCGGCAGCGGGTTGCGCGCCAGGCCGGTGACCGTGACCTTGCCGGTCACCTGCCCTTGCGGGCGCTTGGCGGCATCCTTTACATCATAGGGAACGAAGCCGCGGTTGATCAGGACATAGCGGCCATCGTCGAGGGCCAGCGGGGTATAGACGTTGAAGCCGGCGTCGCCGTCCCATGTGGCGTAGAAATGCCGCTCGCCGGAGTGCAGGAACGTCCCGCTGACGGTGACCGGCGTGTAGTCGACATCACCGGTGGCGGCGAATTCCTTCTCGACGTCCGCCAGCGGCTGCGGCGTTGAATGGGTGCGCTGGTCGATGGTCTGCAGAAGGGCTTCCTTCCAGTACAGGCGCTGCACCTGCCATGTGCCAAGCCCGAGCAGGATGACGAACACCACCAGGCCGAGGCCGAGCAGCAATGCCGTCTTCGGCCGCAAGCGGCCGGCGGGCTTGGTCAGAGCCTCGTTCATTGCCCCTGGTCCAGGCGGCCTTCGGCCGCCTTGTTGGCGTATTGAAGCGTCAGCAGCACCCCCTTGATCAACCTCAGCGCCGTCAGGCACAGTCCCACGGCCAGCGGTATCCAGATGATGAAATGCAGCCAGAGCGGCGGGCTCAGCGTCACCTCCACCCACAGCGCCAGCCCCACGACGATGAAGCCGATGATCAGGATGACGAACACCGCCGGGCCGTCGCCGGCATCGGCGTAGGAATAGTCGAGGCCGCAATTGTTGCAGCGCTTGCCGACGGTGAGGAAGCCGGAAAACAGCCGTCCTTCGCCGCAGCGCGGGCAGCGTCCGTGCAGGCCGGCCGAGATCGGCTCGATGGGTGGCCAGATCGCCCTATCTTCACTCATGGATAGTCATGCTTTACGGCTCGATTTCGATCAGCGTTCCATCCGGCACCATAGTCCAGATTTCGTCCATGTCGCAGTCGGTAACCCCAATGCAGCCATCGGTCCAGTCGACCAATTGAAGCAGCCAGCCCGACCAGCCGAATCCGTTGGACATTAACGGGCGCCGAAAAGAAGAAAGGCGACCGCGTTGCCGCGACCGCCCTTCTGATTTGTCGGTTCGGTGAAAGCCGTCAGTGGCCTTCGATCACCGCGCCGACCGATCCCCAGACGTAGATCGATGCGAACAGGAACAGCCAGACCACGTCGACGAAGTGCCAGTACCAGGCAGCCGCCTCGAAGCCGAAATGCTGCTTGGGCGTGAAGTCGCCTTTCCAGGCGCGGATCAGGCAGACCAGCAGGAAGATGGTGCCGATGATGACGTGGAAGCCATGGAAGCCGGTCGCCATGAAGAAGGTGGCGCCGTAGATGGAATCCTTGAAGCCGAACGGAGCGTGCATGTACTCGTAGGCCTGCACCATGGTGAACAGCATGCCGAGGCCGACGGTCAGCACCAGGCCGTTGATCAGGCCCTTGCGGTCGCCATGGATGAGCGAATGGTGCGCCCATGTCACCGTGGTGCCCGACAGAAGCAGGATGATGGTGTTGTAGAGCGGCAGATGGAACGGATCGAGGACTTCGAGACCCTTCGGCGGCCAGACGCCGCCAGTGAAAGCGGTGCGGGCGTAATTCTGCACTTCGCTCGGAAACAGGCTGGCATCGAAATAGGCCCAGAACCAGGCAACGAAGAACATCACTTCCGAAGCGATGAACATGATCATGCCGTAGCGCAGATGCAGCGACACGACGCGCGTGTGGTGGCCCTCATGCGCTTCCTTGATGGTGTCCGACCACCAGGCAAACATCGTGTAGAGGACGATGACGAGGCCGATGAAGAACAGCCATGGATTGGCGATGTTGTGGCCGAAAATTGGAAAATCGCCGTTCTTGAGATACTGCATCAGGGCGACGCCGCCGACTGCAGTCACCAGCGCGCCGATCGACCCCAGGAAGGGCCACGGGCTCGGGTTGACGAGATGGTAGTCGTGTTGTGGTTTTGCGTGCGCGTCTGCCATATCAACCCCCGAGATTTGCTTCGGTATCTGAAACTTTGCTGCTGCTGTCCGGCGTCGATGACGCCACCGGCTTGTTCTTTTGGACCGGGAACATGGTGTAGGACAGGGTGATCGTCTTCAAGTCCTTCAGTTCCGGCACGTTGACGATATCGGGATCCACATAGAACACGACCGGCATGTCCAGCGTCTCGCCGGGCTTCAGCGTCGTGTCGGTGAAGCAGAAACACTCGACCTTGTTGAAGTAGGGGCCCGCCAGTTCCGGCTGCACGTTGAAGGTGGCGCGGCCGGTAACGGCGCGGTCGAACTTGTTGGTGGCGCTGTAATGCGCCTGCGTGGTCTCGCCGATCTTGATGGTGACCGAGCGGGCGACCGGCTGGAACTGCCAGGGAATGCCGTTGGTGTTGGCGTCGAAGCGCACGGTGATGTCGCGGTCGAGGATGCGGCCGGCATATTGCTTTTCGGCGCGCTGCGTCGTGCCGCCATAGCCGGTGGCCTGGCAGAACATCTTGTAGAGCGGCACCGCGGCGTAGGCCATCCCGATCATGCCGCCGAAAAAGGCGACGCAGACGGCGGCGACGACGCGGTTGGTGTTCTTCTTCCTGGGATCGGTCACGGTCTGGCGGGTCATCATCGGCCTCATCCGGTATGGCCGAATTTCACGATGGTCGCGACGTAGAAGATGACGACCAGAATCGCCAGCGCGACGCCGATCGCCGCCGAACGGTTGCGCCGCGCCTTCTTCTGGCTTTCGGTCAGCGTGACCAGTTCAAGCTTCTTGTCGATCATGGTCATGCTCCACCGATGGCCAAAGCGCGACCGACGACACAGTCGGCAAGATAGATGGCGAAGATGGCGAAGAGGTAGAGCAGCGAATAGGCGAACAGAGCCTTGGCCGGCTTCATGACGCGGTCGCTATCGGCCATGCACAGCACTTTCCAGGCATACCAGACGAAGCCGGCGCCGAGAGCCACTGATGCGACGCCATAGAAGGCGGTGGTGAAACCGAGCACCCAGGGCAGCACACCGATCGGCGCCAGGATCAGGGCGTAGGCAAAGATCTGGCGGCGGGTCGAGGCCTGGCCGGCAACGTTCGGCATCATCGGGATGCCGGCCTTGGCGTAGTCGTCGGACTTGAACAGTGCCAGCGCCCAGAAGTGCGGCGGCGTCCACAGGAAGATGATCAGGAACAGGACGAGGCTTTCCAGGCTCACCGTTCCGGTCACCGCGGCCCAGCCGATGACCGGCGGGATGGCGCCGGCGGCACCGCCGATGACGATGTTCTGCGGCGTCGAGCGCTTCAGCCACATCGTGTAGACGACGGCGTAGAAGAAGATGGTGAAGGCAAGCAGCGCCGCCGACAGCCAGTTGACCAGTACGCCCAGCGTCATCACCGATAGCACCGAAAGCACAAGGCCGAAGCTCAGGGCTTCGCCGGGCAGGATGCGGCCGGAGGGTACCGGGCGGCCGGCGGTCCGGCTCATTACTGCGTCGATGTCGGCGTCGTACCACATGTTGAGCGCACCAGAGGCGCCGGCGCCGATGGCAATGGCCAGGATGGCGATCACCGCCAGCAGCGGGTTGATGGTCACGGGCGCAGCGACCATGCCGACAAAGGCCGTGAACACCACCAGCGACATGACGCGCGGCTTCAGCAGGGCGAAGAAATCGCCCGACATGGCTTCCGACATGCGAAAGCCCGCTTCGTCAATCATTGGGTCGTCGACAAGGGCCATGCGTACATAAGTCCAATCATTCCGTTGGCCGAAACCGCCGGCGGGCCGGCGGTTTCGTATTCGGGCTGCCTTACTTGATCTTCGGCAGCTGTTCCCACTGGTGGAAGGGCGGCGGCGAAGGCAGCTGCCATTCGAGCGTCGTTGCACCCTCGCCCCACGGATTGGCGCCGGCGACGCGCTTCTTCTGGAAGGCCTCGAACACGCCATAGAGGAAGATCACCACGCCGACGGCCGATATATAGGAGCCGTAGGACGACACCATGTTCCAGCCGGCGAACGCGTCGGGATAGTCGATGGTGCGGCGCGGCATGCCGGCCAGGCCGAGGAAATGCTGCGGGAAGAAGATCAAATTGACGCCGACGAAGGTGACCCAGAAGTGGGTGTTGGCGATCACCGGCGAGTACATGTAGCCGGTCATCTTGGGGAACCAGTAGTACCAGCCGGCGAAGATGGCGAAGACCGCACCCAGCGACAGCACATAGTGGAAGTGGGCAATGACGAAATAGGTGTCATGCAGCGAGCGGTCGAGGCCGGCGTTGGCGAGCTGGACGCCGGTGACGCCGCCGACCGTGAACAGGAAGATGAAGCCCAGCGCCCACAGCATCGGCGTCTTGAACGAGATCGAGCCGCCCCACATCGTCGCGATCCAGGAGAAGATCTTCACGCCTGTCGGTACGGCGATGACCATGGTGGCGAAGACGAAGTAGCGCTGCGTGTCGAGCGACAGGCCGGTCG
Source organism: Mesorhizobium sp. M1078 (assembly GCF_040318615.1). Lineage (NCBI taxonomy): Bacteria > Pseudomonadati > Pseudomonadota > Alphaproteobacteria > Hyphomicrobiales > Phyllobacteriaceae > Mesorhizobium > Mesorhizobium sp. M1078. The sequence goes on from NZ_JAMYMP010000002.1 coordinate 42,431, forward strand.
TGTACATGTGGTGCGCCCAGACGATGAAGCCGACGGCGCCGATCGCGACCATGGCGTAGGCCATGCCGAGATAGCCGAACACCGGCTTCTTCGAGAAGGTCGAGACGATGTGGCTGATGATGCCGAAGCCCGGCAGGATCAGGATGTACACTTCGGGGTGACCAAAGAACCAGAACAGATGCTGGAACAGGATCGGATCGCCGCCGCCATCCGGGGCGAAGAAGGTGGTGCCGAAATTGCGGTCGGTAAGCAGCATGGTGATGCCACCGGCCAGAACCGGAAGCGACAAGAGCAGCAGGAAGGCGGTGATCAGAACCGACCAGGCAAATAGCGGCATTTTGTGCAGCGTCATGCCCGGCGCGCGCATGTTGAAAATGGTGGTGATGAAGTTGATGGCGCCGAGGATCGAGGACGCGCCGGCAATGTGGATCGACAGGATCGCCAGATCCATGGCCGGCCCGGGCTGGCCGGAGGTCGACAGCGGCGGATAGAGCGTCCAGCCGCCGCCAACGCCATAGGCGCCGGGCGCGCTCGGCATGAAAGCCGAAGCGATGAGCAGCAGGAAGGCCGGCGGCAGCAGCCAGAACGAGATGTTGTTCATGCGCGGGAAGGCCATGTCAGGCGCGCCGATCATGATCGGCACCATCCAGTTGGCGAAGCCGCCGATCAGCGCCGGCATGACCATGAAGAAGATCATGATCAGCGCGTGCGCGGTGCCGAAGGCGTTGTACATGCTCTTGCCGCCGTCGATGGCGGCATCGCCGTTCATGCCATAGACCATCTGCGCCAGACCGGTGAAGATCTGGATGCCCGGCTCCTGCAGCTCCATGCGGATCACGACCGAAAGCGCGCCGCCGACGATGCCCGCGAAGATCGCGAAGATCAGGTAGAGCGTGCCGATGTCCTTGTGGTTGGTGGAGTACACCCACCGGACCCAGCCATGATAGGGCTTGTGGTCGTGGTCGTCGTGAGCTGCAGCTTCTGCCATGGTCGGCTCCGTTCCCTAATTCTTGCTAACCCGCGGCATCAATTGCCGGCGGCCGCTACCTTGTTGGTACCGTCGACCTCGGCCATCAGCGCCTTGTTGGCGCCGGGGAGGTCGGTCTTGGCTGCTGCCAGCCAGGTCTTGTACTGCGCATCGGATACGACGCGGACGGCGATCGGCATGAAGGCATGGTCCTTGCCGCAGAGCTGCGAGCACTGGCCGTAATAGATGCCTTCCTTTTCCGCCTTGAACCACGTCTCGTTGGTGCGGCCGGGAACCGCGTCCATCTTGATGCCGAAGGCCGGAACGGCAAAGGAATGGATCACGTCGGCTGCGGTAACCAGGACGCGCGTCATGGTGTTGACCGGCACGACCAGCTCGTTGTCGACCGCCAGCAGGCGCGGATAGACCTTGCGGTCTTCCTTGCCGATCGCGGCGCGGTCGGCGTCCTGCAGGATGGCCGAGTTGAAGGAGAGCGTGTTCTCGGTCTGGTACTCATAGTCCCAGTTCCACTGATTGCCCGTTACCTTGACGGTCAGCTTGGCCTCTTCCGGCGGCGTGTACTGCGCCGTCAGCAACTGGAACGAGGGAATGGCGATGAACAGCAGGACGACGACCGGCCCGACTGTCCAGATGATCTCGATCAGCGTGTTGTGGCTGGTCTTGGACGGAACCGGGTTTTTGCTGGCGCGGAACCTGAAGATGCACCAGGCGAGAAGCGCCAGAACCAAAGCAGTGATCGGGACGACGAACCACATCGTGTAGTTCCCGAACCACTCGATCTGCCGCATCATGTCTGTCGCCGGCGGCTGAAAAGTCATCTCCCACGGCTGCGGCTGGGCCGCATGGGCGGAGGCACCGGCGAAAAATGCGGCGGCGGCGCCTGCCGTTGCCATCAATTTGGCGCTTGCTGGGAATTTTCTCATCGCCCTCTTCATCTCCCGGTTCCTCGCGATCGCGACGCAAGAATATCGAACAATGCCGGGATGGGAATCCCGGACAGTCCCAAGGGTGGTTCAAACCATACTCTATTTCCCTCCGCAAGAAAGGAGCGGGCGAAACCGTGCGGCATTTTTGCGCGCAAGTGCTGCCGCGCTGTTTCGACGGCCTCGTGGCCCGCGCGGGTCGTCGACAGACAGGCTATGCGGGCTTGTGTCCGGAATGCGCCCGACGGTCGCAATTCGGGCGAATTTGCTAGGGAAAAGCGCATTATTGCGCCTGCCGGGGCTGACCGGCGGTCGCCCTATCCTTTACTTGGCCTTGGCGCGGCTTAAAGTGCCGTGATTCGCAATGGAGCCGTCATGACCTCTTGGCTTTCGAGAAACGCCTGGCATTCGAAGAGCGCCTGGCATTCGAAAAGCGCTTGGCTTTCGAGAAGCGGGGCGAAGGTCGTTTTTCTCGCCGCCCTGATCGGTATCGGCTCGTCCGCAACCGGCGTCGCCAATGCAGCGCAGCCCAGCGGCACGGTCAAGTCAACGCATGGCGCGTGGTCGATCATCTGCGACACGCCGGCCGGCGCCACCTCGGAACAATGCGTGATGATGCAGAACGTCGTTGCCGAGGATCGCCCGGAAATGGGACTGTCCGTCGTCGTCCTGCGCACCGCCGACAACAAGGCCGAGATCCTGCGCGTGCTGGCCCCGCTCGGCGTTCTGCTGCCCAATGGCCTGGGCCTCAATGTCGACGGCAAGGATATTGGCCGCGCCTATTTCGTGCGCTGCTTCCAGGACGGCTGCTATGCCGAGGTCATTCTCGAAAAGCCGCTGCTCGATACGCTGAAGACCGGGACGTCGGCCACCTTCATCGTCTTCCAGACGCCGGAAGAAGGCATCGGCATCCCTGTCGACCTCAAGGGCTTCGCCGACGGTTTTGCCGCCCTGCCCTGAGCTTGATGCTTGCGAAACCGTCTTTCCTGACGCACAATTCCCACGGGTTTGATTGTTGGCTGTGGGGGTCATCATGCGTGCTTGTTCTTTGCTTTTCTCGACCGGTCTGATCCTGACCGGCGCCGTTTCCGTCGCCTTTGCCGAGGATACCGAAATCATCACGGCGCCCGATCCGGCCGTCATTTTCGAGCTTGCGAAAGGCTATGGCTCGGCCAAGATGGACAAGGACGACGGCGGCGATCCGATGGTCTCGGGCCGGCTTCAGGGCATGAAATATGTCATCTACTTCTATGGCTGCGAAAACCATGAGAAGTGCAAGTCGATCCAGTTCTCCTCGGGCTATACCGACCCCTTCACGGCCGACCAGGCCAATGAATGGAACAAGAAATACCGCTGGGTGAAGGCCTTTTCGGGTGACGGGTCGAACTTCAAGATGGATGTCATGTTCAGGGGCGGGGTTACCCGCTCCTACCTCGAAGAGCAGTTCTCGAACTGGGATTCCATGACCAGCGACATCAAATCGTTCGTGGACGAGAAGTAGAGCCCTAAAGCGCGTCGCGCTGAAACGGATTCATACGACGCGCTTTAGGTCTTTGTTTGATGCATGTCGTTGTCCCAGAACCGCGGCACACTTCTGGGCGACATGCATTAGCGCTCCACTGTCCGGCTGCGGATCGTCATTGCGGATTGTGCAGGCGCGTCTTCGCGCCTACATCGTGGCAACACCATTCCTCCTGTGAGCGGACCTGCCATGAACAGCCTGACCGGCCAATTCGACATTTCAGATGATCGCATCAAGCGGATCGTCGCCGACACACTGAACGGCGCCGACGACGGCGAACTGTTCCTCGAATACAGCGAGAGTGAAGCGCTGATGTTCGACAATGGCAGGCTGAAGACCGCCAATTTCAACACCGACCAGGGTTTTGGCCTGCGCGCCGTGGCCGGCGAGGCCAGCGGCTACGCCCATTCCAGCGATCTTTCGGAGGCGTCGCTGCTGCGCGCCGCCGACGCGGTCTCGACCGTCAAGGGCGGCTATTCCGGCACGCTTGCCGCGGCACCCGCGCGCACCAACCGCCATCTCTATGGCGAGGAGAACCCGATCCCCTCGCCTTCCTTCGAGGTCAAGGCCAAGCTGTTGCAGGAGATCGACGCATGGCTGCGTGCCGAGGACCCGCGCGTGCGCCAGGCGACGGCCTCGCTCGCGGCTTCCTGGCAGCATGTCGAGATCGTGCGCGCCGACGGCCAGATCGTGCGCGACATCCGCCCGCTGGTCCGCATCAACGTTTCCGTCGTCGTCGGCGACGGCGACCGCCAGGAAAGCGGCTCCTATGGCATGGGCGGGCGCAAGGCGTTCGGCGAGTTCCTGGTCGAGGACGCCTGGAAGCATGCTGCCAGGGAGGCCCTCAGGCAGGCGCTGGTCAATCTCGAAGCCATTCCCGCGCCGGCCGGAACGTTCGACATCGTTTTGTCCAGCGGCTGGCCGGGCGTGATGCTGCACGAAGCCGTCGGCCACGGGCTGGAGGGCGACTTCAACCGCAAGAAGACCTCCGCCTTTGCCGGCCTGCTCGGCCAGCAGGTCGCCGCCAAGGGCGTTACCGTGGTCGATGACGGCACCATGCCGGAGCGGCGGGGTTCGCTGACCGTCGACGATGAAGGCACGCCTTCGGCCCGCAATGTGCTGATCGAGGACGGCAAGCTTGTCGGCTACATGCAGGACCGCCAGAACGCCCGGCTGATGGGCATGAAAGCCACGGGAAACGGCCGGCGCGAAGGCTATGCGCACCAGCCGATGCCGCGCATGACCAACACCTATATGACGGCAGGCGACATGGAGCCGGACGAGATCATCGCCTCGGTCAAGAACGGCATCTATGCCGTATCCTTCGGCGGCGGCCAGGTCGACATCACCTCAGGCAAGTTCGTGTTCGGCTGCACCGAGGCCTACATGATCGAGAACGGCAAGGTGACGCAGCCGATCAAGGGCGCCATGCTGATCGGCAACGGACCGGACGCCATGCACCGTGTGTCGATGATCGGCAACGACATGAAGCTCGACACCGGCATCGGCATGTGCGGCAAGGCCGGACAAGGCGTGCCGGTCGGCGTCGGCCAGCCGCATCTCAGGATGAACCAGATGACGGTCGGCGGCACCAGGGTTTGAGGATACGAATCCGGTCGGCTTGAATACCTTCCGCGATAGGGCTATCTTACGTTCGTCTTACGCAAAGGTCCTTCGCGATGGCTGCGACCGAAAAACTCATAACGACCGTCTCGACCAAGGGACAAGTCATCCTGCCCAGCGCTATCCGCAAACGGAGGGACTGGGGCGCGGGCACGCGCCTGCAGGTCGAAGACACACCGGACGGTGTACTTTTGAGACCGGCGCCTGCCTTTGCCCCGACACGACCAGAAGATGTCTTTGGTGTCCTGCCGCACAGTGGCAGACCGAAGACCTTGGAGGAGATGGACGCGGCCGTCCTTGCTGAAGCACGGCGGCGCCATGCTCGCGATTGATACCAACGTTGTCGTCAGGTATCTGACGAACGACGATCCCGAGCAGTCACCGCGAGCCCGGCGGCTGATCGACGGTCAGCCCGTTTTCGTCGCCGTCACGGTGATCCTGGAGGCTGAGTGGGTGCTGCGCAGCGGCTATGGTTATGATCAGGCCTCGATCGTCAATGCGCTGCGGGTGTTCGGCGGGCTTCCCACTGTCGAGATAGAGGATGCTGCGATCGTCTCTTCCGCGGTCGATCTAGCCGAGACGGGAATGGATTTCGCCGATGCGCTCCATCTGGGCAAGTCCTCGCACTGCTCAGCATTTGTGTCCTTCGACCGTAAGTTCATCAAGGCCGCACAAGCGGCCGGGTACGAAAGCGTTCGCGAAGGCTAGTTTGCCAGCCGGCTACGTCTTGCGGGGGGCGGCAAACTCAAGCACGGCCTTGTGAAAATCGGCGGATTAACGTCGCCGTTTCGGCTTCTCCAGCAGCGCCACGGCCTCGACATGCGGCGACCACAGGAACTGGTCGATGGGCGTGACGCTCTTCAAGATGTAGCCGCCGTCGATCAGGATGCGCAGGTCGCGTGCCAGCGTCACCGGATTGCAGGAGACGGCGGCGACGAACGGCACATCCGAGCGGGCGATCTGCTTCGACTGGTCCTCGGCGCCGGCGCGCGGCGGGTCGAAGACGACGCCATCGAAAGCATTCAGCTCCTTGAACGTCAGCGGCCGCCGGAACAGGTCGCGGCGTTCGCCGGTTACCCGCTTCAGGCCGGTGGCGAAGCGCGATCCGCGGTCGAGCGCCGAAAGGGCTGCCGCGTCGCCTTCGACCGCGTGGACTTCGGATTTGGCCGCCAGCCGAAGCGCAAAGCTGCCGCAGCCGGCGAAAAGATCCGCGACTTTCCTGGCACGCTTCAGATGTCCGCCAACGAGATCGGCCATCGTCTGTTCGGCGGCTTGCGTTGCCTGCAGGAAGGCGCCAGGCGGTATGGCGACAGCGACGGTGCCGAACATGACCACCGGCTTTTTCGGCTCGATGACAATCTCGTCGTCGATCGAAAGCCGGGCAAAGCCATTGGCCATGATGAAGTTGGAGGCGACCCGGCGCTGGTTCTCGCCCAGCTTGCCCGACTCATAGACAGCGACGTCAAGCCCCGAGCCCGTCACAGTGACCGCCATCCGGAACGATTTGGTGGTGGCGCAAACCAGGTCGGCGACCGACCTCAAGCGATCGAGCGCGGCAACGATCTCCGGCAGCGAGATCGGACATTCCTCGATGGGGATGATTTCCGGCGACAGATGGCGATGGAAGCCAAGCAGCATGCCTGTGTCGGCGCGCCTGGCGGCAAGCACGACGCGGCGGCGTGTGTGTGGCGCACACGGCACCAGGGCGCCGATGTCGCCGGCAATGCCTTTCAAAGCGTGCACGACCTTGTCGCGTTTCCATTGCTGGTAAGCGTCGGCTTGCAGATGCTGGACGGCGCAGCCGCCACATTCGGTGAAATGCCGGCAGGCCGGATCGATACGCAGCGGCGACGTCTCCAATACCGCCATCAGCATGGCGCGATCCCTCTCGCGCGCGGCGGTGACGGTCTCGCCGGGCAGGGTGAAGGGAATGAACAGCTCGCCGGTTTCCGTCTCGGCGACGCCGTCGCCCTGCGAACCCAGTCTCTTGATGGTGAAGCCCGTGCTCATCGGTCCTTGATCCCGGCATCCTTGGTCCCGGCATCCTTGATCCCGGCATCCTTGATCCCGGCAAGCAGGAATTCGCGGTTGCCGTCGCCGCCTTCGATCGGCGACATGTGCAGACCCAATGTACGCCAGCCAGGGACGCCTTCGAGCCATTCCTGCAGCAAGCCGGCCACACGGGCGGCGTCATAAGGGTCTTTCAAAAGACCGCCCTTGCCGATCGCCTCGCGGCCGGCCTCGAATTGCGGCTTGACCAGAAACACCGCACGAGCGCCGTCCCGTGCCAATGCCAACGCCGGTGGCATCGCCAGTTTCAACGAGATGAAGCTGACATCGGAGACGATGAAATCGGGGATACGGCCGCCGAGATCGGCAGCCGCGAGCTCGCGAGCGTTGAGGCCCTCGATCACGGTGACGCGCGGGTCGGACGAGACACCGGGATGCATCTGGCCGTGGCCGACATCGATGGCAGTGACATGGGCCGCGCCGCGTTCGAGCAGCACCTGGGTGAAGCCGCCTGTCGAGGCGCCGATATCGAGGGCTTCACTGCCCGCGGGATCGAGACTGAAATGGTCGAGCCCGGCGATCAGCTTCAGCGCCGCGCGTGAGACATAACCCTGCGCCGGGTCGTCGATGACGATGTGACAGTGCGGCAGAACCGTCTGGCCGGGCTTGCGGGCGACCACGCCGTCGACCGTCACGGTGCCGCGCTCGACCGCGTCGCGGGCGCGCGAGCGGCTCGCAAACAGGCCGCGCTGGACGAGCAATTCGTCGAGCCGCTGGCGTGTGCTGGCTGGCAGAGGGGAGTTCATCGGCCTTCATGGCGAAAGCCGGCCGCGAAGGCAAGGACATTGGCATAGGAGGACGTCGAGACCCGGGCCGCAAGCCAGTCCGCCCGGTTGAATAGCGCAGCCAGTCCGGCAAGATGTAGAGGCTCAGGCAATGCGGAGGAAGACGAATGCTGACGGGAACCTGCCATTGCGGCGCCGCCCACTGGACCCTGGAAGGCGATCCCGGCCCGATCACGGCCTGCAATTGCACGCTTTGCCGCCGCTATGGCACACTCTGGGCCTATGACTTTGTCGACGAGCGTATCCGGCTTGTGGGGCCTGTGCAGTCCTACACCCGCGCTGGCAAGGAGACGCCGTCGCTGGAAATACTGTTTTGCCCGACATGTGCCTGTGTGCTTGCCTGGCGCGGTTTGCGCCGCAGCGACAGCGGCCGCACGCGGATCGCCGTCAATGTCAGGCTGGCACCGCCGGAGGCGGTCGCCGACCTGCCGATCGACCATTTCGACGGGCTGGACACTTATGACGACCTGCCGCGCGATGGGCGCTGCGTGCGCGATATGTGGTTTTAGAAGATCGTCCGTGAGACCTGCCGTTCAACGGCCGGCATCAGGCCGTCGCTTCCGTCATCTGAAGCCTGCTTGCGCGGGCGCTCGACAGCAACGACTGGTGCGTCCGGCACGACGACAAGCTGCGGCACCTGCTTGTAGGAAAAAGCGCCCCTGATATCGCCCATCTTGCGGGCGACGATGCCTGCCACCGCCTGTTCGAGCTTTTGGTCATAGCGCGTCTCGGCCATGGCCGGCGCGGCGATGACGGCCAAAAGGGCCGCGCGGCACAGAAGCGTTCGCATTGTTTTTAACTCCTCTGCCTGGAGGCAGTTCTAGCAGGGCGGCGTTGAAAAACGGCCAAAAGAGACGGTAAGCGAAACGCCAAAGAGAAGCGTTAACAAAGTGTCAGGCTTGCACAGGCAACTGCTTCAGCTGCGTGAGGTTTGATTCAGGCGCGCTGCGCGCGCGCGGAATGGCCGAGCGCGACGAACACGGTGCGCACGATGCCGGCCGCGTCGAGCCCGGCATCGGCATACATTTTTTCCGGCTTGGCGTGGTCGGTGAACTCGTCCGGCAGCACCAGCGGCCGAACTTTCAGACCGCTTTCCAGCAAGCCTTCATGGGCGAGGAACTGCAGCACGTGGCTGGCGAAACCGCCGACAGCCCCCTCTTCCACCGTCACCAGCACTTCGTGCGAGCGGGCGAGACGGCGGATCAAATCCTCGTCCAGCGGCTTGGCGAAACGGGCATCCGCAACCGTCGTCGAAAGCCCTGCCGCGCCGAGTTCCTCGGCCGCCAGCAGACAGTCCTGCAGTCTTGTGCCAAAGGACAGAAGCGCCACCTTGGTGCCTTCCCTGACGATGCGGCCCTTGCCGATTTCGAGCACCGAGCCGCGCTCCGGCATGTCGACGCCGACGCCATTGCCGCGCGGATAGCGGAAGGCGATCGGGCCTTCGTCATAATAGGCGGCGGTGCGCACCATGTGGCGAAGCTCCGCCTCGTCGGCAGCCGCCATCACCACGAAGCCCGGCAGCGTCGCCAGGAAGGTGGTGTCGAAGGCGCCGCAATGAGTGGCGCCGTCGGCGCCGACGAAACCGGCGCGGTCGATCGGGAAACGCACCGGCAGTTTCTGGATCGCCACATCATGGACGACCTGATCGAAGGCGCGCTGCAGGAAGGTCGAATAGATGGCGGCGAAGGGCTTGTAGCCCTCGCTGGCGAGGCCGGCGGCGAAGGTCACGGCATGTTGCTCGGCAATGCCGACATCGAAGGTCCGGGTCGGAAACGCTTCGCCGAACAAATCGAGGCCGGTGCCGTTCGGCATGGCCGCGGTGACGGCGACGATACGGTCGTCCAGGCGGGCTTCCTGGACCAGGCTTTCGGCGAACACCTTGGTGTAGGCCGGCGCATTGGCCGGGGCCTTGGTCTGCGCGCCGGTGATGACGTCGAATTTGTTGACGCCGTGATATTTGTCGGCCGCGGCCTCGGCCGGCGCGTAGCCCTTGCCCTTCTGGGTCACGACATGGATCAGCACCGGGCCGTCGGCATGGTCGCGGACGTTCTTCAAGACCGGGATCAGATGCTCGAGATTGTGGCCGTCGATCGGGCCGATGTGGTAGAAGCCAAGCTCCTCGAACAGCGTGCCGCCGGTGACGTAGCCGCGCGCATGCTCGACCGCCCGCTTGATGGCGCGATCGGCGCGTTTGCCGAGATAGGAGGTCAGTTTCTTGCCGAAATCGCGCAGGCCAAGATAGGTCTTGCCCGACGCGAGCCGCGCCAGATAGGCGCTCATCGCGCCGGTCGGCGGCGCGATCGACATGTCGTTGTCGTTGAGGATGACGATCAGGCGAGCATCGAGCGCGCCGGCATTGTTCATGGCTTCATAGGCCATGCCGGCAGACATGGCGCCGTCGCCGATGACGGCAATGACATTGTTGTGGCCGCCGGAGAGGTCGCGCGCCATGGCCATGCCGAGGCCGGCGGAAATCGAAGTCGACGAATGGGCAGCGCCGAACGGGTCGTATTCGCTCTCGGCGCGGCGGGTGAAGCCGGAAAGGCCGCCCTCCTGGCGCAGCGTGCGGATGCGGTCGCGGCGGCCGGTCAGGATCTTGTGTGGATAGGCCTGGTGGCCGACATCCCAGATCACGCGGTCTTCCGGCGTGTTGAAGACATAGTGCAGCGCCACCGTCAGTTCGACGACACCGAGGCCGGCGCCGAGATGCCCGCCCGTATGCGAGACGGCATCGATCAGCTCGGCGCGCAGCTCCGAGGCCAGCTGCGGCAGCTCGCTTTCGTCAAGCTTCTTCAGGTCGGCTGGAATGCGGACCTTGTCGAGAAGCGGCGTATGCAGCGTTGCGTTCACTGTTAAAGGGCCTGCTCAGCTATGATGCGCGTCGATCATGGCGAAATATGCCTGCGTCGCCGGAATGTAAATGCGTGTCAGTGACGCGGGTGATGCTGACGTTAATTGTCCGGTAACGGAATGAACTCTTCCTCGTCTCCGGGAACGATATCGAAGCGGCCCGTCTTCCATTCCTGCTTGGCCTGTTCGATGCGTTCCTTCGACGACGAGACGAAGTTCCACCAGATGTGGCGCGGGGAGCCGAGCGAAGCGCCGCCGAAGAGCATGAAATGGGCGCCGCGCTCGGACGACACGACGATCTCGTCGCCAGGCCGGAACACCAGCAGCCGTTCGGCCGGAAAACGGTCGCCCGAGATCGAGACATCGCCGTCCAGCGTGTAGATGGCGCGTTCCTCGGCGTCGGCGGGAATTTTGACGCTGGCGCCGGGCGCCAGCCTCAGATCGGCGTAGAGCGTCTCAGTGTCGGCTCTTACCGGCGAGCGCAGTCCAGCGAAATCGCCGATCACCACGCGGCCGGAAACGCCTTCGGCGTCGATCTCGGGCAGAAGGAGCGCGGCCGTGTTCTCGAACACCGGCGCCACTTCCTCCTTGCCGTCGGGCAAAGCCAGCCATGTTTGCAGGCCGGAGACCGACATTGGCGCGCCGCGCAGTTCTTCGGGCGTGCGCTCGGAATGGACGATACCGCGGCCGGCGGTCATCAAATTCACGTCGCCCGGCTGGATGACCATCTCGGTGCCGAGCGAATCGCGGTGCCTGATATTGCCGTCGAACAGATAGGTGACGGTGGAAAGCCCGATATGCGGGTGCGGGCGCACATCCATCGCCTGCCCGGCGCGCAAGATGGCCGGCCCCATGCGGTCGAAGAAGATGAAGGGACCAACCAGCCGCCGCTTTGCCGTCGGCAGAGCGCGGCGAACCTGGAAGCCGCCAATATCCTTGGCATTCGGAATGACCATCAACTCGATCTGGTCGCTGGCGAAGGCGTCGCCAGGCTCAGGGTCCTTGCCGGGGAAGAAACTCATCTGGATGTCCTCAGGCGAAGCGGAGCGCCGATTTGGCTTTTGCCTTGGCCGCCACCTCTTCGCGATTGCGCGGATGATGCGTGGTTTCCAGCGAATGCAGCAATTCATGCGCCGATTCGGCGATCGCCTCGACGGCACGGTCGAAGGCCGCCTGGTTGCGCTGCGAGGGCCGCGTCGTTCCGCTCAGTTTGCGCACGAATTGAAGCGCGGCGTCGCGGATCTCGTCATGGGTCGCCGGCGGCTCGAAATTGAACAGGGTCTTGATGTTTCTGCACATGCTTGAACTCCTATCTGCTTTATGCCCGCCCCATTCCACTACTCCGCGTCGAGCGGCTCCGTTCCCACCGGTTTGCCATCACGCGACAGCCTGATCTTCTCTACCTTGTCTTCGGCGGCCTTCAGCAGCCGGTCGCAATGGGCCTTCAGCGCCTCGCCGCGCTCATAGATCTTGATCGACTGGTCGAGCGGCACGTCGCCGCGTTCCAGATCATCGACAATCTTTTCCAGCGCGTCGAGTGCCTGCTCGAAGCTCATCGCCTTGACGTCTTCGTTTGCTTCGCCAGCCATACTTTATCCCTTCATCAGCCGCCCGACATGGGCAGCGACCGAAAATGCCAATCCCTGCAGATCGTAGCCGCCCTCAAGCAGGCTGACGAGCCGGTTGCCGCTGTGGCGCCCGGCGCGTTCCAGCAACTGGCCGGTCGCCCAGTCGAAATCGTCCTCGCTGAGGTTGATCTCGGCCAGCGGATCGCGATGGTGGGCGTCGAACCCTGCGGAAATGATGATCAGATCGGGCGCGAAATTGTCGAGCGCCGGCAGGACGCGCGACAGCAAGGCATCGCGAAACATGTCCGAGCCGGTCTGCGGCGCCAGCGGGGCGTTGACGATGTTGCCGGCGCCGGTTTCGCTCTTGGCGCCGGTGCCGGGATAGAGCGGCATCTGGTGCGTCGAACAATAGAGCACCGAGGGATCGTCCCAGAAGATGTCCTGCGTGCCGTTGCCGTGATGGACATCCCAATCGACGATAGCGACGCGCTCGGCGCCGTGTTTCTTTTGCGCATAACGCGCGGCAATCGCCGCGGTGTTGAACAGGCAAAAGCCCATCGCCGTGGTCTTTTCGGCGTGGTGGCCGGGCGGACGTGAGGCGACGAAGGCATTGGCGACGCGGCCCTCGAAGACGTCGTCGACAGCGGCGTTGGCGGCACCGATGGCGGTCACCACCGCCTGCCAGCTTTTCGGGCTGGCGCTGGTGTCGGCGTCGATCGAGGCAATGCCGCTTTCAGGGATCGCGGCGCGGACGCGGGCGACGAAATCCTCGGGGTGGGCGTAGAGGATTGTGGCCTCGTCGCCTTGCGGCGCCGTTACCCGATCGAGTGCGGTGAAGGCCTCGTCGTCGAGCACGCGCTCGATAGCGCGCAAGCGGTCCGGCCGCTCCGGATGACCGGGGGGCGTCAGATGTTCGAGGAAGATCGGATGGGTGTAGAGCCTGGTGACCATGACCCGATATAGGCGCGCCCGGCCGCTTTGACCATGGTTTGACGCCTCACCGTCCCGACGTTCAACAGGGATTACACCCCGGGCGCGGGCTGCGTCCAGCGCGAGCCGCCGAAGGAGGCCAGCGCCTTATCCCTGAGTTCCCTGAACTTGGACGACCCCTCGGCCAGCCGCTGGTCCCATTCGGCGTTCGGCACCTGGCCTTCGATGGTCTTGAAATAGACCTGCATCAGGCAGGCTATGGCGAAGGGTTCGATGAAGGCCGCCTTGAAGGCCCAGGCAAGGAGGATGGCGAGCACGAAGGCCCAGCCGCCGAGCTGCCCCGGAATGAACCACATGATGGCGGCGGCCGGCGCCAGCATCAAAAGGAAGATGACGAAGGACACACCCCACATAATGACCGCCAGCCAGACGGCGTTCTTGACCATGGTCTTGCCGTTCTGGGCATAGAGCACGACGCCTTGCCGGGCGGTTTCGAAGGGCGACGACGAGTTGATACGGATGTTGTAGCCGAGGATGATCTCGTCAACATAGGTCAGCGACAGGCGGATGACCATATTGATGAAAGCGACCAGGCCGCCGAGGCCCGGAATGGGCAGGAAGGCGGCGATGCCGCCGATCAGGCCGGTGATGGCGCGGATGGCGCCCTTGACCAGCTGGTCGACCACGAAAAGGATGTTGGCCTCGGCGAAACGTTCCTTCACCACACCCTTGGCGTAGGCGATCTGGTCCTGGCCATTGGGAATCTCGCGGCCATCGATCAGATGGACCATGACGGCGATATGGCCGGCCTTGACGACATAGAGGATGTATTCGCGGATCCAGTACAGCGCGATCGAAACGACGCCGATGCCGACGATGCCGCCCCAGAGCGCAAAAGACAGCGGCCCGTCGGGATCGGTGGAGATGTGGCCGACGCCATAGCCGACGGAGGCGCCGCTGCCGGTCGCCACGATATAGGCGAGCGTGATGCCGAAATAGACGATCATGCGAAGGGCAATGAAAGGCCATGTCCTGATCATGATGGACACCGACCTGCCGATTTCGAAATCCCACATGCGCCCGAATCTCCCCTCAGAGATGGACGGCGAGGATGAACCCGGGCCGGGAATTGTCAATCTCGGCAAATGCCGGGTCTCGGCCGACCAGATTTCAGGCCGGCTGCGAGTCCTGTTTTTTGAGAAGGCCTTCAAGCAGTTGCTGGAAGGCTGCCACCACGGTCTTCGACGTCGCTTCGGGGTCGTTCGAATTGGCGATGCGCTGCGCCGCCTGGCTGCTGGCGCCGTTGATCAGCCGGGCGGCGGTTTCGGGGTCGACGCCGGGGACGACCACCCCCTCCTGCTGCAGAGCCGTCAGATGATCGGTCATCGAGCCGACGCAGGCATTGGCGTTCGGCCATTGCGCCGGATCGCCGAGCACAGCCGGACCGTCGCGAAACATGATGCGCTGGATTTCCGGCTCCAGCGCCATCTCGATATAGGTCGTGCATTCGTCGACGAAACGCTGCCAGCGGCTTGGCGCCCGCGACGCAATCTCATGGATGCGGACGGCCATCTCGCCATCGATTTCGGCGATGACGGCCTGCAGCAGGCCCTTCTTGTCGCCGAAATGATGATAGAGCGCACCGCGCGTCAGCCCGGCCGAGGCGGTGAAATCATCCATCGAGGCCTCGGCATAGCCGATCGTGCCGAAAGCGTGGCGGGCCGCCGTGATCAGCTTGGCGCGCGTTTCGGCAATCATCTCCTTGCGGGGTCTGTGCATGGTTCTGGCCTTATTCATATACGCTTCGTATGCCAATTGACATACGCGGCGTATGGATTACATACATTCATACGCATCGTATGTAATTGTCGAATTGGCCTTTGTCGAGGAGCCAGCAATGCAAAACCCATACTCGGAAATCTTTCGTGCCCCTGGAGCCAAGGGGTTTGCCGCCGCGGGCTTCCTCGCGCGGCTGCCGATCGCCATGGCGCCGATCGGCATCGTGGCCATGCTCTCGCAGACACGTGGCGAATACTGGCTGGCGGGAGCTGTCTCGGCGACTTTCGCGCTGAGCAACGCTTTCGTGGCGCCGCAGATATCACGGCTGGTCGATCGCCTTGGCCAGACGCGGATCGTGGTTCCGACCACCATCCTCACCGTGCTCGCCTTCGCGGTGCTGATTGCCGCAGCCAATCGGGACTGGCCGGTGTGGACGCTGTTCGTGTCGGCGCTGGCGGCCGCCGCCATGCCCAGCATGCCGGCCATGGTGCGCGCGCGCTGGACAGAGATTTTCCGCGGCCGGCCGCAGATGAACACCGCATTCGCCTTCGAGTCGGCTGCGGACGAACTGGTCTATATCGCCGGCGCGTCGCTGTCGGTAGGCTTGAGCGCCGCGCTCTTCCCCGAAGCCGGCGTCCTGGTGAGCACGGTGTTCCTCGCCCTTGGCTCGACCGCCTTCATCCTGCAACGCTCGACCGAACCGCAAGTGCGGCCGGTGGACCATGTCTCCAGCGGCTCGGCAATCCGCTTGCGGCCGGTGCAGATCATCACCTTCGCCCTGATCTTCGTCGGCGCCACCTTCGCGACGACGGAAGTGAGCACGGTGGCGATCACCAAGGAACTCGGCCAGCCGGGCGCCGCCAGCCTCGTCATCGGCGTCTATGCGCTGGGATCGTTCGTGCTCGGCCTCGTCGTCGGTGCGCTCAACATGAAAGCGCCGCTGCAGCGCCAGTTGGCCCTCGCGGTCGCCCTCGTCGCGCTCGGCACGCTGCTGCCGCTCACCGCCGGCACGGTGCCGCTGCTGGCGCTGACCGTTTTCATCAGCGGCGTGGCGATCTCGCCGACCTTCATCACCGCCTTCGGCCTGATCGAGCGGCACGTGCCGGAAGCGATGCTGACCGAAGGCATCACCTGGGTGATGACCGGCATCGGCATCGGCATGGCGCTGGGTTCGTTTGCCGCCGGCGCGGTGGTGGATGAGTTCGGCGCCAGGAACGGGTTCTGGGTCTCGGTGGCGGCCGGCGTCATCGCATTGGTCACGGTGTTGCTGGGCCAGCGCAGCCTGGCCACCCACACATGCGAGCTGGACGGATGCGACGCGGCCGCCGTTCCCGCGGAGTAAGGACGCGGCCTGACGTTCGCTTTGGAGACCACCGCAAACGTTCGGAATTAGGTGAGGCCTCTGGCGTCGTCATCACGGAGCGACGCGAAGCGAAGCGCAGACCCGAGGACCCATTCCGTTACCTTGACCGAAGGGTGCAGCGGAGCAGAATTCTGCACCGTTGCAACGCGTCGAAGTCGCGGCATGGGTCCTATGTCTGCGCCGCGTCGCTTCGCTCCTTGCTTCGCCATAGGATGACGACCGCGGAAAGGCTTCGGCCAATCACAAACGCATGTGACCTGCCCGCGCAATCCTTCCGACGCGCCATCCACCTGAGAAACTAGATAATCTCAGTTTTCGCGATGTGAATCCCAAAGCCTTCAAGCCCGACATAGTGGCGCTCGCGCGAGGCGATCAGGTTGATCGAGGAAATGCCGAGGTCCTTCAGGATCTGGGCGCCGAGGCCGATTTCTCGCCACTCGTTCTCACGGCGGCGGGCCTCTTCGTGGTCCTCACGGTCGGCACTCATCGGCCGGTTGCGCTCCTGATGGGCGACGCCGACCGAACCCTCTCGGAGGTAAACGATGACGCCGCGCTTGCGTTCGCCCATCGCCTTCATAATGGCGTCGAGCCGGTGGCTGGTGCCGAACACGTCGGTCACCACATCCTCGGAATGCAGCCGCACCGGGACGTCCTCGCCGTCACGGATGTCGCCGAAAACGACCGCGACATGGTGCATGGAATCCCAAGGCAGCGTGTAGGTGAAGACCTGCGCCTTGCCGCCGAGTGTGTCGATTTCGGAGCAGGCGACGCGTTCGACCAGCGTTTCCTTGCGCTGCCGGTAGGCGATGAGGTCGGCGACCGAGACCTGCTTGAGGCCGTGTTCCTCGGCAAAGCTCGCCACCTGCGGGCCGCGCTTGACGGTGCCGTCGTCATTGACCAACTCCGAGATCACGCCAACCGGCGGCAGGCCGGCAAGTTTGCACAAGTCAACCGCGGCTTCGGTATGGCCCGAGCGCATCAGCACGCCGCCTTCCCTAGCGATCAGCGGGAAGATGTGGCCGGGCCGGACGAAATCCGAACCGCCGACATTGCCGTTGGCCAGGTTGCGCACGGTCAGCGTGCGGTCCTCGGCCGAAATGCCGGTGGTGGTGCCATGCTTGAAATCCACGCTGACGGTAAAGGCCGTGGTGTGGGCGGAATCATTGTCGGCGACCATCGGCTGCAGATTGAGCCGCTTGGCCTCCTCGCGCGGCATCGGCGTGCAGACGATGCCGGAGGTGTGACGGATGATGAAGGCCATTTTCTCCGGGCTGCAATGCACGGCGGCAACGATCAGGTCGCCCTCGTTCTCACGCCCGTCATCGTCCATGACGACGACGATCTCGCCGCGCTCGAAGGCGCGGATGGCTTCGACGATTTTCTTCTGATCGTATGGCATTGGCTCGCTTCGCTCGCAGGGAATAGGGGTTGGGCAGTAGGAGTTAGGGAAGGAAGGATGGGCTGGCCTATTACCTAATCCCTACTGCCTAATCCCCGCCTGTCTGTCCCCGGTGCCGCAGATAATGGTCGGCGATGGCGCAGGCAACCATGGCTTCGCCGATCGGCACGGCGCGGATGCCGACGCAGGGGTCGTGGCGGCCCTTGGTCATGACGTCGACGTCGTTGCCGTCCTTGTCGATGGATTTTCGCGGCGTCAGGATCGACGAGGTCGGCTTGACGGCGAAGCGGGCGACGATCGCCTGGCCGGTCGAGATGCCGCCCAGAATGCCGCCGGCATTGTTGGACAGGAAGACCGGCTTGCCGTCATTGCCGATGCGCATCTCGTCGGCATTCTGTTCGCCGGTGATGCGCGCGGCCTCGAAGCCGTTGCCGATCTCGACGCCCTTGACGGCGTTGATCGACATCAGGCCGGACGCGATGTCCTGGTCGAGCTTGGCATAGATCGGCGCGCCAAGGCCGGCTGGCACGCCGTCGGCGATGATTTCAATAACCGCGCCCACCGAGGAGCCGGATTTGCGGATGCCGTCGAGATAGCTGGTGAAGACCGGAACCGAGGCCGGATCGGGGGTGAAGAACGGGTTTTCGGCGTCACCGATGAAATTCCAGTTCCAGTTGGCGCGGTCGATCGATTTTTCGCCCATCGAGACCAGCGCGCCGCGCACCACCATTCCGGGCACCACCTTACGGGCGAGCGCGCCGGCGGCCACGCGCGCGGCCGTCTCGCGCGCCGAGGAACGACCGCCGCCGCGATGGTCGCGCACGCCGTATTTGACTTCATAGGTGTAGTCGGCGTGGCCGGGACGGTACTGGCGGGCAATCTCGCCATAGTCCTTGGAGCGCTGGTCAACATTCTCGATCAGCATCGAGACGGGCGTGCCGGTGGTGATCATCGTCTCGCCGTCCTCGTCGAGGATGAAGCCGGATAGCACGTTCACCTCGTCCGGTTCGCGGCGCTGGGTCACAAAACGCGACTGGCCGGGACGGCGCTTGTCGAGTTCGGCCTGTATCTCTTGCCGTGTGAAGCGGATCCCGGGCGGGCAGCCGTCGACGACACAGCCGAGCGACGGGCCATGGCTTTCGCCCCAGGTGGTGACGCGGAAGAGATGGCCGAACGTGTTGTGAGACATGAATTTTAGCCCTGCCCGGCAGCGGAACCGGATCAAGGGTGCGTTCTATTGGCGTTTTCCACAGCGGTCAAACTGTGATCCGGCGGTTTTAGTTTTGACACATTCGGTTGGTTTCTGCTCTCTTCCATCCGCCCGTTGAAAGCTCGCCGCCATCTGTGCAGGCGCAATGACAAAGAGGACGACGATGCGTACCCTGATTGGCGCTGCTGCCGCCATGTTGCTGATTTCCACCGCCGCCTATGCCGGCCAGATCGAAGGCCTGATCAAGAAGGTCGACAAGGACGCGCTGACGCTGACGCTGGAGGACGGCAAGTCCTTCAAGCTCAACGCCGAGACCGATCTCGATTCGCTGAAGCCGGGCATGGATATCGTCATTGCCTATGACGTGACGAATGGCGAGAACGTCGTCACCGATATGGAACTGCCCGACACCGAATAAGACCGACGCCGAACAGGGTCTTGCCGCTCGGCGGAGCCCTGCCCGGATAAACAGGACAGTCGTCCTGTTTATCTGCTCCAACCTAGAGCCAATCCAGACGCCCGTCCTGCAGCCTGAGCACCCGGTCCTGCCGCACTTCCAGGTTTGCCGCTTCGTGTTCGGAAACACCTTCGACCATCCTGAACAGGGTCCGCACGACGCCACCATGCGTGACGCAGACCGTCTGGCGGTCGAGCGCGTCGAACCACGGCTTCACCCGTTCGAGCAGCATCTGGTAGCTTTCGGCGCCCTCCCCCGGCGGCTGGAAATTCCATTTGTTGCGCCGTCGCGCCTTCGCCGAGCCCGGCATTCGCGTATCGAGTTCGGCATAGGTAAAGCCCTGCCAGTCGCCAAAGTGCACCTCGACCAGACGCGGGTCGGTGCGGTAGGCATCGGGATCGAGTTGCATCGCCAAGCGTAGCCGCTGCATCGTCTCGCGCGTCCGCTTCATCGGACTGGCGACAAAGTCGAAATCCTCAGGGTTCTGGATCAGCTCGGCCAGCCGCCGCCCATTGCGGGTCGTCTGCTCGCGGCCGAGTGCGTTGAGATCGGTGTCGGCCTGGCCCTGCAGCCGCGACTCGGCATTCCACTGCGTCTGGCCATGGCGCACGATGTAGACGAGCGGAACCATCAGGTCTTCCGGAAATCAGGACAGGCAGGCGGAAACCGCGGCAGAACTATTCCTTGACGGTCGAAATATCCGGCGCGTCGACCGACTTCATGCCGACGACGTGATAGCCGGAATCGACATGGTGCACCTCGCCGGTGACGCCACGCGACAGGTCCGACAGGAAATAGACGGCGGAATCGCCGACTTCTTCCTGGGTGACGGTCTGCTTGAGCGGCGAATTGTATTCGTTCCACTTCAAAATGTAGCGGAAGTCGCCGATGCCCGAAGCAGCCAAGGTCTTGATCGGCCCGGCCGAGATAGCGTTGACGCGGATCTTCTTGCCGCCGAGGTCGACGGCGAGATAGCGCACGCTGGCTTCGAGCGCTGCCTTGGCGACACCCATGACGTTGTAATGCGGCATAACCTTTTCGGCGCCATAATAGGTCAGCGTCAGCAGCGAGCCGCCATCGGTCATCAGCGCTTCGGCGCGCTTGGCGATGGTGGTGAAGGAATAGACCGAAATGTCCATGGTGCGCAGGAAATTGTCGCGCGTCGTCTCGACATAGCGTCCGGTCAACTCGTCCTTGTCGGAAAAGGCGATGGCATGGACGAGGAAGTCGAGCTTGCCGCCCCAATGCCTAGCGACATTGGCAAACACCTCGTCGAGGCTCGCCGGATCAGTGACATCGCAATGACCGGCGACAAAGGCGCCCAATTCCGCAGCCAGCGGCTCGACGCGCTTCTTGAACGCCTCGCCCTGATAGGTCAGCGCGATCTCGGCGCCATGGTCGACGCAGGCCTTGGCGATGCCGTAGGCAATCGATCTGTTGTTGGCGACGCCCAGTATAAGCCCGCGCTTGCCGGCCATTAGGCCCTGTCCACCCGCCATGTCAGCGCTCTCCGAAAGGTTTTCTGCTTTGGAGTGCCTATCGCACAGGCAGAAAGGCGCATCAAGCACAGACGGGGCGCGCGTTCAATTCAGACACTCGGCGTGACAACGAATGGGGGATAATAAGGTTGTTGTGAGATTTGAACGCCTCACTGCGGCCAGCGCGCCTTGATGGCCCAGGCCCGGCCGACCAGCCGAATCGGCTGGCCGGCAACGCATCGGCCCTATCCAGCCATTTTGCGCCAGGGAATGAGCATTCCCACCTGCTTGCGGTAGCTTCGGTACTGATCGCCGAACATCGCGACGAGATCGCGTTCCTCGAGGAAGATGCCGAGCAAGATGTAGCCGGTGCTGCCCACCGCGAACAGGAGATGGCCCCATGTCATGGACGGCGTCGCCCAGAAGGCCAGGAGGAAGCCGACATAGAGCGGGTGCCGGACCCATTTGTAGAACAGCGGCGTCCTGAACACGGGCGGCGCCGGTTCGCTCTTGCGCAAAGCGGCGAGAACCTGGCGCAGGCCGAACAGTTCGAAATGGTTGATCAGAAAGGTGCTGGTCAACAATACCGCCCAGCCGAGCCAGAACACGCCATGGATGACGGCGACCCAGACCGGGTTCTCGACCGTCCAGACGAGACCGGGAATCCGCCGCCATTGCCAGTAGAGCAGCAGCAGGATGAGGCTGGCCAAAAGCACATAGGTGCTGCGTTCGGCCGCGTGCGGGACAATCCGTGTCCACCAGCGCTTGAAAACCGGCCGCGCCATGATGCTGTGCTGGGCGGCGAAAAGGCCGAGCAGCAGTGCATTGCCGATGACGGCTTCGACCGGACTTCCAGCGACTCCGGAATCGATCGATTTCGGCACGACCATGTTGCCGACGAAACCGACCGCATAGAGAAACGAACCGAGAAAAATCAGGTATGCGGCAACGCCGTAGATAAGGGTGATTACGCCCGCCATGACTGCCCCTCCATGCAAGCATCAGGATTCGGTCGGTCGACCGAATTCAGTGTCAAAAACCATAAATTCTCTGACGAGTCAACTTGATCGGTCGCTCGACCGAGATAGAGTGGAGGGACGTCCAGCCCCCGACAGGAGAAGCTATGATCCGCCCAGATTGCACCGCTACCAGCGGCAGCCACGCCGCATGACGGACGCTGCCGAAGCCGTTACCCCGCCGCAGAACAAGCAAAAGCGCGACACGCGCGCCGAACTGATTTCGGCTGCCGAGTTATGCCTCCATCGAGGCGGTTATGCCGATCTGTCGACGCGCCGCGTTGCCGAGATCGCCGGCGTTCCGCTCAGCCAGATCCATTACCATTTCGGCTCCAAGGAACGGCTGTTCCTGGCCCTGCTCGACCATCTGAACGAGGGCCTGCTGAAGCGCCAGGCGGAGACTTTTGCGGCACCGATGCCGCTGTGGCAACGCTGGGAGCGCGCTTGCGATTTCCTCGACGATGATCTGGCGTCCGGCTATGTCCGGATCCTGCACGAGATGATCGCGGCAAGCCTGTCGAGCCCCGAGATCGCCAAGGCGGTGCGCCGCGACCTGCGCGGCTGGTTCGAACTGCTGGACGGACTGGCGCAAGAGGCGGAGCGGCGGTTCGGCGGCCTCGGGCCATTCTCCGCCGCCGAAGTAACCAGCCTGGTCAGCGCCGCCTTCCTCGGCAGCGAGACGATGATCCTGCTTGAGATCGAGAGCCCGCATGTCCCGGTGCGGCAGGCGTTGCGCCGCTTCGGCGAAACCATCCGGCGGATGGAGGAAGTGGCGCCCGGCAGTTAGCCAGCGAAGTCGAGCCGCGTCAGCCTTTGCGGCTGCGCATCAGCGCTTCGAGTTCGCTGTCGCCGCCTTCCGGCAGCATGATGCGAACATGGGCGTAGAGATCGCCATGGCCGCCGGCCTTTTCCGGCAAGCCCCTGCCCTTCAGGCGCAGCACCTTATCGGAACTCGACCAGGCCGGAATGTTGACCGCCAGCTTGCCGGTCGGCGTGTCGACCGGCACCTTGGCGCCCAGCACCGCGTCGGCCAACGCTACCTCCAGATCGGCATGCAAGTCACGGCCCTCGATGCGGTAGCGCGGGTGCCTGCGGATACGGATCTTGACCAGCGCATCGCCCGGCTGTCCCGGCCCCTGCTCGCCCTGGCCCTTCAGCCGGATGGTCTGGCCATCCTCGACATAGACCGGCAGCTTGACCGCGATCTTGCGGCCGTCGGGGAACATCGCCGTCACCTTTTCGGCGGTCGCTATCTCCTCGATGGTGACGTCGAGCGTGACGTTCAGATCGGCGGCGGTCGCCTGCTGGCGGCGGTCGCCTGTTCCGGCGCCGCGCGCGCCGGAAAAGGCGTCGCCGAAGATCTGGCTGAAGATATCGCTGTTGCCGTCGAACGGATCGCCGCCCGGACGCCCCGATCGGAATTCGAAGCGCGAGCCGCCGGCGCCCTGCTGGCGGCGGAAGCCACCGAACGGATCGCCGCCGCCGGCTGCGCCCTCGAAGCCCTGGAATTTCGGCTTGCCGTCGGCGTCGATCTCGCCGCGGTCGAAGGCCGCACGGTTCTTCTCGTCGCCGACGACCTCATAGGCCTGATTGGCGGCGGCAAAACGGTCCTTGGCCTTGGGATCATTCGGATTCTGGTCCGGATGATACTTCTTGGCGAGCTTGCGGTAAGCCGATTTTATGTCCTTGGCCGATGCGTTCTTGGCAACGCCCAGCACCTCATAGGGGTCGCGCATGCGTCCTGCCCTGGAAATGAGTTAAATCCACGTTGGCCCTTATATGCGCTCCCATAGGAAGAAATTCCAGTGGCGCGCAGGCTTATCGAGGGTTGAAATTGCGATGCCCGCAAACCTCGAAAATCAGAGCGGTTTGAAGTCCTGCATGTGCCAGCCGCCGGCCGCGGCGATGCACAATTGCCCCTTGAACAAAGCGACGCCGTCGAAGCTTTCGCGCGAGGCGGTAAAGCTGCGGCAGGCCTGGCCGTTGTCCTGCACTTCGGCGAGTTCGGTGATGGAGCCCCGCGAGCCGGTGTCGGCATTCGCCCACGGCACGGCCTGGCCGCGAAGCTCCTCGATGTCGGCCGAAGACACCGCATTGCCGATCGTGGTCTGGTCGGAAGCGCTGTCGGCGTCCGTCGATGTCACCCTGGCCGGCGCGCTTGAGGTGACGATGGAACGATCGACCTCGGCCTTTTCCAGGCTGAAGCCGCCGGCGCCGCAGGCGGCAAGCGGCAGTGCGATAATCACGATCACGGCTTTCGAACTGGCCGAAGCGATAACGCTCCATTGCCCGCTGTCAAAAGCTTGCGCGATACGCGACAATCGGCAACCTCCTGAAGCTCGAGACAATTTGAGAAAAACTATGAGTGACACTGAGTTAACAAGTAGTGACTTTACCGAAGCCGCCGAGCCGTTCCGGCTCTTTGCTGAGTGGCTGGAGGACGCCAAGAAAAGCGAAATCAACGACGCCAACGGCGTAGCACTTGCAACCGTCGATGCCGACGGCATGCCGGATGTGCGGATGGTGCTGCTCAAGGGCTTCGATGAAAGCGGCTTTGTCTTCTACACGAATTTCGAGAGCGCCAAGGGCCGCGAGATTCTTGGCAGCATGAAGGCGGCGATGTGCTTCCACTGGAAATCGCTGCGCCGCCAGGTGCGCATACGCGGTCCGGTGGAGATCGTCAGCGACGCTGAAGCCGACGCCTATTACGCGACGCGGCCGCGCGGCAGCCGGATCGGCGCATGGGCTTCGAAACAGTCGCGGCCGCTGGAAAGCCGCTTTGCCCTGGAGAAGGCGGTGGCCGAATACACGGCGCGCTACCCTATCGGCGAAATCCCGCGGCCAAAGCACTGGTCGGGCTTCCGCATCGTGCCGCAGGCGATCGAGTTCTGGCACGACCGGCCGTTCCGGCTGCACGATCGGCTGGTCTTTTCGCGCAACGCCGAAGGCGGCTGGGACAAGACACGGCTTTATCCCTGAGGAGAGGTTCAGGCCTTCTTGCGTGTCATGAAGGCCGTCAACGCGGCGCGCGCTTCGTCGGACTTCAGCCGCTCGGAGAAATGCTCGCTCTCCACCTTGATGCGGGCGACAAGCTCGTCGCGCGGGGCGCGCATCAGGTCACGAGCGATCTTCAGCGCCTGCGGCGGCTTGGCGGCGATCGCGCCGGCCGCTGCGAGTACCGCGGCTTCTAGCCCGTCCTCCTCGACCACCTCATAGATCAGGCCGGCGGCCTTGGCGCGTTCGGCGGAAAAACCTTCGCCGAGCCCAAGCAGCGCGAAGCCGCCCTGCCTGCCGAGGATGAGCGGCGCCAGCAGGCTGGAGCCCGCCTCCGGCACCAGGCCGAGGTCGACGAAGGGTGTGCGGAACACAGTGCGCGGCGTGGCGAAAGTCAGGTCGCAATGCAAATTGAGCGTGGTGCCGATGCCGACCGCAATGCCGTCGACGCCGGAGACCATCGGCTTCTCCGTTTTGGCCAGCGCCATCAGGAAGTCCCAGACCTCGTTGCCGCCCTCACCGCCGGTGGCGATGACCAGGAAATCGGCGAGATCGTTGCCGGAAGAGAAGGCGCCAGGCACACCGAGGAAGACATGGACGCGAACCGCCGGGTGGGCATCGCCATCGGCCAGCGCCTTGGACATTGTCGCGTACATGGCGCGCGTCAGTGCGTTCTTCTTGTCGGGACGGTTCATGCGGATGATCTGGATGGCGCCCTGGCGCTCGACGAGGATATGGTCTGTCACGGTCATTCTTCCCTGGTGAGCGCTCTGGTATTCAGGCCGTTATCAGCGCCTTGCCGGCGGTAGCGAGGCTCTCGGCGCCATCGATGACGCGTTCCTTCAAGGCGCTGACTTCGCCGAGCAGGTTTTCGGCGAAAAAGCGGCAAAGGGCGATGCGGCTCTGCTGGGCAAGTCCGCCACGCGCCAGATAAGCGCCGCCGGCAGCAAGCGAGATCAGCCTGAGATAGGGGGTCGCACCGGCTTGCGCTTCGTCCAGACGGCCGTCGGCCAGCAGCTTCTGCAGGAAGCGCGTCGCCTCGGTGAGATCGTCGAACGCCTGGTCAAGCGCTTCGGCGGTGCGGCCGAAGCCCTGCAGGTTCGAGGTCCGCACCTCGTCGGCGATGGCCTTCAGTTCGGCGATATAGCCATGCACATGCTCGCCGCCGCCAAGCGGCAATTTGCGGGCTACAAGGTCGATCGCCTGGATGCCGTTGGTGCCTTCATAGATCGGCGCAATGCGGGCGTCGCGATAGAGCGCGGCCGCGCCCGTCTCCTCGATGAAGCCCATGCCGCCGTGGACCTGGACGCCGAGCGATGCGACATCGACGCCTATATCGGTGGAAAAGGCCTTGGCCAGCGGCGTCAGCAGATTGGCGCGATCGCGCCAATGCGCGGCCTCCTCGCCTGTCGACACACGCGCGAAGTCGATGGCATAGGCGCAGGAATACGAGATGGCGCGGGCGATCTGGGTCAAAGCCTTCATGGTCAAGAGATTGCGCTGCACGTCGGGGTGATGGACGATCGGCGCCATCCCGGCGCCTGAAAAGTCCGATGCCTTGCCCTGGCGGCGCTCATTGGCATAGGCGATCGCCTTCTGCGTCGCGGCTTCGGCCACTGCCACGCCCTGCATGCCGACGCAAAGCCTCGCGTTGTTCATCATGGTGAACATGCAGGCGAGCCCCTTGTTCTCCTCGCCGATCAGCCAACCGATGGCGCCGGGCGCAGCACCCTGGAACCCGTCGCCATAGATCATGGTGCAGGTCGGCGAGGCATGGATGCCGAGCTTGTGCTCGAGGCCCGAACAGAAGACGTCGTTGCGGGCGCCGAGCGAGCCGTCATCATTGACCAGGAATTTCGGCACCAAAAACAACGAAATGCCGCGCGTGCCGGCCGGCGCATCCGGCAGCCGCGCCAGCACCAGATGGATGATGTTGTCGGTGAAATCATGCTCGCCATAGGTGATGAAGATCTTCTGGCCGAAGATGCGGTAGGTGCCGTCGCCGGCAGGCTCGGCGCGGGTGCGCAGAGCGGCGAGATCGGAACCGGCCTGCGGCTCGGTCAGGTTCATCGTCCCCATCCACTCGCCGGAGACGAGCTTTGCCAGATACTTTGCCTTCAGCGCTTCGGAGGCATGCTTGTCCAGCGCCTCGACGGCGCCCATGGTCAGCGTCGGGCCGATGCCGAAGGCCATGGCGGCGGAGTTCCACATTTCGAGCGCGGCAACGCCGAGCATGGTCGGCAGGCCCTGGCCACCGAATTCTTCCGGTCCGGACAGCGCGTTCCAGCCACCGCCGATCCAGCTGCGGTAAAGCGCCCTCCAGCCGGGCGGCGTGGTCACGGCTGCATCCTTCAGCACCGCGCCGTGCTCGTCGCCGATCTTGTAGAGCGGCGCCACTTCCTCGCTGGCGAAGCGGCCGGCCTCGGACAGGATGGCGTCGACAAGGTCTTCGCCGAGGTCGCCGAACGCGCCGCGGTCGAGCGCCGGCTTGAGTCCGGCGACATGCTTGAGCGTGAACGAAATGTCGTCGACCGGGGCCTTGTACATGCCGCTTTCTCCTCCGCTGCTCCGACCGCTCGATCCTAGGACCCGGGCCGATGCAAAACCATCCGCCTCTGGGCGGCCTCCGGCGTTCTTTTTACGTAAACGTCAAACTTTGTCACGCGGATTTTCATCGAACTTCGTCGTCCACAGGTGGAGCGGGACCGTAGCGGACGCCGAGTACCATGTCGCGACCTCGCGCTAGGGGCGCAACGGTGCAGAATTCCGCGCCGTGGCAACGCTTCGAAGTCGCGGAATGCATACTATGGTCCGCGCCGCGTCGCTTCGCTCCTTGCTTCGCCATAGAATGAAGAAATCGCGAGAGCGACAGGACTCCTGCCCGAAAGCACTTCCTTAACCATACCGGTCCACCATCGGTGTTTGGTCAGCGGGGATCCCCTGTTTGAAAACGCCGGCGCATCTTCTTCGCCGCTCAGCGATCGCTCTCGCGGCGATGATGGCGCTGACGTCAGCGGCTACAGCCTCGGACTTTTCCGAGCCTTGGCGGGATGGCGACCGCGCGCTGGTGGTCGACGCCTATGAATACAATTCCATCGACTGGGCGCAGCTTGCCACCGACAAGCGCATTGTCGGCTTCATCAACAAGGCCTCCGACGGGCTGCCGCCGCCCTATTTCTGCTACGGCGACGAGCCTACGGTCAAACTCTGCAAGACATTGTGGAAACGCTTTGCGGTGACGCGCGAGCTGTTTCAGACGCGCAAGGTGGTGGCCAAGGCGCTCGGCCTGAAATGGGGCGCGTATCATCTTGCCCGCCCCGGCAATCCGCTCGAGCAGGCCAACAGTTTCATCGATTTCGCCGAGCCAGCCCCTGACGATCTGCTCGCCCTCGATCTCGAAGGCAACGACCCCTCGCAATGGATGTCGCTCGAGGATGCCGAGGAATTCGTGCGCCAGGTGCACCGGCGCCTCGGCCGTTTCCCGATCCTCTACACCAACGGCAAGACCGCCCAGTACATCGCCGACAACCGCTACCAATACCGTCTGCTGTCGCGGCTGCCGCTCTGGTATGCGCGCTACAAGCCCGACATCGACGTGCATTTTCCGATGGGCAACTGGCAGGGCTATGCGCTGTGGCAGTTCTCGGCGCAGGCCAATTGCGGGCGCCTGCGCTGCCCCTACCGCGTCGCCGGCACGCCCTACGACATCGACGTCAACGTCGCGCCGATGGACGCGGCGGCACTGCGCCAGCAATGGCCCTTCGGCGGCCTGATCGACGTGCCGCCCGACTACCTCGCCTCGATACCGGTGCCGGTGTCGCGCGCGGCCGGGCTCGCCGGCAAAGTCACCATCACATACGCCGATGTGGCGACGCCACCGACGGTCGAGGAAATGGTGGCGGTGCTCGGCGCGCGCTGGCAGACATTCCGCGCCGCCTTCCGCATGCCGGTGGTCAAGACGGTGCCGCGCCGCGCGCGCTTCGGCATTGCCGAGTATGTCGCCTGGAAGCGGACCACGTATCGTTCGGAGGCTCTGCTCGAGGCCGCCTTCTCGCAGGCCGCCGACCCGGTCAGCACCGCTTCGACGGAACTGGTTCGCGAGCGCTGAGGCTTATGTGGCGGCGCTGGCCTTTTCCCGCGCCACCGCCTGCCAGCCTATGTCGCGGCGGCAGAAGCCTTGCGGCCAGTCGATACGGTCGAGCGCGGCGTAAGCGCGGCATTGCGCTTCACCCACCGTCTTGCCTGATGCCGTGACGTTGAGCACGCGGCCGCCATTGGCGACCAGCGCGCCGCCATTGATGGCAGTGCCGGCATGGAAAATCTCAACGCCTTCGCCAGCGGCTTCGTCGAGACCCCGAATGACCGAGCCTTTTTCCGGCGTCCCGGGATAGCCCTGTGCCGCCATCACCACGGTCAGCGCGGCATCGTCGCGCCAGCGGATCGAACTGTGCGCCAACTGGCCATCGGCGGCGGCGTTGAGCAGCACCAGCAGATCGTCCTTCAGCCGCATCATCAGCACCTGGCATTCGGGATCGCCGAAGCGGGTGTTGTATTCGATCAGCTTCGGCCCTTTGTCGGTGATCATCAGCCCGGCGAAGAGAATGCCGGCGAACGGCGCGCCAAGCTCGGCCATGCCGCGGATGGTCGGCTCGACGATCTCGCGCATGGTGCGCTCGACCATGTCAGGGCTCATCACCGGCGCCGGCGAATAGGCGCCCATGCCGCCGGTGTTGGGGCCGGTGTCGCCGTCGCCGACGCGCTTGTGGTCCTGCGCGGTGCCGAAGGGCAGTGCCGTGGTGCCGTCGCACAAGCAGAAGAAACTCGCCTCCTCGCCGGTCATGAATTCCTCGACCACGACCTCAGCGCCGGCGTCGCCAAAGGCGCCGTCGAAACAGGCATCGAGCGCGGCTTGCGCCTCATCCAGCGTCATGGCGATGGTGACGCCCTTGCCGGCGGCAAGCCCGTCGGCCTTGATGACGATCGGCGCGCCGACCTTTTCGACATAGGCTTTCGCCGAGGCAAGATCGGTGAAGCGGCCATAGGCGGCGGTCGGGATGCCGTATTTGGCGCAAAGGTCCTTGGTAAAACCTTTCGAGCCTTCGAGCCGCGCTGCCCGCTTCGACGGGCCGAAGACGCGGATGCCCTGCTCACGCAGATCGTCGGCAATGCCGGCGACCAGCGGCCCTTCCGGCCCGACGACGACGAGATCGATCGCGTTGTCCTGGCAGAAGCTGGCAACAGCGGCATGGTCGGCGATGTCGAGCTTGACCAGTTCGGCCTCGTGGGCGATGCCCGGATTGCCGGGCGCGGCATAGAGCCTGGTCAAAAGCGGCGAGGCCGCGATCTTCCAGGCCAGGGCATGTTCGCGGCCGCCGGAGCCGATTAACAAAACGCGCATGCCGATGTCCCTTGTCATTTCACGACAGGGACTGCGCTATTGCCCCGGGCGGCGCGGGTCAAGAGTTTTACCTTGCGCCATACCGGTTGCGCACGGGAACGTCGCGCCGAGAGCACGGCGTCCCCGGCCGGTATCAGCTCTGGAAGACCACTGGAAACCAGTCCTCGCGCAGTTTCTGGCCGGGCTTCATGTCATGGCCGGCATAGGGCGGCGAGGTACGGCCGGGGCGCTCGACATAGCGCGCATCGTCGCCGACCCAGCGCAGCGACAGCGCCCGGCGCCGCGCCGCGGTCGGATTGCCGCGCGCACCATGCGCGGTGCGGAAGTCGAACAGGATGGCGTCCCCCGGTTCCATCTCCCATTCGAGCACCTTCAGCGACGGGTCCTTGTCTGGATCCGGCACGGGGAGGTAGTCGCCCTCGCCGGCATAGAAATTGCTGTCATCTAGCCAGCGCACCGGCAGGATCATCTTGTCCCATTTGTGCGAGCCGGCGATCAGCCGCAGCGTCGCTTCCTTGACCGGATCGATCGGAATCCAGAAGCTGACGGTCTGGGTGCCATCGACGAAGTAATACGGGATGTCCTGGTGCCAAGGCGTCGGCTTTTGCGTGCCCGGTTCCTTGACCAGCACATGGTCGTGGAAGAACTGGGCGCTGCGCGACTGCATCGCCGCTGCCGCGAGTTCCGCGGCCGGGGAATTGCGCACCACGTCGACGAATTCGGGAATGCGCTCCCAATTGCAGTAATCGTCGAAGAAGCTGCCCTTGCCGTTGGCGATGTCCGAAGCCGTGGCGCTGCGGTTTTGCATGTTGCGCTCGATGCCGGCGGCGATGGTGCCGACCCAGTCCTTGAAGGCGCCGCGTATGCAGACCGCGCCGTCGCGCTGGTAGTCGGCAATCGCTGCGGCATCAATATGTCTGGCGGCCATCTCATGTCTTCCCTGTTTCGATGACCGACTATCGCAGTCGCCGCACATCGCGTAAAATAATAACTTCTCATCTCTCTTATAGTTTTAGACTATGAATCTGACCCTCACCCAGCTGCGTTACCTCGTCGCCGTCGCACGGCATGGCAGCGTCACCGCGGCCGCGCGGATGCTGAACGTCTCACAGCCGTCGATCTCGGTGGCGATCGACAATGTCGAAGCGACGCTCGGCCAGAAACTGTTCGTGCGCCAGCGCGGCAGCGGCATTGCGCTGACCTCGTTCGGCCGCAGCGCGGTGGCGAAGGCAAAGCAGGTGCTGGCCGAAGCGGACGAACTGGTTGGGCTCGGGACGCGCGACGCCGATGTCGGGGGCGAACTTGTGCTCGGCTGTTTCGAGGATCTGGCGCCCTATTTCGCGCCGGCGCTGATCCGCGCTTTTTCGCAACGCTGCCCGGCGGTCACCGTGGTGGTCCGCGACGAGACCTTCGAGACGCTGGGCCGGCGGCTCGGCGATGCGGCAATCGATCTCGGCCTGACCTACGATCTCGGCCTGCCCTCGCACTTCGCCCGCATCCTGCTGCATGAGCTGCGGCCACACGCGCTTCTGCCGCAAGGCCACGCACTGGCCAGCCAGGCGAGCGTCAGCCTGGCGGAGCTGGCGACCCATCCCTTGATCACCACCGACCAGCCGCACAGCTGGCAGCATATGCTGGACCTGTTCCTCAGCCGCGGCCTGTCGCCGGTCTCGCAATCGACGGCGAGTTCGTTCGAACTGCAGCGCAGCATGGTCGCCAACGGCTTCGGCGTCGCGGTGAGCTACACCAGGCCCTATGGCGACAGGAGTTATGACGGGCTGCCGCTGGTCTGCAAGCCGCTGTCCGATCCGCTGCCGATGCAGCGCATCATCCTCACCCATGACACAAGGCAAAGGCTGTCGAAGGCGGCGCTGGCCTTCACGGAGGTGGCGAAGGCATGGTTTGCCAGCCACGATATTTTCACCGCCTGAGCGACAATGCGGCCGCTTGACGGCGCACGCCGCTGCTGCCACTCCAGCACGATGGAAACCATCCAGTCGAAAGCCGCACAGGGCCGCGTCGCCGACGCGCCGAGCGGCCATTGGGTCTACAAGATATTGCCGCGCTGGCTGTGGCCTTACGCGCAGCTTGCGCGCTGGGACCGGCCGATCGGCTGGCAATTGCTGCTGTGGCCCTGCTGGTGGTCGGCAGCGCTTGCGGCCAGCGCCTATCCCCGCCCGGCAGACCCGTTGCTCACATTGCTGCCGTCGCCGTGGTTCCTGTTCCTGTTCTTTGTCGGCGCCGTCGCCATGCGTGGCGCCGGCTGCACCTATAACGACATTGTCGACCAGGACATCGACAACAAGGTCGAGCGCACGCGCTCGCGGCCATTGCCGGCCGGCAAGGTGACGCGCCGCCAAGCCTGGGCGTTCCTGGTCATCCAGGCCTTGCTGGGCCTGGTCGTGCTGCTGCAGTTCAACGACTTCGCCATTCCGCTCGGCATCGTCTCGCTGGTCATCGTTGCCGTCTATCCCTTCATGAAGCGCTTCACCAACTGGCCGCAATTGGTGCTCGGGCTCGCCTTCTCCTGGGGTGCGCTGATGGGCTGGGCGGTCGAGTTCGGCGATCTCGATGGCCCGGCCATCATGCTCTATATCGGCTCGATCCTGTGGGTGATCGGCTACGACACCATCTATGCACATCAGGACAAGGAAGACGACGCCATCGTCGGCGTGCGCTCGACGGCGCGGCTGTTCGGCGACAACACCAAGACCTGGCTGGTCGGGCTTTATGGCGGCACGCTGGTCTGCTTCGCCATCGCCTTCGCCTCGGCGCAGGTGCCGGTGGTGGCGCTGGCCGGGCTGATCGCCGCCGGCGCCCATATGGCGCGGCAGATAGCGGTTCTGGATATCGACGATCCCGATCAATGCCTGCGGCTGTTCAAATCCAACAACCAGGTCGGCTGGTTGATCTTCATCGGCCTGATCGGCGGTGCGCTGTGGGTGGCGCTAAAGCCGCTGGTGTAGGCTCCCTCTTCCTTCTCTCCTTGTGGGAGAAGGTGGATCGACGCGCAGCGCCGAGACGGATGAGGGGTGCTCCAGCGGAGTGAGGCGTTGGCGTTCCCTGGAACACCCCTCATCCGTCTTGCCGCTTCGCGGCAATCCACCTTCCCCCACAAGGGGGGAAGGAGAAGAGCGCTCTATTCTCTCGAAATAATCTCCTGGCCGTCGATCACCAGCCTCAGCCCGAGATTGCCGGCCCTGCGGCGGGCGAGGAAGCGCGGGCGGCGCGTGGTCGAGACCCGGCCTTTGCGGCGATCCTTGGCCGGCAGCGCCTTGATGGCGGCGCCCAGCGATTCCTCAAGCGTGCGGGCAATTCCGTCGGATTCGATCAAAAGCATCTGCAGCCGATAGGCATCGGCCCAGGCGCGCCAGTCGGCGGCGACGTCTTCGAGATCGTCGGCCACCAGCAGCGGCACCGACAGCATCGGGTCGTTGTGTAGGAGTTCCAGGGTTACCGTGACATTGCCTTCCGGATCCTCCATCGCGCGGGCGGCGACGCCGCGAAACGCGTTGGCGGGCAGCGCGATGATCGCCGGCACGCCGCTCATCTCGAGCGTGCGGCGGATGACGGCGCCGCGCTGGTCGATGGTGAAGGTAACGTCGCCATAGTCGTCGCGCGTGGCATAGCTCACCACTTGCGGCAGGCGGAATGGGTCGAGGCGCATGTTGCGCCCGGCCCAGACGGGCTTCAATACACTGTTCATCTGCTGCCTTCCTGTGTTTCTCCTGAGAGCCGCTTTCACGGATCCCACCGGGCCAGTTTTCCCGGCCTCGTTGTGTGAAACATTAGCGCGAGCTTCTGCCGCCCGGCTTAAGAAAGTCAGTTAAATTTTGCTGATCTCAGGCGATGGTTATCGGAATGAGACCAGCCACAAAATGTTGAAAGGATCAGATAACCTTACCGGGATTCATGATGCCGGCCGGATCGAAGACGGCCTTCACCCGGCGCATCAGCTCGATCGCCATGGGCGGCGCGGTGGCGATCAGCTCGTCGCGCTTCAACTGGCCGATGCCATGCTCGGCCGAGATCGAACCGTGGAAGGAGCGCACGACATCGTGCACGGCATGGTTCATGGCGTGGTAGAGGCCGAGAAACGCTTCGTCGTCACCGCCCTCCGGCCGGGAGATGTTGTAGTGCAGATTGCCGTCGCCCATATGACCGAAGCAGACCACGCGCGCCTGCGGACTGACCGAAGCCACTGCACCGGCCGCCTTTTCGATAAACGCCGGGATGGATGCCACCGGCACCGAAATATCATGCTTGATCGAAGCACCTTCGGGCTTTTGCGAATCCGGCAGCACCTCGCGGAAGTTCCAGAACGCGTCGCCCTGCGCCAGGCTGGCCGCGATCACCGCGTCGCCGACGATGCCTTGTTCGAGGCCTGCCGACAGCACTTCTTCGATCAGCCCCCTGGCGTCCTCGGCCGAACGGCCCGACGACACCTGCATCAACACATACCATGGCCAATCCTGCGCCAGCGGCCGCGTGACGCCCTGCGCATGGCGCAGCGTGAAATCATACGGACGCTGGCCGATCAGCTCGAAGGCGGTGAGTGCCGCCCCTGCCCGGTCCATCGCCAGGCTGAACAGCGAAAGCGCTGCTTCCGGCGACGACAGGCCGGCAAAGGCCACTTCGCGCCCCTTGGGCTTGGGAAACAGTTTCAGCACCGCTGCGGTGATGATGCCGAGCGTGCCTTCGGCGCCGACGAACAGGTTCTTCAGATCGTAGCCGGTGTTGTCCTTCTTCAATTTGCGCAGATCGTCGAAGACCTCGCCGGTCGGCAGCACCACTTCGACGCCGAGGCAGAGTTCGCGCGCATTGCCATAGGCAAGCACGCCGGTGCCGCCGGCATTGGACGAGAGATTGCCGCCGATCTGGCAGGACCCTTGCGCGGCGAGCGACAGCGGAAACAGCCGGTCGGCGGCATCGGCCGCTTCCTGCAGCGTCTGCAGGATAACGCCGGCCTCGACGGTTACCGTGTTGGAGAAGACGTCGATCTCGCGAATGCGGTTCAGCCGCGACAAAGAAAGCACGATCTCGCGGCCGGATGCGTCAGGCACCTGGGCGCCGACCAGCCCGGTGTTGCCGCTTTGCGGCACGACCGGCGTTCCCGTCTCGCTCGCCAGCCGCATGATACGGCTCACCTCGTCGACGCTGCCGGGACGCAGCACCAAGGCGGTCCTGCCATGCCACAGACCGCGCCGCTCGGTAAGATACGGTGCAATATCGGCTTGGTCGCTCAGTGCATATTTTTCGCCGACAATGGCAGTGAAGCGGTCGATGAGGGCGGGATCGAGATCGAAGGGGGAGTCGTTCATGGGCGCAAACTATGGCGCTCAGCCGAGCTTGTCACGGGGGGCAGCGGCACGAAACAGCCGATCGTTGATCGCCTCGCCGAGCCCATCGAACGGGATCGGCTCGACGGCGATCGTCGCCGCACCGCTGCGGTCGAGTTCCTGCAAATACGCGAACAGATTGCTTGCGGCTTCGCGCAAATCGCCTGATGCCGACAGGTTGCGCAAGGCGGCCGCCGCTTGCCAGCCTTCGGCGCGGCGGACGCCAAAGGCCAGCAAGGCCTCGCCTTCAACCACGTTTTGCGCGTCGAGCCGCACCGCGGCGCCCGGCGCATAATGCGACGCCAGCATGCCGGGTGCCTCGATGCCGGCTGTCGCGCCGCGCTGCAGCTTGATGCCGGTGACGGCCTCGATATCGGCGGCAGCGATGCCGCCTGGCCTCAGCAGCCGCACGCTGTTGCCTTCGACCTTGACGATGGTCGATTCCAGCCCGACCGGGGTGGCGCCGCCATCGACCACCAGCCGGATTTTGGCGCCGAGATCGGCCGCCACGGCTTGCGCTGTCGTCGCGCTTATCTTGCCCGAAGAGTTCGCGCTGGGCGCGGCCAGCGGCCGGCCGAGCCTGGCGATCAGCTCGCCGCCGAAGCCCCTCGGCATGCGCAGCGCGATCGTATCGAGCCCGGCGGTGACCAGCGGATGGATGCCGTTGCCGGGTCGGAGCGGCAGCACCAGCGTCAGCGGCCCCGGCCAGAACGCCTCGGCCAGCCGCTTCGAAAGCGGGTCGAAGATCGCAATGCGCTCGGCCATCGCGAGATCGGCGACATGGGCGATCAGCGGGTTGAAGCGCGGCCGGCCCTTGGCTTCGAAAATGCGGGCGACGCCGACGCCATTGGTCGCGTCGCTGGCCAGTCCATAGACGGTCTCCGTCGGGATGGCGACGACGTCGCCGCCCTCAAGCAGCGCCAACGCCTGCTCCATCGCTTCGCCGACGGATAGTATCTCAGCCACTCGCTTCACCTCACAGGCACCGGACCTAAAGCGCGTCGCGCTGAACCGGATTCATGCGACGCGCTTTAGGTCTTTGTTTGATGCATGTCGTTCTCTCAAAACCGGGGCCACTTTTGAGCGACATGCATTAGAGCGGTTCAGCGGTTCGCTGAAACGCTCTAAGTATTTGTTTTTGCGGAATTCCGGACGGAAAACCGCTACTCACTTTTCCTGGAATTGCTCTAATACGGCAGTGGTTTTCGGGCAAGCCGGCTTTGGCGAATTATCAATGCCTAAAATGCTATGTTTCCCTGCAAGCCGGCATCAATCCACTGGGGTTAAGGCTATTTGCGGTTAGGGCTGGCGGCTTGTCGGGCAAGGGGACGGTTTCGATGTCGATGCGTGTGCTTGGAGCGCTTGGTTTCACCCTGGCGGCGATGACCGGTGGGGCGCACGCCTCGTCGATCGTCTTTCTCGGCGTCTCGACCTCGACGCCATCAGTCATCAAGGTTGGCGGATCCGAACCGGTCAGGACCGCCTCGTCGCCATCGATCGTCGCGCTCGGCGATGCCCAGCCCGATGTGACTTATGAAAAGGTCGCGGCGATCCCCGAAAAGCCTAGGCAGGACCCGATGATCATTCGCGGCGGCGTCGTCGGCGGTGCCTTCGCCGCGCCGGCTCCGGCCAGTGCGAGCACTTCAGCGCCGGCAGCGGAGACGACGGCAGAGACCGCACCAGCAGGAACTGCAACGGCATCGAACGGCAAGCCCGAGTCGCAACCGGCAGCGCCGCAGCCGGCAGCAACACCGCAGCAGCCGATCGAGGGCGTCGGCAAAGCCGAGTAGGCCATTCAGCCAAGACGGTCGGCCAAGACAGTCGGCCGATCCATTCCGCTTGACGCCGATCGACGCCCCGGCGCACGATCGGCTTGGCGGCGGCGGCCCCAATTTCGCCAATCGGGTTTGGCATGAGCGCGCCGGGTTCTAGGAGAGCGAGGGGTTATCATGAACATGACGAAATCTTTGACTATTGCCGGCCTGTTGCTGGCGTCACCTATAGGTGTCGGCGGCGCGCAGGCCGGTGACGAGCTAGGGTCCTACGTCGCGCGCATTTCCGATCGCGACCACCATGCCAGCGACGGCTATGAGCTGAGCAGCGCAGCACAGATGGTGCGGCAGGACCGTGCCAACTGGCACAAGTTCCACCGGCGCGATGCCGGCGACCAGGGCGATGACTGGTTCCGCAGCAATGATGATCGCGCGTATCTGGAACGCATGCTGAAGCGCGGTGGCGCGATGAGCTCCTCGACACGGAACGCCATCGTCAATGGCGAGCCGCTGATCCAGGTCGACGTCTATTCAGACAGCGTGCATGTCAGCATTCTGGAGGATTGATTTCGTCAACCTCGGGAGGACTGACGGAGTCAGCCTCGAGACTGACACGTTGGTTCCGGACAAGAAGGGCGGCGTGTGAGCACCGCCCTTGTCGTCGCTGTCTTCGGGCTTATCTGCCCTTTAGCCAGCTATCCTGGAAAAATCCGCGACCTGATCGGTGGCCGTGCGGATGCGAGCCAGCAGCGCCAGGCGGTTGGCGCGCACGGCCTGGTCCTCATCATTCACGAGAACGCGTTCAAAGAATGAATCAACCGCTTCACGCAACACGCTAAGCGCCAGCATGGCGGCGGAAAAGTCTTCGTTTTGAATCGCTTCGCCGGCTTCTCTCTCCGCCTGATTCACCGCCGCAAACAGCGATTTCTCGGCCTCCTCGCGAAACAGCGCCGGCTCAACAGTCGCGGCGACGCGCGTTTTCTTCTTCTCCTCGGCAGCCAGAATGTTGGCCGCCCGCTTGGCGCCGGCGAGCAGGTTCTTGCCGTCCTCGGTGTCGAGGAAGGACCCTAGAGCTTCGACGCGACGCACGATCTGCAGGAGGTCGTCCGACTGCGATTGGCCGATCTCCCCCCTTGTGGGGGAGATGCCCGGCAGGGCAGAGGGGGGCGCGCCAGAATGAGAGGTCGGCGGGACAGCGCCCCCCTCTGTCGGCTTCGCCGCCTCCACAAGGGGGGAGATTGGCGCGCTTCCACCACCTGCCAGCACGGCGTCAATGAGATCATGCCGAGCGCCCTGGTCGCGGAGATAGACTTTCAGGCGGTCGTGGAAGAAGGCGAGGAGGTCGGGGCCAAAGGCCCGTCCAGCCTTGGACGCGAGATAACTCGCCGTTTGATAGGCACTGTCGAAGAGCGATGTCAGCGGCAGTGAGATCCCATTCTCGATCAGGATTCTCACCACGCCCAGTGCGGCCCTTCTCAGCGCGTAAGGATCCTTCGAGCCCGTGGGCTTTTCATCGATCGCCCAGAACCCGACCAGCGTATCGATTTTGTCGGCGAGTGCGACGGCAATCGACACCGGATCGGTCGGCACGCGGTCGGACGGACCTTGCGGCTTGTAGTGTTCCTCGATCGCCGCGGCCACGGACGGATGCTCACCCTGCAGCAGCGCATACTTGCGCCCCATGGCGCCTTGCAGTTCCGGAAACTCGCCCACTGCTTCGGTCGTGAGGTCGGCTTTGGCCAGCACAGCGGCGCGAGCGGCGAGCGCGGTAATCTCCCCCCTTGAGGGGGAGATGTCGCCGAAGGCGACAGAGGGGGTCGTCTCGCGTGGAGCGCCAACTCCCTCTTTCTTCGAGAGACCGGACGGCGTCGCGGCAGCCGAAGCGACCCCCTCTGGCCTGCCGGCCATCTCCCCCTCAAGGGGGGAGATCGACTGCGCCACTGTTGGCGCCAGTTCCTCCGCCAGCCGCTTGATGCGCTCTACCCGCTCGCCTTGCGTGCCGAGCTTGGCGTGGAAAGTCACCCCGAGATGGTCGAGGCGGGCCATGCGTTGGTCGAGCGGCTTTTTCAGATCGAGCCCGAACTTTTCCGCCGATGCTTCAAGCTGCTCGAGATCGGGCAGATCGCCCTGGTCGGTCCGCCAGAAATACAGCGCATCCGACAGGCGCGCGCGCACCACCTTGCCGTTGCCGTGCGCGATCTCCTTGCCGCCATCCTTCGCCTCGATGTTGGCGGTGAGGATGAAGCGGTTGGAAAGGTTTTCGCCGTCGCCTTGCGGACGGGTGACAAAGCATTTCTGATTGGCGCGAATGGTCAGCCGCACCACCTCGGGCGGAATGGCAAGAAAGGCCTGCTCGAATTCGCCCATCAGCACCACCGGCCATTCGACCAGGCCCGACACTTCTTCCAACAACCCTTCGTCCTCGACCAGGTCGAGCCCGTTGGCGAAGGCGAGGTTGCGGGCGTCGGCAAGGATGATCTCCTTGCGGCGGTCGCCATCGAGCACGACCTTGGCTGCTTCGAGCTTGGTCACGTAATCGTCGAAGCGGCGCACGGTGATTTCACCCGGCGCCATGAAACGATGGCCGTAGGTGATATTGCCCGAGCGGATGCCATCGATCTCGAAATCGACCACCACCGGCTCCTCGGTCTCCGGGCCGAAGGTGCACAGGATCGTCTGCAGCGGCCGCACCCAGCGCAGCGAACCGGGCTTGGCTGAAGCCGGCCCCCAGCGCATCGATGTCGGCCACGGGAAGCTGCGGATGATGGCCGGCACCAGTTCGGCGACGATTTCTTCCGCCGCCCTGCCCGGCTTCGAAATATGGGCGACGTAGAAATCTCCCTTCTTCGGATCGGAATGGACATGCGCCTCGGCAACCGAGGCAAGGCCTGCCTTGCGCAGAAAACCCTGCACCGCCTGTTCCGGCGCCGTCGTCGACGGCCCCTTGATCTCCTCGTGGATATCCTTCGAGCGTGCGGTCAGGCCCCTGACATCGAGCGCCAGGCGCCGCGGCGTCCAGTATTCGCGCGCGGCGTCATAGGTCAGACCCGCCTCGACCAGACCGTCGGTCAGCATCTTCCTGAGATCGCCCGCCGCCTTGCGCTGCATGCGGGCGGGAATTTCCTCGGAGCGGAGTTCCAGCAACAAATCCGGCATCAGAGTTTCTCCACCCGCATGCCTTCTCCCTGATTGCGCGTCCTCGCGCCTCCGGCGCTGCGGTTGCGCGGCCGGGCGGGGATTTCCTCGGAGCGAAGTTCTAGCAAAAGATCAGGCATCAGAGTTTCTCCACCCGCATGCCTTCTTCCTGATTGCGCGTCCTCGCGCCTCCGGCGCTGCGGACGCGCGGCTGGGCGGGGATCTCTTCCGAGCGGAGTTCTAGAAGCAGATCAGGCATGGTCAGGCTCCCACCCTCCCCTCGATGGGGAGGGTCGGCGCGCAGCGCCGGGGTGGGGTGGCGACCTCTCAGCCGCCGATACCTTCGGCACCATCGCGCAAACGCAGGTGTGATTTTCGTTCTTCCACCGCCGCATAGATCGTATCGAGCACGGAATCCAGTTCGTTTTTGATTTCATGGTTCCAGAAGCGGATGACGCGGTAGCCTTGGCTCTCGAACCATTTCGTTCGACGCTCGTCATGGTGCTGCTGGTCATCGAAGCTGTGATGGGCACCGTCCACCTCAATGATCAGCTTCAGCCGGTGGGAGATGAAATCAGGGAAGTAAACGCCTACCGACGCCTGCCTGCGAAAATGAGTGCCTTCTACTGGAATGCGCCACAGATGCCGCCACAGGATGCGTTCCTCGTCGGTCATCGCCGCGCGAAGCCTTTGCGCAGACTGCAGCTTGAATCGATCGAGTTTTGGCATGGAACGTCGCGCTGTCACCCCCACCCGCCGCTTCGCGGCGACCTCCCCCATCTAGGGGGAGGTAAGAGGGCATAGCAACTCGGCTGACCGCTGTTTCCAGAAATTTTGACCGCCCCTGTCGGGCCGCAACCAGCCCGCCCGTCCTTGGATCAAAGATTTCCATGAACCAAACGCAGCGCTGAAGCGACCAACGCTCAGGCAGGGACCTATTGGCTGAACGACCATGAAAACGGCATCGAGACTTCTCCAGATCATCGCGCTTAGCGCCTGTTTCGCCGCGCAGGTGCATGGCGCCTTCTCGATGCCGGGCGTACGGCAGGCTATGCGGACCATGGCGGGGTCGACTGGCCCGATGTTGGCCCCAATCAACATTTCCCTCGAAATGATGAAGTGAGCCTCAGGCGGCGAGGCCGCCGGCCTGGGTTTGGAGGAACGCCTCGCCGCAGGCCTTCGCCAGATTGCGCACCCGCAGGATGTAGCTCTGCCGCTCGGTCACCGAAATCACGCCGCGCGCGTCGAGCAGGTTGAAGACGTGGCTGGCCTTGATGCACTGGTCATAGGCCGGGAAGACCATGCGGTGCATCGGCAGATTGTCGTTCGAAGCCGGGGCGCCGGCCGCGAGCAGCGCCTTGCATTCGGCTTCGGCGTCCTCGAAATGCCTGAGCAGCATGGCGGTGTTGGCATATTCGAAATTGTGCCTGGAATATTCCTGCTCGGCCTGCAGGAAGACATTGCCATAGGTGACTTTTTCGGCGCCTTCTCGGCCATTGAAGTTGAGGTCGTAGACATTGTCGACGCCCTGCACATACATGGCCAGCCGCTCCAGGCCGTAGGTCAGTTCTCCCGCCACCGGCGCGCATTCGATGCCGCAG
Organism: Mesorhizobium sp. M1078; assembly: GCF_040318615.1. Lineage (NCBI taxonomy): Bacteria > Pseudomonadati > Pseudomonadota > Alphaproteobacteria > Hyphomicrobiales > Phyllobacteriaceae > Mesorhizobium > Mesorhizobium sp. M1078. Next base: position 84,631 of record NZ_JAMYMP010000002.1, read on the forward strand.
ACCTGCTGGAAATAGGTGAACTGCGACACTTCCATCCCGTCGCACCAGCACTCCCAGCCGAGCCCCCAGGCGCCAAGCGTCGGGCTTGCCCAGTCGTCCTCGACGAAGCGAATGTCGTGCAGCAACGGATCGACGCCGATCGCCTTGAGCGAGCCGAGATAGAGTTCCTGCAGGTTCGGCGGGTTGGGCTTCAGGATCACCTGGTACTGGTAATAATGCTGCAGCCGGTTGGGGTTTTCGCCGTAGCGGCCGTCCTTGGGCCGGCGCGAGGGCTGGACGTAGGCGGCGTTCCAGCCCTTGGGCCCGAGCGCGCGCAGCGTGGTGGCCGGATGGAAGGTGCCGGCGCCGACTTCCATGTCGTAAGGCTGCAGGATGACGCAGCCATAGGCGGCCCAGTAATTGTGCAGGGTCAGGATCAGCCCCTGGAACGAGCGGCTGGGATGCATATGGGCTGGACTGTCTGACGTCACGGCGGCCTCGGAAAGCGCTGAAATGATGCCATTCCCTAGTTGCCGGGCCGGTAGGCGTCAAGGCAGCGCCTATCGCCGCCTTGATGAGAGGTTGAACGCTTTGCTTCGGACTGGCCCATTGCCGGACGGTGCCGGTGGCCGTTTGCTCGCCCAGCTTCAACGACAAAGGTTCAGCCATGCAAGGCCAGTTCACCGTACGCCCCGTCACCCGAGAGGATTACGAGCAATGGCTGCCGCTGTGGGACGGCTACAATGCGTTTTACGGCCGCTCGGGCGAGACCGCCCTGCCCGGTGACATCACTGCAATGACATGGTCGCGCTTCTTCGATGCCTATGAGCCGATGCATGCGCTGGTCGCCGAGAGCGAAGGCAAGCTTCTCGGCCTTGTCCACTATCTCTACCACCGCACCACGACGGCGATTTCGCCGAACTGCTATCTGCAGGATCTCTTCACCAATGAGGCGTCGCGCGGCAAGGGCGTCGGCCGGGCACTGATCGAAGACGTCTATACCAGGGCGCAAACCGCAGGCTCCAGCCGCGTCTACTGGCTGACACACGAAACCAACCACACGGCGATGAAGCTCTACGACAAGATCGGCGATCTCTCGGGGTTCGTCGTCTACCGAAAGCTGTTCTAGAATGAGCGCCAACGCTGGGTCTGCGCCGCGTCGCTTCGCTCCTTGCTCCGCCATAGAATGACGATCGCGATAGGGCGTCTCTATCTCTTTGTTTCTGTCGCAATTCCGAACGGAAAACCGCGCACACTTTCCTGGAATTGCTCTAAGACGCCAAGCCGAAAAACGGGGCTCAGCGAGCCCCGTTTCATCAGAAGTATGGCCCGATCACCCCTTCGGCGCTGGCGGGGTGGCCGGCTTGACCTTCGGGGTTTCCTGCGCCGTGTTGGATTCGATCGGCGGCAGGCCCTTCATCAGCTTCTGCTGCAAAATGGCAAGCACATCGGGATCCGGCTTCAGGTCGCGCGCCTGATTCCACTGGAAAGTGGCTTCGAGCTTGCGGCCGACGCGCCAATAGGCATCGCCGAGATGGTCGTTGAGCACCGGATCTTCCGGCTTGAGCGACACGGCGCGCTCCATTTCGCGCACGGCGTCGTCGAACCGGCCCATGCGGAAATAGGCCCAGCCCAGCGAATCGACGATGTAGCCGTCGCTCGGCCTGAGGTCGACGGCCTTCTGGATCATCGCCAGGCCTTCCTTGAGGTTCATGTTCATGTCGACCCAGGAATAGCCGAGATAGTTCAGCACCTGCGGTTGGTCGGGGAACAGCTCAAGCGCCTTGAGGAAGTTCGGTTCGGCCTTCGGCCATTCCTTCAGCCGCTCATAGGCGATGCCGCGCTGATAGTAGATGTTCCAGTTGGCATTGGTCGGCGTCTTCAGCACCGCGACCGCCTTGTCGTAGAGAGTGGCGGCGGAGCGGAAATCCTCCTTCGAGGCATAGACCCCGCCCAGCGCCAGATAGGCGCGCATGTCATCGGGGTGAGCTTCGACGAATGCTTTGAGATGGGCGATAGCCTCGTCGTGACGGTTGAGATCGGCAAGGTTGAGGCCGAGCTGCAGGTCGGAAAGCTCCTTCAGCGGCGAGGAGGCTGGAATGCGGCTATAGAGCGCAATGGCGCCTTCGCCGTCCTTCAGCTGCTCCGCAACGGCGGCAAGCTGCACCAAAGCGGCGTCGCTGTCGGGCTTGAGCGCGAGCGCATATTGCAGATAGAGGCGCACGAACGGCTCGCCGCCGCCGCGATTGAGCGCGATGGCGAGGTCGAGCAGGATTTCAGCGGCGCCTTCGGAGGGACTGGCGACGAAGGGCTCGATCTTGTCGCCCTTGCTGATCCTGTCGCGAAGCGCCTGGATGTCGAGCTTGCCGGGCGCGAACGCCTCGGCCTTGTCGAGCACGTAGAGCGCCTTGTTCTTGTTTCCCTTGCGCGCCAGGAAAGACGCGTAGGCCTGGGCGTTGCGCATCCATGTCTCGGGCGCGGCACCGCCGGCCGTGACGTCGGTCAGGGTCGCGTCATAAAGCGCGTCGGCCTTGTCCGATAGGCCTGCGGCATCGGCGATCAGCGCGCGGTGGAAGGACTTGAACAGGCCGAACCAGTCAGGCCCCTGCAGTTTGTCGATCGAGGCCATCGCCCCGGTGGGGTCGCCGGCGCCCTCTTGTGCCCAGCCGGACATGACGCCGGAAATCAGCCGGTCGAGATCGGATTCGAGCGACAGCTTGAGCCAGTACTGCGCCTTGGTGAAATCCTTCTTGTGGAAGGAATCGACCGCCAGAGCCAGACGCGAGAAGCGCTCGACGTCGGGAACTGCCTTGAGCTTGTCGGCATAGACCAGCGATTCCTCGAAGCGGCCTTGCGCGATCAGCGACAGCATCAGGCTTTGCTGCAGCGAGGTGTCGCCGGGATTGAAGGCGAGCGCCTGCTTGTAATAAGCGATGGCATTGTCGAGGTCGTTGTCGCCTTCGGCGATGCGGGCGGCGAGATAGGCGCCCGAGAAGGAGGTGATCTTGACCGGGTCGGTCGATTCCTTGGCGTAGGCAGGCAATGGAGAAATCGCCATCCCTGCCATAATTGCCAGCCCCGCGAGCCAGCGCGCACGTCCTTGCCGCATCGTATCCCTTTCAGCCAAGCGCCATCCCGCGTCGGCGCGGAGAAGCCATAGACTCGATGTTTCCTGACCAAGCATGGCCTTTTTGGGGTCAGGCTTCAATCCGGGCCGAATTCACAATCGGGTCACCCGATTAACAAACCATGGCGACACACACACTGTCGGTTCGAGATAATAGCAGATCGGGGTTGGGAGCTACAGCCTGACATCGCGATATCCGCGTGCCGCTATCGTGCTGCACAGGCCGGCCCACTCGCAACCCTGGCAGGCCTCACGCGTCACGCCGGCTGAAAAGGCCGCGCGCAAGGCGGCAAGCGTTGCCGCGTCGAGGCTGAAACGGACGCCCGCCTCGATGGGCCGGGCCAGCAGCTTGCCGACATCGCGTGCTGCCAGTTCGTCCCGGCCTGCGGCGCTTTCGCGCAAGCAGTGGGGCTCGGCCTCGCCGAGCAGCGGCCGACAGATGTCGTCGGGGCCGGAGACGATCAGAATATCCTCGCCCCGGCCCAGACGTTTCGCGATCACGTCATAGTTGGCGACGAAGGCTGCGCTGTACCCTTCGCCGATATAGGTCAGCAGGCAAAGCAGATGGTGGGAGCGCAGCCGGACGGTCATCGGTCAGGACGCGCCAGCGGAGCCTGTTCCATCCCGATGGTATCGGGATGGGGCTCCATCTTTTTGTTTGAGCATGATCTCTTCCGAAACCGGACTCCACTTTTCGGGATCATGCTCCTGCCGGGTCCGCCTTGTTGCTCCAAAACAGCTTGAGCGTCGCGGCGCCGAGCGCCGATTTCAGCAGGCCGCCGACGAGGAACGGCAGGAAACCGAAGGCGATGGCCTGTTCGAGGCCGATCATGACGGCGAGCCAGGCCGTTCCGAGAACCAGGCAGGCGAGGTTGCCGAGGACCATGCCGGCGAAGGCGAGCAGCACGCGGTTGCCGTTCCAGCCGCGTTCGGCCAGCCAGCCGACAAGCGCGCCGACGAGCGGGAAGGCGAAGAGATAACCGCCCGTTGCCCCGACGAAATACGACGCGCCCGCTGCCCCTCCGGACAGGACAGGAAAGCCCACGGCGCCCTCGGCGAGCCAGGCGATGATGGTCATGGCGCCAAGCCGCCAGCCATAAAGTGCGCCGACCAGCGTCACGGCGAAGGTCTGCATGGTGACCGGCACCGGCACCATCGGCACCTCGATCTGGGACAACAGCGCCAGAAACAGCGTACCGAGGACGACGGCCGCGGCCTGCCAGCTATGCGAGCGGGTTTGCAGGCGCAACGGGCTGAAGGACGGCTTGGACGGCGAAAAGGCGATGTCGGTCATGGTGCTTCCTAGCTGGTTTGAAATTATAGATAATTTTGTTGTTCGATCTATCGAATCCATATTTGCGCGGGAATGGCAACCCTCACCCCTAACAAGGCTTGGGCTTGCGTGTCGAATAAAGGACATTTGGAAAGGCTGGCGGGACAGCACCCCCCTCTGGCCTGCCGGCCATCTCCCCCGCAAGTGGGGAGATCGGATGTCGCCTCTGCTTTCGCCAATGGCCGACGTTGCAGGACTAACGCAACGGCAAAGCTGTTGATCTCCCCCCTTGCGGGGGAGATGTCCGGCAGGACAGAGGGGGGTGTGAAGGATCGCTACGCGCAGAATCCGACGACTTGTCCCTTCGTCCCTACCCGACGATGGCAAACGCTTCGCGCATCTTGCCCGACGCGGTCTTGACTGGTTTCTGGCCGATCCACTGCACGTGCCGGCCAAGCGTGGCGGCGGCCGATTCGGTATTGCCCTGCCGCAGCGCGCTCAGGATCGCGCGATGATCCTGGTCGGTGCGGATTTCCCATTCCGAGCGCCATGCGGCGAACAGGAAGCGGGCGCTTGCGGCGTGCAAATCGTCGATGGTGGCGATGAGCCGCGGCATGCCGCAGGGCGCCAGGATCAGCCGGTGGAAGGTGCGGTTGGCCTCCTCCCAAGAGCGGACATCGCGGGATTTGTCGCCGGCCTTTGTGGCTTCTTCGGCAAGGTTGAGAATGGAAGCCGTCAGATGCGGCGCGGCATGGCGCAGCGCCAGCACTTCGAGCGCTGCCCGCATTTCGGCGACTTCCCTTACCTCGCCGAGATCGAAAGCGGCGACGCGCACGCCCCGCCTGGGCTCACTGACCGCCAGCCCTTGCGCCTCCAGGCGCCGAAAGGCCTCGCGCACCGGGACATGGCTGGTCTGGAATTCCTCGGCGATGTGATCCTGCCGCAGCCGGGCGCCGGGTTCGATCGCACCCGATATGATGCGATCCGCCAGCACCTTGCTGATGCGCACGGCGATGGTGTCGTCTGCGGTCTTTGCCATGTTTTATAGATAATTTGCACTGCTGCCGATTGTCGAGCGGTGATTGCCCGATTTTGCGTGCAATCTTGCTTTGGCGCCAGGCGCGGGTCAGTTCACCCGGCTGATGCAGAAGTCGATGACGTCGATCAGCGCCGATTTCTGCGGCGTCGCTTCCAGCGGCGCCAGCGCGTCGCGGGCGATCTCGCCGAAATGGCGGGCGCGGCCGATGGTGTCGGCAATGGCGCCATGGCGGGTCATCAGGCCGATCGCCTTTTCCAGGCCGGCATCGTCGGTGACATTGTCCTCGATGGCGCGCTTCCAGAAGGTGCGCTCGGCCTTGGTGCCGCGCCGGTAGGCGAGGATAACCGGCAGCGTCACCTTGCCCTCGCGGAAATCGTCACCGACATTCTTGCCCAGCTCCTGGCTGGAGCCGCCATAATCCAGCGCATCGTCGATGAGCTGGAAGGCAAGGCCGAGATTCATGCCGTAGGAGCGCAATGCGGCGCGATCGTTGCGCGTCGCCGATGCGATGACCGGACCGACCTCGGCGGCAGCCGAGAACAGCGCCGCGGTCTTGGCCTTGATGACCGCGAAATGCTCGTCCTCGGTGGTATCCAGGTTCTTGGCGGCGGCCAGCTGCATCACCTCGCCCTCGGCGATGATCGAGGCGGCGCTGGACAGGATGTCGAGCGCTTCCAGCGAACCGACATCGACCATCATGCGAAAAGCCTGGCCGAGCAGGAAATCGCCGACCAGCACGCTCGCCTGGTTGCCCCAGATCATGCGGGCAGTCTTTTTGCCGCGCCGCATGCCGCTCTCGTCGACGACGTCGTCATGGAGCAGCGTGGCGGTGTGCATGAACTCGACCGCGGTGGCGAGCTTGACGTGGCCCTCGCCGGAATAGCCGAACATCTGGGCCGCCGCGAGCGTCAGCATGGGACGCAGCCTTTTGCCGCCCGACGAGATCAGATGATTGGCGACCTCCGGGATCATCTCGACGTCGGAGCCGGCCTTGGACAGGATCAGTTTGTTGACGCGCCCCATATCGGCTGCTGTCAGGTCGATGAGATCCTTGATGGAGGCGGGTTCCCGCTTCCCGTTTTCGATGTTGAGAACGACACCCACCAACAAACACTCCCGTCTTTGATCACGCGTGCGACGGCACCCTGGTCCCGCCTGGGACTCTAGGGCGGCACATACGGGCACGGCAAGAGGCGAATTGGCGCGGCTGCGGTGACGGCGTGTCAACCTTAGCGACCGCATGCCGTTGCCCGAAAACCGCTCCACACTTTTCGGCGCCATGCTCCAGCGTTTACATCAACGCTGCAACCTGCGAACTTCGTCCGATGATAGAACTCGTGCGCACCAACGATGCCGTGATCATCTCCTTCGTCGAATCGCTGATGCGCGATGCCGGGATTGCCTGCTTCGTCGCCGACCAGAACATGAGCATTCTCGAAGGGTCGATCGGTCTTTTGCAGAAGCGCGTCATGGTCGATGCCGACCAGGCCGATCAGGCGCGGCGCATCTTGAAAGACGCCGGCATCGAGAACGAAATCCGCCAGACATAATGGCTGAAGCGAGCGCGCTTACCAGCGATACGCCGGCCCATACGGTCGATGCCTTCCATCGCGGCCGCTTCTGGCTGGTCCAGCCCAGGACAGGGCATCGCGCCGGGATGGATGCCATGATGCTGGCGGCAGCAGTTCCATCCGGCTTTGCTGGACGCCTCGCCGATTTCGGCGCCGGCGCCGGTGCGGCGGGTCTTGCCGTGCTGTCGCGCTGCCCAGAGGCGCAGGTCGTGCTCGTCGAACGGTCGACCGAGATGGCAGGCTTCGCCACAACCACGCTCGCCCATCCCGGCAATGCGCATCTCGGCAATCGCGCCTCGGTGCTGACCGCCGACGTCACGCTGTCGGGCCGGGCGCGGACGCAAGCCGGCCTTGCCGACAATTCCTTCGATTTCGTCATCATGAACCCGCCCTTCAACGCGGCGCAGGACCGCGCCACGCCAGATCCGCTGCGGCGGCAAGCGCATGTCATGGACGACGGGCTGTTCGAGAGCTGGATCCGAAGTGCGGCTGCCGTCGCCAAGCCGCGCGGGGGCCTGGCCGTCATTGCGCGGCCGGAACAGCTTGGCGACCTCCTCCATGCGCTGTCGGGCCGCTTCGGCGACGCCGAGATGCTGGCCGTGCATCCGCGCCCGGAAGCGGCCGCAATCCGCATTGTCGTCAGGGCAGCGCTCGGCGCGCGCGGCAAGCTGTCGATCCGCCAGCCTTTGATGCTGCATGGGCAAACGGGCGACGGCCCGTCGGAACGAACCGAGATGATCAACAACGGACTGGCGTCGCTGTTTGGCGATTGATTTTGGGCCCGTCAGTGTCGTTGCCGCAAAACCGGCACACAGTTGGCTGACATGGATTGCAGCATTGCCGTTGACCGGCAAATCCCTACATGCGTTGAAGCCATTTGGAGACAGCCACCTCGTGAAACGCCTTTTCAACCGCCTGCTGCCGAAATCCTGGCGATCCAGCGTCGTCACCATTCCCGTCATCAGGCTGCATGGCACCATCATGGCCGGCGGCGGCCCGTTCCGGCCGAGCCTGTCCTTGGCGTCCACCGCCGCCCTCATCGAAAAGGCGTTCCTGTTCGATGCGCCCGCCGTCGCCATTTCGATCAATTCGCCTGGCGGCTCGCCGGTGCAGTCGCGGCTGATCTTCAAGCGCATCCGTGACCTCGCGGTCGAGAAGAACAAGAAGGTGCTGGTCTTCGTCGAGGATGTGGCGGCCTCGGGCGGCTACATGATCGCGGTCGCCGGCGACGAGATCTTTGCCGATCCGTCCTCCATCGTCGGTTCGATCGGCGTCGTCTCGGCCTCGTTCGGCTTTCCCGAGTTGATGAAGAAGATCGGTGTCGAGCGTCGCGTCCACACCGCCGGCCAGAACAAGGCGGTGCTCGACCCGTTCAAGCCGGAAAAGAAGGAAGACGTCGAGCGCCTGAAGGCGCTGCAGCTGGAAGTGCACGAGACCTTCATCGATCTGGTCAGGGAACGCCGTGGCACCAAGCTGAAGGACGATCCGGACCTGTTCACCGGCCTGTTCTGGACCGGCAAGAAAGGGCTGGAGCTTGGCCTCGTCGATGCGTTGAGCGACATGCGCACGGTACTGAAAACCCGCTTCGGCGTGAAAACCCAGCTCAGGCTGGTCACCGCGCCGCGTGGCCTGTTCGGCCGCATCGGCCTGTTCGGCTCGAACTTTTCAGCGCCCGATATTGCCGCCGCCGCCGCCAGCGGCGTGATCGATGCGGCGGAAGAGCGCGCATTGTGGGCGCGCTTCGGGCTTTGAAAAAGCGGGGAAAGCGTCTAGCATAAGCGCTTGACAGTCTGCCTTGCCGCCTTGCGAGGGAGGAGCTTTGAAATGCCACAGATCATTTTCTTCGCAGTTGTCGGCGCAGCCGCTTATTTCGGCTACCGCACCTTCGTCCGCGAGGCCGAACGTGTGACCGCCAAGGTGCGGCGTACCGAAAAGCAGGCAGCCAACGGCACCAACGGCACGCTGGTCCAGGATCCCAAGACCGGCGAATACCGCCTGGCCAAGGACTGAGCATCATCCCGTCAGCAGCCGACAGTTTGGATGCCGCAGCCCGGACGTGGCTTGCGCCCGCCAAGATAAATCTGGCGCTGCACGTCACCGGCAGGCGCGCCGACGGCTACCATCTGCTCGAGAGTCTGGTCGTTTTCACCCGCTTCGGCGACAGGGTCGAGATCGAGCCTGCCGACGCCGACCGGTTCTCCGTATCGGGCCGTTACGCGACTTCCGTGCCGATCGACGACAGCAATCTGGTGGTGAAGGCGCGCGAGGCGCTGCGCAGGCAGGCCGGCCAGCAGCGCACGCCGCCGGTTGCCATCCGGCTGGAAAAGAACCTGCCGGTCGCATCCGGCGTCGGCGGCGGCTCAAGCGACGCGGCCGCCGTTCTGCACGGTCTTATCAGGACATGGGGTCTCGACATCGGTGAGGCCGAACTGAGCCGGATCGGTCTCACGCTCGGCGCCGACGTGCCGATGTGTCTTGCGGCAAAACCGCTGGTTGCGCGTGGCGTCGGCGATGAGCTGTCGCCAATTGCGGATTTTCCTGCGCTGGCCTTGGTGCTGGTCAATCCCGGCGTCGCCGTCTCCACGCCCGATGTGTTCAATGCACTTGAAAAACGCGACAATGAAGGACTGCCGCCGCTGCCGCGCGGTTTCGATTTCCACGGCGTCCGCAATTGGCTGGAGATCACCCGCAACGATCTTGAGGAACCGGCGCAAGCAATACAGCCGCCCATCGGCAGAGCGCTTTCCCTGCTGAACAGGGCCGGATCTGGATTCTCGCGCATGTCGGGATCCGGCGCGACATGCTTCGGGCTGTTCGAGACCGGCAATGTCGCCAAGCGCGCCGCCGCCGAGATTCGCAGTCGCGAACCGGAGTGGTTTGTCGCCGCGACACGAAGCATCGCTTCGGAGGGGGCCGATGGCCAAAATTGACGAGAGCCGGCCGTTCATCCCGGTGCGCATCGCGGTGCTGACGGTGTCCGATACGCGCAGCCTTGCCGACGACAAATCCGGCCAGACGCTGGCTGATCGCATCGCCGAGGCCGGCCATGTCCTGGCCGCGCGCGACATCGTCACCGACGACCGGGAGAAAATCCGCGACAAGGTGCTGGGCTGGTCGCGCGACGAAGACATCGATGTCGTCATCACCACCGGCGGCACCGGTTTTACCGGCCGCGACGTGACGCCGGAGGCGCTGGAGCCGATCTTCGAGAAGCGCATGGATGGCTTTTCCGAAGTGTTCCACCGCATTTCCTACGACAAGATCGGCACCTCGACAGTGCAGAGCCGGGCGACGGGCGGCGTCGTCAACGCCACCTTCGTCTTCGTGCTGCCGGGCTCGCCCGGCGCCTGCAAGGACGCCTGGGACGGCATCCTGAAACCGCAGCTCGACTACCGCCACATGCCCTGCAACTTCGTCGAGATCATGCCGCGCCTGGACGAGCATTTGCGGCGCGGCAATGCCGCCTCGTAAACCAAGGCAAAGCCGGCCAAGTGCTGCCTTTGTCAGGCAGAATGGCGGCTGCGCCTTCGAGAGGTCATTTCCTCCGGGTCGTCGGGCGGATAGTCTGTCGCCAAGTCAAGACGGAAGAGATCCAATGAGCGCGCACCGCGGCGGCTGCCATTGCGGCAACATCCACCTGACCTTCGAAACCGGAATTGAGCCGTCCGAGATGGAGATCCGCGCCTGCCAATGCGCCTTCTGCGTCCGGCATGGCTCACGCGCCGCCGCCGATCCGCAGGGGCGATTGATCGTCGCGGTCGAGGACGAGGCCCGGCTGCACCGATACCGGTTCGGATTGCGCACCGCCGATTATCTCATCTGCCGGGACTGCGGCGTCTATGTCGCTGCTGTGACCACCGACGGCGAACCGAGAGCGATCGTCATCGTCAATGCGCTGGATGACCGGCCGCGGTTCAACCGCGAGCCGGTCCCAATGGACTATGATGCCGAGAACAAAGAGGGTCGCATTGCCCGGCGGCAAGCGCGCTGGATGCCGGTCGAGATCCGCTCCGGCGTCAGCGGATGACCGGCTCGCCGTGGAAGCGGCGGCGCGAGGGCGGCGAGACGCCGAAGCCGACCTCCATCATCAGCCGTGGCGTGGTGGACGGCACGGTGCCCATGTGGAAGCCGAACGGGTCCTCGACGAAGCCGAGCCCGGCCTCGCCGGTCAGCGTGACCGGGCTGTCCTCGCCATAGACCTTGAGCACGTCTTGCGCCGGATGGCCGACCAGCAGCGTCAGCTGGTGCTTGAGACTGCGCCTGTTGTGGCTGCCTTTGACATAGACATGCGGACCGGTGCCGGCATCGCAGGGTTTCAGATAGAAGAAGAATTTCAGCATCCGCCAGTCGTCGAGATCGAAATGATATTTGCCGAGCGAGGCAAGGTTCTTGTCGGCGTCGGAAGCCTCGCCGGTCGGAAAGCTCCACCAGACACGCGTGGTGATCAGCTTTGCCTGCCCGCCCAGATAGTGCTGGGCGATGTCGAGCAGCAGCGGGTCGTTCTGGATGGCGAGTGCCGCCTTGCAGCCGAGGATGCGCTCGAAATAGTGTCCGCTGAGCAAAGAGCGGCCGAACCGCTTCTCGGCTTCTGCGTGTTCTCCGGGCATGAATTCGAGCCGGCGGTCGAAATTGCCGAAGCACGGCGTGCTCTGAGCAAAGCTGGCGATCTCTTCGTGGATTGCCTGCGGAAGGACCAGTCCGGAGAACAGGCCATCGGTGCGCAGCGCCGCGACGATCGACTTGAGGTCGACGCCCCTGAACATCGTCGCTCCGGCACTCTGCGCGGGGCGCGCGGCTTTGGCGCCAAGCCAGTGCAGCTTGCGCGCCGGCATGGTGCGGGCAAGCACGAACATCGGCAGCCATGCGGGATTTTCGCGCAGGTCGGACAGATAGGTCGGGATACGCACCGCAATGCGGCGGAGCAGGCTGCCGTTGCGGGCAATGGCTTCCAGACTGGGGGCGCCGGATTTGTCAGGGGACGAAAGGTTCATCGGGGTCCTCAGATATGAACGGCAGCAACGACGACGCGGCGCTTGCTTACCGCTCCGGCACTACCCAAACCCCGATATCCCGCATCAACGGAATGCTAATCCCGCGTCAGCTTTTGTGCAATGCACAATAGCTTTTTGCGGCGAAAAAGAGGGATGGTGCTGCGACCGTGCCAATGCGGATGAGACGCCGACGCTGCCCCTCATCCGCCCTTCGGGCACCCTTCTCCCTGGGAACGGGGAGAAGGGAGAAACATCACTTCTTCGGCGCCAGCCAGATTTCGGCGTCGAGCCGCCTGGTGGCGAGACCGCGCGCAAGGGCTTCGGCGCTGTGCGCGTTCTTCGACAGGGCAGCGGCCTGGCGCTTGCTGATGACCAGCCCTTCGGCCAGCGCCCGGTTGCCCGAAAACACCCGTGACAGGAACGGCGTGCGGCTGCCGCGCGCACGGGAAAAGCGCGCCGGCATGGTTTGCCGCGCCGTGTGAGCGACGACGTCGTCGATCCAGCCGTCGGCCAGCCTTGCGCCGGGTTCCAGAAACAGCAGCCAGTCACCCTTCGCCTGCCTGATTCCCGCGGCAATGCCGCCGGCCACGAAGTGGCAGCCGGCATGATCGGCAACCCGATGCGTCTGGTCGGTCGAGCCGGTGTCGCAGACGATGACATCGCGCACCACGCCCTCGACCGCGCCGCCGATCAACGAGGCGAGCGTGCGGGCAAGGCCTTCTTCGTCATCCCGGGTTTCGATGAGAACGCTGAGCATTTTTAGCCGAATAGCGGAAAGCCCGGCGCAGCGCCAGTTTCGCATGGCCCAACGAAAAAGTTCTTGCTTTGTTCTCATCCGGGAAATAGGATTATTTTCATGAACAGAGCGATTCGACAGCCAGCCGACAGTCCTTGGGAAAGGGCAAAAATGGAACATATCGTGCGTGCGGACATTGCTGCTTTCGGAGCAGGGCGAGCCGAGATGGCCAATGCGATGATCGATCAGAGCGGCATGCGCGTCCGGCCGGATCGCAACCGCGGCCGTTCCGCGGGCATCAACCCATCCGGCCGGTTCGAGCCGGTCAGCCGGCATGTGTTCGACGACGGCTGGAATTCGCTGGAGGAATTGCCGCCGTTCAAGACCGAAGTGCAGGTCGAGAAGCCGCGCACCATCATCACCCGCAACGAATCGCCCGACATTTCCTTCGACCGCTCGATCAACCCCTATCGCGGCTGCGAGCATGGCTGTGTCTATTGTTTCGCCCGGCCGGCGCATTCCTTCATGGGCCTGTCGCCGGGGCTGGATTTCGAAGCGAAGCTGTTTGCCAAGCCGGATGCGGCGCGGCTGCTCGACAAGGAACTGTCGAAGGATGGCTATCAGCCGCGCACCATCGCCATCGGCACCAACACTGATCCCTACCAGCCGATCGAGAAACAATACCGGATCATGCGCGAGATCCTCGAAGTGCTGGAGGCGCGCGGCCATCCGGTCGGCATCGTCACCAAATCCCATCTGGTGACGCGCGACATCGACATCTTGTCGCGCATGGCCGAACGGGGCTTGGCCAAGGTGGCGCTGTCGGTGACAACGATGGACCGCATGCTGGCGCGCACCATGGAGCCACGCGCGTCGACGCCGACCAAGCGGCTTGAGGCGATCCGGCAGCTTTCCGATGCCGGCATCCCGGCCTCTGTCATGGTGGCGCCGATCATTCCCGGCCTGACCGACCAGGAGATGGAGCGCATCCTCGATTCGGCACGCGCCGCAGGCGCCCGCGAGGCCGGCTATGTCATCCTGCGCCTGCCGCTCGAGGTGGCGCCGATCTTCAAGGACTGGCTGCTGCGCCATTATCCCGACCGCTACCGGCATGTGATGTCGCTGATCCGTTCGATGCGCGACGGCAAGGACTATGATTCGGAATGGGGCAAGCGGATGAAAGGCGCCGGCCCCTATGCCTGGCAGATCGGCCGGCGCTTCGAGATCACGGCCAAGCGGCTCGGCCTCAACGCCGAGCGGCGCACGCTCCGAACCGACCAGTTTGTCGCCGCCGCCAAGGCGACCGAGCAGCTGATGCTGCTCTGAGAGTAGCGCCTGCCCTGCCCTCGTGGTTGGCAGGCGACCCAAGAATCCCGTCCGGCCTGTCCCCCGGCCTGCAGACGGTGCCCTCCCGGTCTTGCCCCACTCGACCTTGGAGGGACTTGCGGAGAATCGGAGCCGATGCGAACCTCGCCGCAACATGGCTCGCGCGCGTTCCGATTCTCCGCTTCTTTTCGAAATCGTCGAAAAGCCCGACTTCTCCTTCGAGACGAAGGCGATGGCTGAAGGCCTTTGGCCGGTGGCAGGCATGGACGAGGCCGGCCGCGGTCCGCTGGCCGGGCCGGTGGTGGCGGCGGCGGTGATCCTCGATCCCGCCAACATTCCCGACGGGCTAGACGATTCCAAACGGCTCAACCATTTGCAGCGCGAGGCGCTGTTCCTGAAAATCCTGGGGTCAGCGCTCGGCGTGTCGATGGCCTCGGTCAGCGCCGAAGGCATTGACGGCAGCAATATCCTCAAGGCCAGCCTGGAAGCCATGCGCCGCGCCCTTGCCGGCCTGCCGATCCAGGCAAAGCTGGCGCTGGCCGATGGCCGCGATGTGCCGCCGGGTCTCCTCTGCGAAGGCCGCGCGCTGATCAAGGGCGACCAGCGCTCGCAATCGATCGCCGCCGCCTCGATCGTAGCCAAGGTGATGCGCGACCGCATGATGTGCGGCTGCGGCAGCCATCACGAGCGCTACGGGTTCGAGGTCCACATGGGCTACGCCACCGTGCGGCACCGCACCGCGATCGAAGCGCATGGGCCGGTGGCAAGGCTGCACCGGGCATCATTCGCGCCGTTCAGGCTGGGTGGGGTTGAGGTGGTTGAGGAAGAAGGGTTTGTCGGGTTGGACAGCTAATCTCCCCCCTTGAGGGGGAGATGGCCGGCAGGCCAGAGGGGGGCGCCGCGCGTCAAGCGCTAGCCCTTCTTGGTCGCAGAAAGAGCGTCGCGCCTGGTCGAACGGACCCCCTCTGTCGCCTTTGGCGACATCTCCCCCTCGAGGGGGGAGATCAGGCGCACCACCGCCTTCGCCAATCTCCGTCGCCGCTCAACAAAAAAGCCGCCAGGTTGCCCGGGCGGCTTGATGTCAGCGAGTTAACCCCGCTCAGTTCAGCCTGGCCTTCACGTCCTGCAGCGCGGACTTGAAAAGATCCGCGCCGGCCTTGGCGTCGATCTTGCCGGCGAGCAGCGTGCGGGCCGCCTCGACGGCGATGTCGACGGCGCTGGCGCGCACTTCGGCGACGGCTTCGCGTTCTGCCTGGCCGATCTTCTGCTCGGCAAGCGCAGTGCGGCGGGTGACATAGTCTTCGGTCTTCTTGTGCGCCTCGGCGGCAAGCATGTCGGCCTCGCGCTTGGCGGCAGCGACGATGGCTGCGGCCTCCTGCTCGGCTTCCTTGCGCTTCTTCTGGTACTGTCCGAGCAATTGCTGGGCCTCTTCGCGCAACCGGCGGGCTTCCGCAAGCTCGTCGCTGATCTTGATCGCGCGGGCGTCGAGCGACTTGGCGATCAGGCCCGGCACCTTGATGTAAACGGCAACGCCGAGGAAAATGACGAGGGCAACCGTTGCCCAGAGCGTTGCGAGAGATGTGGCGTCCATAATGTGCTCCTCACCGGGCCACGGATTTGACCGCAGCCGAGATCTCGGCCTTGCTCGTCTTGCCGCCGACAAGCGCATCGACGATGGCTGAAGCGGTGTCCTCGGCAATCGTGCCGACTTCCTTCATGGCGTTGGCCTTGATGGAAGCAATGCTGGCCTCGGCCTCGCCGAGCTTCTTGTCGAGGGCGGCCTCGACCTTCTTGCGGGCAGCCTCGGCTTCAGCCTTGGCAGCGTCGTTGGCCTGCTGGCCGATCGCGTTGGCCTTGGCCTTGGCTTCCGCCAGTTCCTGCTCGTAAGCGGCAACGGCGGCGTCGGCCTCGCCCTTCAGCTTGGCGGCCTGGTCGAGGTCCTGCGTGATGCGATCGCTGCGGACGTCGATGATGCCGCCAAGGCGCGGCATCACCACCTTCTTCAGGAACAAATAGAACAGCCCGAACGTGATCGCCAGCCACAGAAGCTGGGACGGAAACGTCGCCGGATCGAATGGCGGGAACGTGCCGTGCGCCTCGGCAGGCACGCCGGTGCCGGAATGCGTGTCGCCTTCCGTACCGGTGTGGGCGCCTTCAGCGGCGGGTGCGGACTCTTGCGCAAACGCAGATGTCACGAACATGGACTATCCCCTGATATCAGGCATGGCCGCAGGAATGCGGCCAGCCAATTCTTCCCAAAGCTCGTCCGACCGATAATTGGCCGAACAGGGGCTCAGCCGAACAAGGCGAGAAGCGCGATGAGAAGCGAGAAAATGCCCAGAGCTTCGGTCACGGCGAAGCCGAAAATCAGGCGGCCGAACTGGCCATCGGCGGCCGACGGATTGCGCAGGGCGCCCGCCAGGTAGCTGCCGAAGATGTTGCCGAGGCCAATGCCCGCGCCGCCCATGCCCAGGCAAGCGATACCGGCGCCGATGTACTTTGCTGCTTCTGCGTCCATTTTAAACTCCTTTGGATCTGTAATTCCGTTGCAATTCCATCCGGCGAAAGATGCCGGAAATTCTAAGGTCAGTGCCCGGGATGCAGGGCGTCGTTCAGATACATGCAGGTCAGCACCGCAAAGACGTAGGCCTGCAGGAAAGCGACCAGCAATTCCAGCGCGGTCAGCGCGACTGCCATGGCCAGCGGCAACACCGAACCGGCAACGCCGACGGCGCCGAGCGCGCTCAGGCTGACGACGAAGCCCGAAAACACCTTCAGGGTGATGTGGCCGGCCAGCATGTTGGCGAACAGACGAACCGAGAGGCTGACCGGGCGCGACACGAAGGAGATCACCTCGATCAGCACCACCAGCGGTAACAGGAACACCGGAACGCCGTGCGGCACGAAGAGCTTGAGGAAGCCCAGACCGTGCTTCGTGAAGCCGTAGACAACGACGGTTCCGATCACGAGGGCTGCGAGGCCGAAGGTGACGATGATGTGGCTGGTGACGGTGAAGAAGTAGGGGAAAAGGCCAAGCAGGTTGGCGACCAGCACGAACATGAACAGCGAGAACACGAAGGGGAAGAACTTCATGCCCTGCGTTCCGGCGGCGTCGCGCAGCATGTTGGAGACGAACTCGTAGCCCATTTCCGAAACCGACTGCAGGCGCCCGGGAACAAGGCTGCGGCTGGAGGTCGAGAGGTACAGAAACGCCGATGCGACGAGCACGGTCGCGACCATGAACAGGGACGAATTGGTGAAGGACAGGTCATAGCCTCCGATATTGATCGGAATCAGCTTGACGATATGGAACTGGTGGATCGGATCGACCTTGTCAGCAGCCATTTACATCCCCGTCAAAACCGCGAGCGGCCTTAAGTGTCCTTGTGCGCCATTGGCGGCGCGCCATTTCATTCTTTCGGATCGTGCGACTTCTCGCTTTTTCCGAATTCCGCCACAACACCTGACGAACGCAGGACATTGAGCACGCCGGCGCCAAAGCCCAGCAACAAGCCGACGACCAGACCCCATGGCGAGGTTCCCGCCACGCGATCCAGAAACCAGCCAAGGCCCACACCCACCACTATCCCGGCGATGAACTCGCTGGACAGCTTGAGCGCCTGGCCATATCCGGCCGTCGCTTTCGCGCCGTCATTCCCCTCGAGCTGATCCGGCCGTCTTGTCGCAAGCGATGCTCCAAGCTCACGCCGGCGGCGTTCGAGATCTTCGTCGCGGATGTCGGCCTCGTGCTTGCTGCCGCGGCCGGTTTCTCCGGTTCCGTCTGGCCCGTTCTTGTCGGCCATCGTAACCCCCCTGCCCGGTCAGACCGTCACCGTCCGTCCGCTTCTAAAGTCGCCGGCAACATAGTTAGAGGGTTTGCGCCCGTCAAGCCACGGGCGGGACTTCAAAGCCATGTATTTTTTCTATTGGAATCAATTACTTGGCGAGGTGCGACATCGTGCCCGGCACTATCGGGTCGGCACATGCCCCGAATCCGTCCGGCGACCGCTGTCCGATTTCGGCTTCCAGGGCCTTTGCGGTTCGTTTGCGACAGGCAAGCCGAAGGGCTCAGCTCCAGCCGCCGCCATAGGTGCGGTAGAAGATATGCAGGCCGATCTTGGTCATCTTCTGCATCGTGCGCGCCCAGCCCGGATGGACGTAGTTGGCGTAGTAGTGGGTCGATGAGCCGACTTCGGGAATGAATATCTTGCCGGCGGTGACCGCCATCGCGACGTCCTGCGCGGTCTTGTAATGGGCGGGGCTCTCGATGCGCTTCTTGCGGCCGTCGCAGGCGAAGGAGAACTGGCAGCGGTTCAGCCAGTTGTCGTTCTGGTAGACGACGCCGCAAATCGAGTTCGGATAGGCCGGATTGCGGACTCGGTTGAGAATGACCTGCGCGACGGCGGCCTGGCCGCGCACGGATTCGCCGCGCGCCTCGAAATAGATGCCGTTGGCGAGGCAGGCCTGCTCCTTCGTGGAGAAGACGCTGGCCGGCAGCGGGTTCTGAATCCACGAGTGGTCACCCTTGGCCATCGGCGGAATGAAGCGCCCGCTGCTCGGCTCCTCGTCCTGCAGCAGCGCCTCGAAGGGTGAGGCCTTGGCGTAATCGGGTTCGGCCTGGGCATAGGCGGTGGCCAGCACGTCCGGTCTGTCATTGTTGACCAACGCGGCAAGCATGGCCGGCACGCCGGGATCGGGCTTCTTGTCCAGGTTGGTATGGAAGGCCTGGGCGATCTGGATTTCCTTGCCCTTGATGCCGGGCTTGGCGAAGGCGAGCTTCAGGCCGCTGTCCATGCTCGGCCGCAGCAGCGAGGACGTGCGCTGAAAGATCGAGCCGGCATTGAAGTTCTTCGGCGGCGCCACCGGCGAGACCTGGATGATGCGGCCCTTCTTGTCGGCGCGCATCACGCGGTCTTCGTCGGGCGTGACGCCGGCGACATTGCCCTTGCCGCGAAACGAGACCTTGCCGACGCCGGGCAGGCGTACGCCCGAGCCCGAGAGCGAACCGGTGGTGACGGAATCGATGAAAGGCATTTCGGCGGCATGAACCGAGCCGGCGACGGATCGCTCGACATAAGAGTTCCAGCGGGTGCCCGAAGCTTCGAGGCCGGAAATCAGGCTGCCCATGTCCTGGTAGGCGACGACGGTCGGAAAGCCGATCCAGATGCCGAGCCCGATGACCAATGGCGATACGAAGGAACGTTTTTTCTCACCGGCGGCGGCGGCCAGCCGCTTCAGGACACGTCGATGCACGGGGAACTCTCCAGAAACGCAACTGAGCCACTGGAGAGCCAAAGTGAAGCATTAACCTTGATGCGGGGTTAACGCGGTCGATCGTGTTGTTCCGAAGCGGCCCGAAATGGGACGCCGTTTGCCGGCCGGCAGCCCGTCAGTTCGGCCGCAGGAAAATTGGCCATGCAATCATGGCGCAGAGCGCGCCCACCAGCCAGACGCCAGGCCACGACCAGATGAGCAGCAAAGCCGGAATGGCGGTCGGCACCACGAAGAAGGCGATGAAGACGAAGCTGTTGGCAAGACCGAGCGCGGTTCCGGCGCGGCTGGCGCCGGCAAGCGTGGCGAGTTCGGTGTAGGCGACGCCATGCCAGGCGGAGACCGAAATGCCGGCAACGACCAGCAGCACGTCGATCGCCGGGATCAACGCGGCATGGGCGTCTGGCGTGGCTCCTGCCGCCAGGACCAGCAGGCAGACGGCCGCGAAGCCAAGCGCGCTCGTCATGCTGCAGAGGCGCAGGAACCAGCGGCGGTTGCCATGGCGGTCGGTGAAGCGGCCGCTCCAGACGCGCATCACCATCGCGCCGGTCTGCACCGCGGCAAGGCTGGCGCTGATCGTGAGCGTGGCCATGCCGGCGAAATCGTGCAGGAAGACGGAGGCGAAGGTGAGCACCGCCACTTGCGGAAAGCAGAGCAGGCCGATGGCGGTGGCGATGCGCCAGACCTCGACATTGCGCAGCGGCGCCGGACCGCCCGACTTTGCCATGGCCATGCTGCCGGCATTGTCCAATTCCGGCGGCTGGTGCAGCCATCGCCAGGCAAACAGCGCAGAGACGGCGTTCATGGCGGCCAGCAGCCCGAAGACCGCCGCGAAACCGTGCACCGATGCCAGCGACGGCAGGACCAGCGCGCCGAGCCCGCCGCCGAGCGGCACCGCGGTCTGCCTGATGCTCATGGCAAAGCCACGTTCGCCTTCGTGGAACCAGGCCATGATGGCGCGGCCGCTGGAACCGTTGACGCTGCCGCCGAGCAGGCCGGTGACCAGAAGGCATGCGGCCAGCATTGCGACGCCAGGCACATAGGTCACTGAGGGCACGATGAACAACGCCATCAGGGCGAGCCACGCCGCGGTCGCACCAAGGCCGGTCAATAGCACGCCGCGATCGCCCCAGCGGTCGGTGAGCAGACCCCAGGGCAGTTCGCTCAAGGCAACGCCCAGTCCGAGAAGGCCGAGGACCAGGCCGAGATTGCCATTGCTCAAGTGATAGCCCGACCGCAGAAACACCGCCGCCGCCGGTATGCCGGCGAAGGTGGCGGAGAAACTGGCATTGGCGGCAACGCCGATGCCAAGCACCTTCCAGCGATGATTGGCGCGAAATCGTTCAGCCTTCGACCTGACGGCGGCGGCTCGGCCAACCCGGCCTGGCTCACAATTTGCGTCGGCAATCGACATGGCGGGACTCCTGTTGATGCCCTCTCGGGACCTTGACACCTCGTCTTTACCGCCATAACTTCATCCCGAATATCGGGAATTTTTTGACAATCGTTCCCGAAAAACAGGATCGTTGAGATGCGCCGCGTAACCTTCGACCTCGATGTCCTCCGAAGCTTCGTCACCGGCATGGAACTCGGCAGCTTCGCCAAGGCCGCCGACCGGCTTGGACGCTCGACCTCGGCGGTGAGCGCGCAACTGAAGAAGCTGGAGGACCAGGCGGCGACGCCGATCTTCCGCAAGTCGGGCCGCGGACTGGCGTTGACCGAAGCCGGCGAAACCATGCTCGGCTATGCCAGGCGGCTGCTCGAGTTGAACGACGAGGCGGCCTCGGCCATCCACGACGTGGAACTGGAAGGCTGGGTCAGGCTCGGCCTGCAGGAGGATTTCGGCGAGGCGGTGCTGCCGGAGGTGCTCGGACGCTTCGCCCGCGCGCACCCCAAGGTCAAGATCGAGGCGCGGATCGGGCGCAGCTATGAACTCGCCGAGCGGATCACATCAGGCAATCTCGACATTGCGCTGGCCTGGGACAGCGGCCAGGCGCTGCCTTACAGCCGGCATGTCGGCGGCGCGCAATTGCGCTGGATCGGGCCGGCAAAGCTGATCGAGACCAGGCTGCGCGAGGGCGAGGCACTGCCGCTGGTGGCGCTGGAAGCGCCATGCCTGCTGCGCACAGTGACGACGGAAACGCTCGACCGCGCCGGCCTGCCATGGCGGATGGCCTTCTCCAGCCCCAGCCTTGGCGGCATCTGGGCGGCGGTCGCCGCCGGCCTCGGCCTGACGATCCGCACCGATATCGGTCTGCCGGCCAATGTCAGGGCGATGGCGCCGCAAACGCTGGGCTTACCCGCGCTGCCGACCATGGCGCTGGTGCTGCACCAGAAAGACGCCGAACTGGACCCGGTGGCGGCGCGGCTGGCGGATATATTGTGGCACGCGGCGGTGGCGGCGCTGCCGCAGGACGAGCGGTTGAGAGAGGTCGCTTAGACGGAAGCGGCTGTCCAGCGTAGCGTTCCGTCACACCCCCCTCTGTCCTGCCGGACATCTCCCCCGCAAGGGGGGAGATTGGATCTCGCGAATGCTTTCGCCAATTTTCAACGTTGCAAGAGAGGCTCCAAAGACGAAACGACTGATCTCCCCCCCTTGCGGGGGAGATGCCCGGCAGGGCAGAGGGGGGTGCTGTCCCGCCAATCTTGCGGAGAATTCCGCAACCGTCATCGCTCACTTGCGCTTGTTCGCTCTCCCCGCGAACGGGTTGTCCGAAGTCCGCAGCGCTATCCGGATCGGCACGCCGGGCATGTCGAAGGCTTCGCGCAGGCTGTTGGAGAGGTAGCGCACGTAGGATTGCGGCATCGCGTCGGGCCGCGAGCACTGGACGACGAAACCCGGCGGCCGGGTCTTGGCCTGGGTGACATATTTGACCTTGAGCCGGCGGCCGGCGACGGCGGGTGGGGGGTGATGCGCCAGAATGCTTTCCAGCCAACGGTTGAGCTTGCCGGTGGAAACGCGGCTGTTCCACACCTTGTGCGTCTTGATGACGGCATCCATCAGCTTGTCGAGGCTGCGGCCGGTCTCGGCCGAAACCGTCACCGCCTGGATGCCGCGCACCTGCGGCAAAAGCCGTGTGGTCTTTTCGCGCAGTTCCGTCAGCAGTTCCTGCGGATTGTCGATCAGGTCCCATTTGTTGAAGGCGATGACCGGCGCCCTGCCCTCGCGGATGATCAGGTCGGCGATCTGCAGATCCTGCTTCTCGAACGGGATGGTGGCGTCGAGCACGATGATGACGATCTCGGCAAAGCGGATGGCGCGCAAGCCGTCCTGCACCGACATCACTTCCAGCTTCTCGTGGATCCTGGCCTTGCGGCGCATGCCGGCAGTGTCGAACAGTTTTAGCCGGCGGCCATGCCAGTCCCAGTCGACGGAGATGGAATCGCGGGTGATGCCGGCTTCCGGGCCGGTCAGCAGCCGCTCCTCGCCGATCAACGCGTTGATCAGCGTCGACTTGCCGGCATTGGGCCGGCCGACGACGGCGATGCGCATCGGCTTGGTGTCGTCATAGGCGGGTTCGGCGTCGGGATCGGTGATGTCCTCGCCGATCAGCACCTCGCTGGCGGCGACGTCCTCGGCCTCGTCTTCTTCCTCGCCGAAGGCGCGGTCTTTGCCCAGCGCCTCGATCACCGCGTCGCGCAGATCGGGCATGCCCTGGCCGTGCTCGGCCGAGACCGGGATCGGCTCGCCCAAGCCCAGTTCCCAGGCTTCCAGCATGCCGCCCTGGGCGCCCTTGGCCTCGGCCTTGTTGGCGACCAGCACGACCGGCTTGCCGGACTTGCGCACGATCTCGGCAAAGGTGCGGTCGTCGGGCAAAAGCCCGGACTTGGCGTCGATGGTGAAGAAGATCAGGTCGGCTTCGCGGATCGCGATCTCGGTCTGCGCGCGCATGCGGCCGGGCAGCGTCGAGGCGGCGGCGTCTTCGAAACCGGCGGTGTCGATGACATCGAAATGCAGATCGTAGAGTTTGGCCGCGTGGACGCGACGGTCGCGGGTGACGCCCGGCGTGTCGTCGACAAGCGCCAGCTTCCGTCCCACCAATCGGTTGAAAAGCGTCGATTTGCCGACATTGGGCCGGCCGATAATGGCGACTTTGAAGCTCATCCGGCTATCCATATCATCGCCCAAACCGCAGCGCGCCCTTGGGTCAGGCCCGAGGGCAGGCTTTGGGCGATGCGTATCATGACGCGCCCGAGCCGCGGATCAATTCCGACATCAGCGTCGCCCGCTGGCGCGCGTTGCGCGGGGCGCCGTCATCGGCGGCGATCTGGTCGAACAGTTTCAGCGCATCCTGGGTCTTGCCTTCCTTCCAGGCGGCAAGGCCGAGCGCTTCGCGCGCTGTGTGGCGCAGCGTGTTGTTGTCGGCGGTCAGCGCCTCGACGCGGCTGGAGACGTCGGCGAAGGAGCCGTGATCGATGAGCAGCAGGGCGGCCCGCAGGCGCGCCATGTCGCGAATGCCCTGGGGAATGGCGTTGTCGGCGGCGACGCCATCGAAATCGGCGACGGCGGCGGCAAAGTCGCCCTTGTCGGCCTTGACGGTTGCCGCGCGCATGCGGGCGAGCAGCGGATAGGCGCCGTAGCCGTCCTTTTCCAGCTGTTCGAGGGCGGTCAGCGCCTCGTCGCTCTTGCCGTCATTGGCAAGCTTCAGCGCCTGCGAGAAGGCATCGCCCGAGCGGTTGGCGCGGGTCTCATCCCAATAGCGGTAGCCGACGAAGGCAGCGGTGCCGAGCACCACCAGGATAGCAAGGCCAAGCAGCGCCGGACCGAAACGATCCCACAGCGCCTGCGCCTTTTCGCGGCGCATCTCGTCGTTGACTTCGCGGATAAAACTGTCGTCGGACATCAATCAAAACCATTGCTGCCCCAACAGGGGCGCTTCTTGAGCCCGCGTTTTAGCGAAATTTCGCGGGCATGGAAGGGGCTGGGCAGGAAAATCGGCTAATCGCCGGGCGCATAGCTGCCGACTTTGATCGCACCCACGCCACATTTTGCCGATAGCCGGCTTTGACTGCCTCCAGATCAAGCCCAGATTGCCGATGCTACGTTTGTCCCGCGTTGTTGCGTTTTCCTCAGCCGTGCTTGCCACGGCTGGTGCGGCTTTCGCCGACCCGCCGGCGCCGCCGGCCCCGGCAAAGCCGAAGCAAATCGTCATCATCTCGTTCGACAGCGCCCGCGAGATTTCGCAATGGCAGCGCAGCCGGGCACTGGCCAAGCGCACCGGCGCGCATTTCACCTACTTTCTGTCCTGCGTGTTCCTGCTGTCGCCGCAGACGCGGGCCGAATACACCGCGCCGGCCAGGTCCGCGGGCAAATCCAACATCGGCTTTGCCGTCTCGAAGCAGGAAGTCGCGGACCGACTCGACCAGATCGGGCTTGCCGCTGCGGAGGGCCATGACATTGCCAGCCATGGCTGCGGCCATTTCGACGGCAAGGACTGGAGCAAGGCCGACTGGCTGAAGGAATTCGCCTCGTTCGGGCACATTCTGGAGAACGCCTATGCGATCAACGGCATTGCGCCCGAGCCGGCAGGCTGGCGCGCTATCGCCCATGCCGTTGTCGGCTTTCGCGCACCCTACCTCTCGACCGGCAAAGGGCTCTACGAGGCCTTGGGTGAAGCCGGCTACCACTATGACGCCAGCGGCGTTTCGAATGGCCCGGTCGAGCCGCCGACCGGCGGCGGCCTGACCCGCTTTTCGCTGCCGCAGATCCCGGAAGGCCCGAACTCAAGGCCGGTGATCGCCATGGACTACAATCTTTATGTCCGGCATTCCGGCGGCTTCGAGCGGCCGAGCCAGGCAGCCGAGTTCAGCGATCGGACCTACCAGGCCTTCCGTGCTGCCTTCGACAAGCAATATCAGGGCAAGCGCATCCCATTGGTGCTGAGCTTCCACTTCACCTTGATGAACAACGGCGCCTACTGGAACGCGCTGGAGCGCTTTGCCGACGAGACGTGCGTGAAAGCCGACGTCGAATGCATCAGTTTTCGCGATTATGTGCAGCGGCAACGTGGTAGCGAGAGGCAGGCGGCGGTGGGCGGCTGAGCCGCCAACCGTCTATGCAGATAGGATCAAGCCGGGTCGGGTTCCTTTGCCTGTTCCTGACGCTCCATGAAGTGGCGGTCAATGTCGGGCAGCGGCTCGCCGCGAATCGTCGCCTCGAAGGCGCGAAGGCGCTTGTGAACTGACAGAAGCTCGACAATCGTCGACCAAGAATTGACGAGATACTGGAATGAGTTGGTTACCTGACTGAAGGCTGAACTGACCTGGTTGATGAGACCCAGCGTCAGCGTTCCAGCGATCATGGAAGGCACCATCAGGAAGTAGGAGAAGACGTTGTTGGTCTGAAGATAAAGATAGCGGACCACGTTGAAATACACATAGTGGAAATACAGGCGAAAGTAGTTTTGCCGCACACTCGCAAACAGCTCCGCGACGGTCGGCGGCTGCGCCCGGGCCGGATCGTCCTCACCGTAGACGAGTTCCTTGCGATATGCTGCCTCGACGCGCTGGTTACGAAACTGCAAGCCAGGAAGCTTGATGCCTGCGGTCGCAATGATGACTGTACCGAAGACTGCCCAGAAGATCGCAGCCAAAACCAGCGGCTGAGGAACATGACCGATCAATGGCAACTCTGTGACATGCTTAGAATAACTGAGCAGGATCGGCATGAAAGCGATAAGCGTCATGATGGAATCGACGAAGCTAGTGCCAAGGTCTTCCATTATCTTGGAAAACCGCATCGTGTCTTCCTGCACACGCTGTGCAGCGCCCTCAATATGGCGCAGCTTCGGCCAATAGGACATGTAGTAATTGTTCATCGCAGTGCGCCAGCGAAACACCCAGTGGCTGACGAAGAAGTTTGTCAAAACGAACACGGTAACCGCGACAAGAGCGATACCGAGGAAAGTGATTATTTGAGCGTAAAGATCAGCCTCGGTTGCCTTGACCGTTTTGCTAACGATGCCCTGAATGAGGTCCCAGAATGGTCCATACCATGCGTTGATCGCCACGCTTACCTGCACCTGAAAGTAGGTCGTGAACAGGAGCAGCGAACTGCCGAGGATAGACCATTGGTCCCACGGGTGCGGAGAATACCAGTGCCAGAAGCCATAGAATATCAAAACGCCAAGCGCATAGTAGATGTAGAACCAGAGGAACGGAGGCGACCAGAACACCGAGACGCCTATGATGGGCGGCGCGTCGGCAAGAGCCGGAGGCAAGCCGAGAAACGCGCCAAGCTGGTCAGCACCGAGGAACCAGGCTGCCACGAGAACCGCAGTCCAGACGACGGCCGAGATGAAAAACAGCTTCGGCTGCGGGAAGAAGGATACGAACACTGTGGTGAAATCCTCGGTCGGTGCGCAAATCAGCGGGGTTCGGCGGGCATAAAGTCACACATTAGGTGGAAAGCAAATGCCCGTACCCGATGCCCGGCATCGAGCAAGACCACAATCATGGCGATTTTGGCGCGGCCGACCAGGTGATCCCAGCAGATACCAGCAATACGCCAGCAGCGACGATCGAGGCCAGGAAGAAGTTGCCCGAGGCTTGCGCCAGCAGTCCGGCGACGATCGGGCCGACGATCTGGCCGATGCCGAAGGAAGCGGTCATCAGCGCAAAAATCCGGCGCGGCGCCTCCGGCACGAGCTGCCTTGCCGTCTGCAGGCCGAGCGCGGTGATGGCGATGAAGGTGCCGCCGAGCAGGACGCCCGCCAGCAGCGGCCCGGCGGTGCCGCCGATGGCGACGCTGGCGGTGACGCCGACCACCTCGACCAGGCAGCCCAAGGCATAGGCGGTATAAAGCCCGATCCGTGCCGCTACCTTCTGCCACAGCCAGACCGAGGGAAAGCCGGCAAGGCCGGTGACCATCCAGACGCTTGCCTCGAAGACGCGGCCGCCGCCGCCCTGGCGCACGATGGCGACCAGGAAGGTCGCCGTCACCACATAGCCGAAGCCGAACAGGCCGTAGGCAACGATGACTTTTGCCAACGACCGGTCCCTCGGCAGTGCCGGTTCGCGGTCGGCCACGCCGCGGCCAGGTGCGGTGCCGCCGGCGAGCAAGGCGACCATCGCAAGGCCGCCGGCGGAAATCGCTGCCGACCACAGCCAGCCCGAAGCCCAGCCGGCATGTTCGGTGACCAGAACCGCCATCAGCGCTGAGGATGCCGCGATGCCGAGGCCGACGCCGCCGAAATGCAGCGCCTGCAGGTCGCTTCTGTTGGCGGCTGCCAGGTGACCGAAGACGATCGAGGCCATGAACACCATGACGAAGGCGCTGGCGAGACCGGCAAGGAAGCGGAGGACGACAAAGGCGGTCATCGTCTCGCTCAGCCCCATCAGGGCGGCGAGCGCAGCACTGGCGGCAAGGCCGCCAAACATCAGCAGGCGCTCGCGCCCATGCGCCCAGCCGCCTGCCGCCGCAAGCGCGCCGACGAGGTAGCCGAGATAATTGGCCGACGCGATCCAGCCGGCATCGGCCGGCGACAGATGCAGTTCTTCCATCATTCCGGGCAGGATCGGCGTGTAGACGAAACGGCCAATGCCCATGGCGACGGCCATGGCGATCATGCCGGCTACGGCTAGACGCAAGGGTGATGGCGCAGCGTTCATTGCAGCGCACAATAGATTTGGCGGCCGCCGAAACAATCCGCTTTGTGTTGGGCCAGTGGCTCGCGACTAATGTCTAAGAATCTCAACCACAGCCGATTGCGCCGGTCTCGTAGGCGGTGCGGCGCGCCGTCAGGCGAAACGGCATGTCGCCGAGTTCGCGCTCCGACATGGTGTCGAGCACGGGATGCGACAGCGGATCGGTCACCCAATTGAGGACATCCCCGTCATGGCGCCGCCGCGTGTAGCCGGCGGCAAAGACTTTGAGCAATGATACGATCGTCACCATCCTCGCCTCCTCGGTCTGGTTGTCTTCGCTAGAATCTGCCCTGTCTCGCCGTCTTTCAATTGAGATTTCGGCCGCGCCGGTTTAGAAAAACTGGAATGGCTATGCTGAACCGCGTCCATCTCAACGGCCTGCGCGCCGTCGAAACCGTCGCCCGCCTCGGCTCGCTGGCGGCCGCTGCCGGCGAGCTCAACGTCTCCGTCAGCGCCGTCAGCCAGCAGATCAACCGCACCGAAAGGCAGCTTGGACAGGCGCTGTTCGAACGAACGGCGAGCGGGCTGGTGCTGACCGAGTTCGGCACGGTTTTTTCCGCCCGGCTTGGCGCCGGTTTTCGCGAGCTGGCGCAAGCGGTGGCGCTGGCGGACGAGGCAAGCCAGTGCACGCTGGTGGTTTCGGTGGCGCCGGCCTTCGCTTCGAAATGGCTGCTGCCGCGATTGTCGCGGCATTTCGACCGCCATCCCAACGTGCTGCTGCGCATCGACGCCTCGGTGCGGCTGGCCGATCTCGAGCGCTCCGACATCGACATCGCCATCCGGCTTGGCGACGGCAAATGGCCGGGCGGCCGGGCGGAACTTTTGTTGGCGCAGGAAGTCTTTCCGGTCTGCGCGCCGGTGATCGCCAAGAAACTGAAGTCGATCGAAGACCTGGCGCAGACCTGCGCCATCACCGACGAACGGGCGATGATCAACTGGGAGAGCTGGTTCAAGGCTGCCGGGGCCGAGCCGGTCAGCTTCCGCAAGGGCGCGCGCTTCACCGACCCGATGCTGTGCCTGGAATCGGCGATCGCCGGCCATGGCGTCATGCTCGGCTGGCAATTGCTGGCCGCCGATGCGCTGGCCGACGGCCGCCTCGTCGCGCCTTTCGGCGTGCGGGCGCAGAGCGGCCTCGGCTACTGGCTGGTGACCTCGGCGACCAAGACCGAAAGCCGCAAGGTGCGCGATTTCAAGATCTGGATCCGCGAGGAAATCGCGGCGACCGTGGCGCAGTTTAGCGCGCTGGAAAGCGCTGCCTAGGGCTGTCCGTCGCGACGGTGCTGGAAAGGACAGCCGCGCCGGCCTATGTTGGAACTCTCACTCCCGGACCAAGGCAGGCAGGATCATGACCACACATTCGCGCGGCGTTTCCGCAACGATCGACCCGGTGAAGCTCGACAGGCTGGCGGAAGTCGCCATCAAGGTCGGGCTGCAATTGCAGCCGGGGCAGGATCTGGTGCTGACCTCGTCGATCGCCGCACTGCCGCTGACCAGGCGCATCGTTGAGCACGCTTATAAAGCGGGCGCCGGCCTGGTGACGCCGATCTTCAACGATGACGAGATCACGCTGGCGCGCTTCCGCTACGGCGCGGATGCCGGCTTCGACCGCGCCGCCGGCTGGATGTATGAAGGCATGGCGAAGGCCTTTTCCAACAATGCGGCGCGGCTTGCCGTGCGCGGCGAGGACCCGTCGCTGTTGTCGGCGCAGGACCCGGCGAAAGTGGCGCGCGCCAACAAGGCGAACTCGATGGCCTACCAGCCGGCGCTGGAAAAGATCACCGGCTTCGACATCAACTGGAACATCGTCGCCTACCCGGATCTCGCCTGGGCAAAACAGGTCTTCCCCGGCGATGCCGACGATGTCGCCGTGGTGAAGCTCGCCGATGCGATCTTTT
Organism: Mesorhizobium sp. M1078; assembly: GCF_040318615.1. NCBI lineage: Bacteria > Pseudomonadati > Pseudomonadota > Alphaproteobacteria > Hyphomicrobiales > Phyllobacteriaceae > Mesorhizobium > Mesorhizobium sp. M1078. The sequence goes on from NZ_JAMYMP010000002.1 coordinate 114,485, forward strand.
CGGCATCACGGGTCGATGTGGAAGACCCGATCGCAAACTGGACGGCGCACAATGCAGCGCTGCGCGGCCGCACAAAGTGGCTGAACGAGCACAATTTCCATGATCTGCATTTCAGCGGCCCGGGCACCGACCTCACCGTCGGGCTGGCCGATGGCCATGAATGGATGGGCGGCGCCTCGACTGCCAAGAACGGCGTCACCTGCAATCCGAACATCCCGACCGAGGAGGTCTTCACCACGCCGCATGCACGGCGCGTCTCCGGCCGTGTATCCTCGACCAAGCCGCTGTCCTACCAGGGCACGCTGATCGACGATATCTCGGTGCGTTTCGAAGAGGGCAGGATCGTCGAGGCCAAGGCTTCGAAGGGCGAGGACGTGCTGAAGAAAGTGCTCGACACCGACGAGGGTTCGCGCCGGCTCGGCGAGGTGGCGCTGGTGCCGCATTCCTCGCCGATCTCGGCCAGCGGCCTGCTGTTCTTCAACACGCTGTTCGACGAGAACGCCGCCTGCCACATCGCGCTCGGGCAGTGCTATTCAAAATGCTTCGTCGACGGCGCCTCGCTCACCCAGGACGAAATCGCCCAGCGCGGCGGCAACAAGAGTTTTATCCACATCGACTGGATGATCGGCTCCGACAAGATCGACATAGACGGCGTGCACAAGGATGGCCGCAAGGTGCCGGTGATGCGCAAGGGTGAGTGGGCGTAAGCTCGCGGAGGGCGGATGGCCTTCGACCTGACGGTCAAGCGAATTTACGAAGCACCCGCGCCCGATGATGGGCAGCGGGTGCTGGTTGATCGCATCTGGCCGCGCGGCATCAGCAAGGAGGATGCCGCGCTGACGCTGTGGCTGAAGGAGATCGCGCCGAGCGATGAATTGCGGAGGTGGTTCGGACATGAGCCGGCGCGATGGGCGGAGTTTCAGGTGCGGTATTCGGTCGAGCTGGATGGGAATAGAGAAGCGGTGGCGAAACTGCGTGGCTTGCTCGGCAAGGCCAAGGTGACGCTGCTTTATGGCGCACATGACGAGGCGCATAACAATGCGGTGGCGTTGGCGGGGTATTTGCGCTGGACGGGTTGAGAGACAGCGAACCGCTGCATACGCCGCAAGCGAAAGCCTTCACAATTAGCGATCGCCCTCCACGCGTTCGTCATCCTCGTGTCTGCGCTGCGTCGCTTCGCTCCTTGCTACGCCATAGGCTGACGAGGCAGGGCTACGCTACTTCACCACCCCTTCATAAGCCTCCGGCTTGAACCCCACCAAAATCTCATCCCCGACCTCGAGCACCGGGCGCTTGATCATCGTCGGGTTGGCCAGCATCAGCTTCCTGGCCTTCTTCTCGTCGAGCCCTTGCTTGTGCTTGTCGGGCAGTTCGCGGAAGGTCGTGCTGCCCTTGTTGAGCAGCTTTTCCCAGCCAACCTTGCCGATCCATCCATCCAGTCTGCCCACCTCTATCCCCTCGGCCCGGTAGTCGTGAAAACGGTAAGGCACATCGTGGCCCTCCAGCCAGGTGCGCGCCTTCCTGATCGTGTCGCAGGTGGTGATGCCGTACATGGTGATCGTCAAAACGCACTTCCCTTGGGCTGGTGGTCGAATCCGCCGGACAGCCTAAAACCGTCCTTCCCGCTTTGCCAGCACCCCGGTCACATCAGCCCATTTTTAGGGCTTGCCAATACTAAGGAATTTTCCTAAGTATCTTTCTATACCCGTCGACGGACCTCAGGATCGCCCATGCCAAGCCTCCACGCCCCAACTACAAGTCTCCCGCCGATCGACGGCATCTTCCGCGCGCTGGCTGACCCGACGCGGCGGCGCGTGGTCGAGCGGTTGAACCGCAGTCCGGCCTCGGTCAGCGAGTTGGCGCAGCCTTTCGAGATGGCGCTGCCTTCCTTCATCGAGCATCTGAAAGTGCTGGAAGGCTGCGGTCTGGTGCGATCGGAAAAAATCGGCCGCACCAGGACCTATCAGCTGGCGCCCGAACCGCTGCAGCTCGCCGAAAACTGGCTGGCCGAACAGCGCACGCTGTGGGAGCGCCGACTCAATCAATTCGACGCCTATGTGATGAGCCTCAAGGAGCAAGAAAAGTGAGCTATCCCTTCAAGCCCGACCCCAGACTGGACCTTGTGCTGGAGCGCAAGCTCGACGCGCCGCGCGAACTCTTGTGGAGCGCGATGACGGTGCCGGAGCATGTCAAGCAATGGTTCACGCCCAAGCCCTGGCTGATCACCGATTGCGAGATCGACCTTCGTCCGGGCGGACTGTTCCGGACGCGCATGCAATCGCCCGACGGCAAGGAGGTCAACGACCGCCATTGCTGCTATCTCGAGATCGTGCCGAACGAGCGGCTGGTGTGGACCGATGCGCTGCTGCCGGGCTATCGGCCCTCCGGCGAGCCCTTCATCACCGCAGTCATTTCGCTTCAGTCGGATGACAAGGGCACGCGCTACACGGCAACGGCCATCCATCGCGACGAGGCTACCCGCAACAATCATGAAGAGATGGGGTTCTTCGACGGCTGGGGCACGGTGGCCGATCAGTTGGCGCAGTATGTGAAGACCATTTGAGCTTTTCCCACTGCGGCCAGGACTTTGTCCCGGCCGCCTGGTTTTTGGGTCGTGCAGCGAAGTGCGCCGGAACCCTACGGCACCCGGGCTCAGTAGTAGAAGCGCTCTTCGGTGATCTTGCCGTTCTTGACCGTGTACAGGCCAACCTCGTCCATGGTGACCCGTTCGCCGGTCGCCTTGGGTGTTATGTCGAACTTGAAGCGCACCGCGAACTGGTCGCCGTTGACATAGGGGCCTTCGACAGAGCCGCCATGGACTTCGTGGTTCTCTTGCCACCATTCGCCCTTTTGCCTGAGAGCCTCCTTGCCACGGGCGATGGCCATCGGCCCCTCCATGGCTTCGAGGCTGACGATATCATCGGCATTGTACTTTTCACCAGCACCCAGGTGATCCCCCTGCTGGAGCATTTCAGTGAAATCCTTGGCAACATCCGCGATGGTCATGTGTGTTCCTCCTGTTCAGACTGGTTTGAAGTAGGGAAGCGCTTGCCGGCCCGCCACCTTTACCCGCACGACAGCTGACAAGGTGTGTCAGGACGATGATATAGCGCGGCTGTGTGACGACGATTGCGGCGGCGTCGGACAGCGACTTCGGTTGCAGACAAAAGCCAATTCCGCAATGCTGGGTGCATGTGCAACCTCTACAACATCACGACGACGCAAGAGGCGGTCCGCCAATGGACCCGCACATTGCGCGATATCAGCGGCAACCTCGAACCTTCGCTTGATGTCTATCCCAATCAACCTGGGCTTGTCGTTCGCAACAGGACGGATGGGGAGCGTGAACTGGCGAAACTGCTTTGGGGGTTGCCAACGCCGCCCGAGCGCATGAAAGGTAAGGCCGACTACGGCACCACCAACGTTCGCAATCCGCAATATTCGCACTGGCAGCAATATGTGGGCGTCGAGCACAGATGTGTCGTGCCGGTGACCAGCTTTGCCGAGCCCAGCCCTGCGGCGAACGATAAAGACCCGGAAACAGGAATCCAGCGAAATTACTGGTTTGCCCGTGGCGAGAGCCGGCCGCTGTTCTTCTTCGCTGGTTTCTGGACGTCTTGGCAGGGCGTGCGAAAGGTCAAGGACGGTCCCGGCGACTTCGAGCTATACGCCTTCATGACCACCAAGCCTAATGCTCTCATTGCGCCGATACATGAGAAGGCTATGCCCGTGATCCTCACCACGCCGGAGGAAACCGAGGCTTGGCTGACGGCGCCATGGTCGGAAGCACGGCGTTTGCAGCGGACGGCGCCCAACGACGCGTTGGTGATCGTTGAGAAGCCAGCCACACAGATCAAGTTCCCACCACAGGCCCCGGCCCAAGGGTCTCTGTTTTAGCCCGAAATCGGCTCTCCTCAATCGTCGTCTCGCCAGATTACCCGGCGAACCATGCGGATTTCGACAAGACGTCTGACGCGAATTTTAAGGCGTTCAGCAGCGCTTGGCAGAATGATGCCTGCATCGAGCTCACGACCTTTGCAGCGCTCGCACCGCATGTGCCGCTCCACATCCCAAAAGGGGATATCACCAACCAGCTTTGCGAGATCGCCAGGCAGATAGTGTCGAGTGATGTTGCAGTTCCGACATCGAACACGAATTAGCTGCCCGACTTCATGCGCCAAGCAGAGGGTTTGCACATTTCGGCGCGGTCGGGTGCTTAGTTCGGGCATCCCGCAAAGTAGGAATATGTTCCTTTGCGAGTCAATTCACACTTAATTCCACCTTGGCGATCTTCACAGCAGGTTAAATCCAACCGTCGATGAAGGGATTGGGTTGGATCAGCTTCGCAGCATAGGGCAGTTGGCACCACGGCGCAGGCTGATATGCGCCACGTCGCCGACGCTGAATTGAAAGCCCTCGGCCTGGCGCGGCGCATCGATCACCACCGGCAATCCCTGCCCCAGCTCAGCATGCAGCCGCAGCGTGCGGCCGTGGAAGACGATGGAGTTGACGCGCGCCGGCGCGGTGCCGGCGGCGGCATCGGTGGTGGCCAGCAAGTCCTCGGGGCGAACGCCGATGGTGCGCTCAGTGCCTTCGCCGGGTGTGTCGCCGGTTTCAGATGTTGCTTCCAGCGAAAGCCCGCCAGCGGCGAAGCGCAGGCGGTCGCCGTCGCGGCCGATGAAGCGCGATTGCAAGAGGTTCATGGTGCCGATGAAGCTTGCGACGAATTTCGTCGCCGGCCGGTCGTAAAGCGTAGCCGGCGGCGCGATCTGCTCGATGCGGCCCTTGTTCATGACGACGATGCGGTCGGAGATCGACAGCGCTTCGGTCTGGTCGTGGGTGACCATGACGAAGGTGGTGCCGAGCCGCGACTGCAGCCGCTTCAGTTCGACCTGCATCTGTTCGCGCAGATGCGCATCGAGCGCCGACAGCGGTTCATCGAGCAACAGAACGCGCGGCTCGCAGACTATGGCTCGGGCGAGCGCGACGCGCTGGCGCTGGCCACCCGACAGTTCGGAAACGCGGGCGCCGAGCTTGTCGGCGAGGCCGACCATGTCGAGGGCTTCGCGGACGCGCTTTGCCTGCTCGGCGCCGGACAGTTTGCGCAGCGACAGGCCGAAGCCGACATTCTCGGCGACGTTCATATGCGGGAACAGCGCATAATCCTGGAACACGGTGTTGACGGGACGCTCGAAGGGCCTCAGCGCGGTGATGTCGCGACCATCGAGCAGCACCTTGCCGCCCGAGGGGCTTTCGAAACCGGCAATGACGCGCAGGCTGGTGGTCTTGCCGCAGCCCGACGGCCCGAGCAGCGTGATGAACTCACCGCTGATAATATCGAGATCGACGGCATCGAGCCCGACAATGCCGCCGGGGAAAACCTTCGAGACCGTGTCCAGCCGCACCAGGGCGTCAGGCGCCATCGCGAACCTCGGACGGCTTGGTGGTGTTGACCCAGAGGATCTGGCAAGGCTCGGTGCCGGGATTGCGGAAGGCGTGCAGAAGCGTGCTCTTGAAGGCAAAGGAGTCGCCGCTCTTCAGCACGTATTTTGTCGAGTCCACCACCAGTTCGACCTCGCCCGACAGGACATAGCCGAACTCGTGACCGATATGCGCATAGGCTTCCGCCGTGCCGCCATCGGCTTCCACGGTCACCAAGAGGCCGGTCAGCGCCGCGCCCGGCGGCGACAGCAGCGCCTTGGCGATGCCTTCCGACTTGACCGGGAGCTGCCGCCTTTTGTCGGCGCGCACGCAATAGAGATCGTTGGCGGCTTCGTTGCCGTCGGTGATCAGCGCCGAAGGCTCGATGTCGAGCGCGGCCGCAAGCGGCCAGATCACCTTGACGCGCAGCGAAGACAGGCCGCGCTCGATCTGGCTCAGCGCACCGATGGAGACGCCGGCTTTTGCTGCCAGCTCGGCCAACGACAAATTGCGCTCCAGCCGCAGCGCCCGCACGCGCCGGCCGACGCGAATGTCGGCGTCGGCCTTTGGTTTCGCTTCAAGCATGTCCATCAGTTGGTCCTTGTTGCAGTCTTTGGCGCGGCGGCAAGACCCGCGGGCTTCAGGAGATTAGTCACAATTACCTGCCGTCGGCGCTGCCCCTCATTGTCCTGCCGGACATTTCTCCCCGTATAGTGACGGGGAGAAAGCGGCTGGTCGCAAACTCGGCGCCATTTCTGCAACGTTTGCGATTTGCGAAATCGCTGGTGACAGCGCCCCTCTCCCCGTCACTATACGGGGAGAGGATGCCGGCAGGCAGGTGAGGGGCAGCGCAACCGTCGGCGATGGATCCCTCAGCCGCCCGCCTTCACTTTCTCGAACATCTTCGCCACATCGTCGTTCTGCTTCATCGGGCCGGTGAAGATGGTGGTCTTCAGCATCACCTCCGGGTCCGCCGGCAATTGCAGCTTGTCCAGTTCGTCCTTCGCCACGCCGGCGAAGGCGGTGCTCAGCGAGCTGCCATAGCCGTAGGCCTGGATCAGGTACTTACCCGAGTCGGCGTCGAGCCGGCTGTTGATGAAGTCATAGGCGAGGTCGACGTTTTTGGCGTCCTTGAGCATGACGAAGCCGCAGGCCCAGGTCAGCATGCCCTCCTTCGGCTTCATGAACTCGACCGGCACGCCCTGCTTCTTCAGCGAGGTTGCCGACGCGTTCCAGGTCATGGCGGCGACCAGCTGGCCGCTGGCCAGCGCCTGTTCGACCGAGGTCATGTCGGTGGTGTAGTTGGAGAGCAGCGGACGCTGCTCGCGCAATTTTTCCGCCACCTTGTCCATCTGCTCCGGCGTCATATCGAAGGGGTTTACGCCGGCCAGAAGTGCTGCAACGATCGGCGTGTCATGCACGGCATCGATGGTCGCCATGCGGCCGGCATATTGCTTGTCCCACAGAAGGTTCCAGCTCGCTTCCGGGTTCTTCACCAGATCGGTGCGGTAGAGGATCGAGGTGTTGCCCCAATCCCACGGCACCATCCAGACCTTGCCGTCGCCGGCCTGGATGTCGGGCAGGTTCTTGAACACCGGGAAGATCGAATCCCAGTTCTTGATGCGCTTGGTATCGATCGGCTGCAGCAGGCCTTCCTTGTTCCAGCGCGCCACCTTGTCGTAGCAGGGATGGGCGATATCGGGGCGGAAGCCGGCCTTGACCTTGGTGAAGGCATCGTCGTCGTCGCCGAAGATCGAGGCCTCGACGCCATCGGGATGGGCCGTCAGGAAGCTCTTGTTGAAGTCTGGCAGTTCATAGCCGGACCAAGTGAAATATTGCAGCTTGTCGGCGGCGAAGGCGACAGTGGACGACAGGACGATTGCAAGCGCGGCAAGCCCGGTGCGGGCTGTCTTTGCAGTGATCGATTTCGGGCCAGTGATCGATTTCAGCCCAGTAATTGATTTCGGGTCGAATGCCATTTCGGTTCTCCTCTTTTGTTATGGTTCAGGCTGGACTGGTGGGCGCCGTCCGACGGGCTGTGCTCAGCCCGCGATGGCGCAGGATTTCGGCGATGCCGGCGATGATGACGGACACAGCAAGGATAGCTGTCCCCAGCGCCATCACGGTCGGCAGCGAGCGAGGAAAACGCAGTTGGCTCCAGATGTAGAGCGGCAGCGTCGGCTCGGTGCCGGCGAGGAAGAAGACGACGATGAACTCGTCGAAGGAGATCAGAAAGGCCAGCATGAAGGCCGAGACGATGGCCGGCAGCGAGAGCGGCAACATCACCCGCCGGAAGGTCGTCCAGTCGGAAGCGCCGAGATCGAGTGCGGCCTCGCGAATGGTTTTCGGAATTGCGGCAAACCGGCTGCGCATGATCACCACGGTGGTCGGCAGCGCCACCAGTATGTGGCCGAGAACGATGGCGATGCGCGACGGGCCGAGGCCGATGAGATTGATGAGGATCAGCAACGATATGCCGACGATGACGCCGGGGATCAGGATCGGCAGCCTGGAGATGGCGCTGATGGTGGCGGCGAGCGGCGAACGACCGTAGAGGTCCATATAGGAGACGGTGATGCCGCAGAGCGTGGCGCCGGCGGCGGCCACGACGCCAATGACGAGACTGTTCAAAAGCGCGCCGGACAGCGCCGGATTGCCATAGAGCGTGGCATACCATTCGAGCGTGAAGCCCTGCAGCGGAAACGCGGCCTGGATGGAGTTGTTGAAGGAAAACAGCGGGATCAACAGCACCGGCAGATAGAGGAAGACGAGATAGGCAAGCACATAGACGCCGAGCCAGCCGCGGCCATCATCTCTCCGCGCCGCGCTCATGTGCGGCTGCCGAATTTGCGGTCGGCGCCGCGTGCGACCAGCACCACGCAGAGGATGACCAGCATCACGCAGACTGAAAGTGCCGCCCCGAACGGCCAGTCATTGGCCTTGCCGAACTGCGACTGGATCAATGTGCCGATCATGGTGCTGGCGGGACCGCCGACCATGGCCGGGGTGACATAGTCGCCGACCGTCGGCACAAAGACGACGAGGGCGGCCGCCAGAACGCCCGGCATCGAATTGGGCAAGACGACGCGGCGAAACGCCGTGAACGGTCTGGCGCCGAGATCGGAGGCGGCTTCGAGCAGTGATTTCGGGATGGTGTCCAGCGCCACATAGATCGGCAGGATGGCGAAGGGCGCATAGGCATGCGCCAGCGTGACGACCACCGCCGCCGGCGTGTTGAGGAAGGCCAGCGTCGGCTCCGACCAGATGCCGCTTTCGATCAGCGCCGAGTTCAAGACGCCGTTGTAGGCGAGCACGATCTTCCAGGCGAAGACGCGCAGGAGATAGCTGGTCCAGAACGGCAGGGTCACCAGAAACAAAAGCAGGCTGCGGCGGCGGCCGGCATAGAAGGCGAGATAGTAGGCGACGGGATAGGCGGTGACGACGGTCGCCAGCGTCACCAGGCCGGCGATCACCAGCGAGCGCAGCGTCACCGTCCAGTAGAGCGGATCGGAGACCACGGTGATGAAGTTGCCTGCCGTGAAGCCGGCGCCGAGCAGCGAACCGTCATTGCCGCGAAGTGAGAGGAAGAGCACAAGGCCAAGGGCAAACAGGATCAGGAACAAGGTGACCAGCCCGCCCGGCAGCAACATGGCGAAGCGGAAGCCTCGGGACGACCCTGCCGGCGCTTCTGTTGCAACGATGCTCGACATCGGACTGCTCAACGGAAATATGAAATCGCCTTAGCTTTTTTCATATTTGTGAAACTGTCAAGCTGAATCCACGAGGCCTAGGCGACCGGCGCCCAATCAGCGCCCGAAGGCGTCGAGCATCCGGTACCAGGCGATGGTCGCGGCGACGCCGACCTGGCGGAAGGCGTGGAACGGGATCGGCCGGATCGGCGACAGCGGGAACGGCAATTGATTGACATCGCCGCCCGCGAGGTAGCCCGCCATGCGTTTTCCCAGCGCGGTCATCAGGCCGACGCCCCTGCCCTGGCAACCAACCACGGCGAGCAGGCCCTTTTCCGGCTCATGGATGTGCGGCAGGTGATCCGGTGTCATCGCCACGCGGCCGAACCAGCGCTTCTCGATGACGACATCGGAGAGCGCCGGATAGAGCCGCACCAGCGCGAGCTGCAGATGCGCCCAGTCGGCCTCGCTCCTCGGCCGCGCCATGCGGCCGCGGCCGCCAAGCACCAGATGGCCGTCGGCTGTCTTGCGGTAGTAGACGAGAATGCGCCTGGAGTCGGACACCGCCTGCCCTTCCGGCAGGATCGTCGCCGCAAGGTTGGATGACAGCGGCGCGGTCGCGACCTGGAAGGAATGCAGCGGCACGATCGTTTCCGCGAGGCCCGGAAGCAGTCCATCGGTATAGGCGTTCGTCGCCAGGACAACCGCTTTCGCCCGCACCTCGGCGCCGCTTTCGGTTGAGACACGCCAAAGGCCGGCCTCCTTGCGGAGTTTCACCACCTTCTGCCGCTCGGCAATGCTGGCGCCGGCGGCGGCGGCGATGCGCGCCAGTTCCACTGTATAGGCGAGCGGATCGATGATGCCGGCGCGGCGGTCGAGCCAGCCGCCGAGATAGCCTTGCGCGCCGGTCATAGCGGCGATCTCGCTTTCATTCAGAAGCCGGACATCGGCGCCACGCGCCCGCCATTGACGATCCCTGTTCGCCGCCGCTTTCAATGCGGTTTCGGTATGCGCGGCCTGGATCCAGCCATTGCGCGTGAACGGCACCGCCAGCTTTTCGTCGCGGATGAGATCGAACACCGTATCCGCCGCCGAGGCGGCGAAATCGACTAACGCCTGGCCACGCTCGGGGCCGAAATGCTCGAGCAGCCATTCGGGATCATATTTCAGGCCGGGAATGACCTGGCCGCCATTGAGGCCCGAGGCACCCTGGCCGATCTCGCCGGCCTCCAGCACCTGTACACCGAGACCGAGCCGGGCTGCGTGCAAGGCGGTCGACAGGCCCATGAAGCCGCCGCCGACGATGGCAACGTCGACCGGCGCAGTGACGAGCAACTGGAAGGCGGATGCGGTCTGCGGCTTCTGCCAGATCGGAACGGAAAACGGTGTGGGCAAGGCTTCACCTGGAGTATGCGGAAAATGAAAATTCTAGTGCTAGTTTCATTTTTTTGAAAGAGCGGGCCTCATGTCAGAACCGACAATTGCCTGCGCCACGGGATAGACCTTTGGCGTGAATCCGGTGAAAGTGCCGCGGCCCAGCTGCCATCTCGATCATCAAAGGACCGTAAGCCATGACGAACCCAACGCAGCTTCCCGCCGACGGGCTCTTCATCGGCCGAGCCAGGGCAAGCGATGCCTCGCATCCGCTGGTGGTCACCGTGCGCGACGGCATTGTTTTCAACATCACCTCGACCACCGCACCCACCGTGCGCGACATTTGCGAGATGGTCGATCCGGCCGGACACGTGCGCTCTGCCAAGGGCAAACCGATCGGTTCGCTCGATGCGATCGCCGCCAACAGTTTTCAGGCTACCCGCGACCCGGCAAAGCCCTATCTGCTCTCGCCTGTCGACCTGCAGGCGGTGAAGGCGTCGGGCGTGACCTTCGTGGTCAGCCTGCTCGAACGCGTCATCGAAGAGCAGGCGCGCGGCTCGGCGGAAAAGGCCGACGCCATCCGCGCCGACATTGCCGGGCTGATCGGCCACGATCTGTCGAAGCTGAAGCCCGGCTCGCCCGAAGCTATGGAGATCAAGGCCAAGCTCATCCAGCGCGGCGCCTGGTCGCAATATCTGGAAGTCGGCATCGGCCCCGACGCCGAGATCTTTACCAAATGCCAGCCGATGGCGTCCGTCGGCTTCGGCGCCGATGTCGGGCTGCATCCTGTCTCCACCTGGAACAACCCCGAGCCGGAGATCGCCATGATCGCCGCCAGCACCGGCAGGATCGTCGGCGCGACCATCGGCAACGACGTCAATCTGCGCGACGTCGAGGGACGCTCGGCGCTGCTGCTCGGCAAGGCCAAGGACAACAATGCCTCGGCCTCGCTTGGGCCCTTCATCCGGTTGTTCGACGCAAGCTTTTCCATCGACGATGTCAAGCGCGCCACGGTGCGGCTGCAGGTCGAGGGCGAGGACGGGTTTTCGCTGGAGGGCGCGAGCTCGATGGCCGAGATCAGCCGTTCGCCCGAAGAGCTGGTCGCGGCCGCCATGGGGCCGCACCACCAGTATCCCGACGGCTTGGCGCTTTATCTCGGCACCATGTTCGTGCCGTCGAAGGATCGCGGCGAGAAGGGCAAGGGATTCACCCACAAGATCGGCGATATCGTCACCATCTCGTCGGAGAAATTCGGCGCGCTGGTGAACCGCGTGCTTCTGTCGCCCGATTGCCCGCACTGGACCTACGGCGCCAGCCATCTCATGCGGGACCTCGCCAAGGCCGACCTGATCTGATTTCGGAGCAGCCAGGACGAACGGATAGCCGATAAACGTTCCTATCCGGTTCCTGTAAGCCGTTTGTTAGCGGAATCCGGGTGACTGTATCGGAAATTCGCTCCAGGATCGGGGCGCGGTCTGTGGGGGCCGAATCGCATGCTCGGTTTGCCGATGATATCGGTGCGCAATCTCGCCATGCGTTATGGCGGGGTTGTCGCGCTCAGGGATATGAACCTGTCTGTCGGACAGGGGACCATCCATGCTGTCGTCGGTGAAAGCGGCGCCGGAAAGTCGACGCTGGTGAAGGTGCTTGCCGGCGTGCTCCGGCCCAACAGCGGCACCATCCGCGTCGGCGACCAGATCGTCACCGTCGACAGCCCGATCGCTGCACGCAAGCACAGCTTCGGCGTCGTCCACCAGGGGCTCGGCCTGTTTGCCGACCGCTCGGTACTGGCCAATCTGTTCGTCAATCGCGAGCCGTTGCGCAATGGCTTCGTCTCCAGGCGCGAGATGGAGGCACGCAGCCGCACCTTGCTTCGGCAACTCAAGCTCGACCTCGATGTCCACGCTCCTGTGGGACAACTCGGCATGGGCGAACGGCAATATGTCGAACTCGGCCGCGCAATTCTGGAAGGCCCGAGGCTGCTGATCCTCGATGAACCGAATTCTGCGCTCGACCGGCGCCAGACCGAGCACCTGTTCACCGTACTAAGTGACCTCAAGGCCAAGGGCACGAGCGTGCTCTATGTCTCGCACCGGCTGGAGGATGTGTTTGCGATCGCAGACCAGGTCACCGTGATGCGCAACGGCCGTGACGTGCTGACAAGTGAGCGCTCGGCGTTGAGCGAAGCCGATGTGATCGACGCCATGATCGGCCAGCAGCGCGGCAGCCTGTTCCCGCCTGCACTGCCGGCCAATGCCAGCACGATAAGGCCGCGGATCACGGTGGAGGGTCTGAGCGGCGGCCGGATTTCCGGCGTCAGCTTCACCGCCCGCTCCGGCGAGATCCTCGGCTTGGCCGGGCTTGAGGGGTCGGGCGTTGAAGACCTGTTCGAGATGCTGTTTGGCCTGCGCGAGGCGCAAAGCGGCAGGGTGCGGCTCCCCGACGGCTACGGCTTGCCTGGAAATCCGACCGAAGCGGCGCGGCGCGGCATCGGCCTGGTGCCGGCCAACCGCCTGTGCAACGGCCTGATGCCCGACCGGTCGCTGGCCTTCAACATAGGCAACATCGCTACCGGCGCCCGCAACTGGGGGTCTCGCCGCTACTCGCCCAAGGCCGCGATCACCGCCGCCGCAAGGCAGATCGATGCGCTGCGCATCAAGGGCCTGCCGGACGCGCCGGTGAATTCGCTGCTGGCCGGCGATCAGCAGAAGATCGTAGTCGCCAAATGGCTGGAGACGGCGCCGCAAGTGCTGCTCCTAGACAATCCGGCTGGCGGTATCGAGGCGGCTGCCAAGCGCAAGATCTATGCGCTGATCCGGCAGATGGCAGCCAATGGCTGTATCGTTTTGCTGCGTTCGGTCGAGCCGTCCGAACTGACCAACCTCAGCAACCGCGTCCTTGTCTTCCACCGCGGCCGGGTCGCCGGCGAGCTGTCCGGCGCCGAGATGAAGCGAAGGACAGTGCTGCAACTGACCACCACCGGCGAGATGCCGGAGGCGGAGCGGCCGAAAAAGAAACTCGTGGGAGCCATGGCATGACACGATTGGATCCCATGCTACAGCTTGCCGGTTCGGCTGCCCACCCGAAGCGCAGCCTTCGCCTGCCCGTCGAACTCAGGCCGCTCATCGGGCTCGTTGTCCTGGTGGCGATTACAGGCTTTGCCCGGCCGGATTTCCTCGATGACGCCAATGTGCTGTCGTTGCTGGAAACCGCTGCGTATCCCGGCATGCTGGCGATCGGCATGGTGTTCGTGCTCGCACTCCGCGAGATCGACCTTTCCGTCGGCTGGATATTCCATCTCGCGGCCCTTCTCACCGCATTCCTTCTGGCCGCCGGCATCGACCCGTGGCTTGCCGCCCTTGCCGGCGTGCTGCTCGGCGCCGGGCTCGGCCTCGTCAACGGCCTGCTGGTGGTGGCGCTGCGACTGCCGGCCATCGTCGTTACGCTGGGCACCTTTGCAATGTTCCGGGGCCTGGCGGCGGTGGCCGTCAAGATGCAAGCGACAGCTCCGGCCAGCCCAGGCGGCGACTTCTTTGAGATCGTTCACGGCAAGCTGTTCGGCCTTGTGCCGACGGCTGTCTTTGTCTTCGTCGCAATGGCGGTGGTGATGCACCTCGTGCTTCACCGCAGCCGCTTCGGCTACCGGATCCAGGCCGTCGGCAGCAATCCGCAGGCGGCGCTCTATGCCGGCATCCCGACAGGTGCTGTGCGGCTGCAGACGCTGGTGCTGATGGGCATCGTCTCGGGGCTGGCGGGCGCGCTGTGGCTTGGCTCTCCCGTTACCGACGTCGACCAAGGCGGCGGTTTCGTGCTGATGGCGATTGCCGCGGCGATCATCGGCGGCACCTCGCTTTCCGGCGGGCGCGGCACCGTCTTCGGTGCGGTGATCGGCATGCTGATCGTCCAGGTCATCTTGAGCGGCGTGACCCTGTTCGGCATCGACGCCGCATGGAGCCCTTCGTGATCGGCGCGGTGATGGTGCTGGCGCTCGCGCTCGACCGGCTGGCCAAGGTGCTGCGCAACCGCCAGGCCGAGCGCTTCCAGGAAAATCCGCGCGCCTGAGTTTAAGCCCCGCCTGCTTGCCGGGAAATATCTCTATCTCTTGGTTGACTCAATTCCGGACGGAAAACCGTTTCACACTTTTCCTGGAATTGCCCTCTAACTGATGCGATCTGATGGGATCGATGATGGCGCGTTGCATCGCGCCACCATCCATTGGGCGGATGAAGGCTTGCCATCGGCCGCAAAAGAAGATGCTCTGCGCATCCGGGTCGGCGCTGGCAGGAGGAGAGGATCAAGGGCATCGCCCGGATCATCGCCGGACGTGGAGGTCGTTTTTCAACATGGGAGGAAAGCAAATGCTGACGAGGCTACGATTACTCGTGCTTGGCTTGATTGTGGCGCTGGCCGTTCCGGCGGCAGCACAGGCCAAGACGTTCTACTGGATTTCGCATGGCGGCCCGGCCGACCCGGTCTGGACCTACTTCCTGGCCGGCGCCAAGCAATGGGCGAAGGACACCGGCAACACCGTCAACACCTCGTTCCACAATGGCGACGTTGCCTCGCAGCAGGAGGCCGTGCGCGCCGCGATCTCGGCAAAGGCCGACGGCATCGTCACCACCAGCCCCGATCCGGGCAGCCTGATCGAAATCGCCAAGGAAGCCAACACGGCCAAGATCCCGATCATCAACTTCAACACGCCCGATCCCAAGGCAAGCTTCGACGCCTATGTCGGCGGCGACAACGTCACCTTCGGCAAGCACTGGGCGCAATATCTGGTCGACAAGGGCCTGGTGAAGAAGGGCGACTTCGTCTGGATGCCGGTCGAAATCCCCGGCGCCACCTACGGCGTCCAGGAAGAGGAAGGCATCAAGAGCGTCTTCGAACCGCTGGGGATCACCTATGAGATCACCGAAGCGACCCTCGACCAGGCCGAAGCCATCAACCGCATGGTCGACTATCTCACCGCCAACAAGGCCAAGGTCAAGGCAATCATCGGCCTCGGCGATCTGGTCACCGGCTCGATCAAGCGGGTGTTCGACCAGGCCGGCATCAAGCCGGGCGAAATCCCGGTCGTCGGCTGGGGCAACTCGCTCGACACTACCCAGGAAGTGCTGACCGGCTACGTCAATGCCGGCCAGTGGCAGGACCCGCAGGCGACCAGCTACGTCGCGCTGTCGCTGGCCAACATGGCGGCGTCAGGCATTCCTCCGGGCTTCAACGTCATCACCGGCGCGCTCTATGAAAAGGACACCGCGCAGGTCTACGACGACATCCTGTCGGGCAAATAACCCAGACCTTCAACAGTCGCGGCCGCAGCCGCGGTCGCGACTGTCTTTTCGCCGAGCCCTTCGCGTTGCGCGCTGGGCTCAGCCTTCCCTTCCTGTCGCAGGTTATCAGTGGAAAACCGTTCGCTCATCCAACGCCTGATCGCGAGGCCGGAATTCGGGCCCTTCGTTCTGCTCATCGTCGAAATCGCGGTGTTCTGGAGCATCAACCACGATTTCCTGTCGCCGCAGAACATCTCCAACACGCTGGCCTTCACCGTCGAGCTCGGGCTGATCGCGCTGGCGATGACGCTGTTGATGACGTCGGGTGAATTCGATCTGTCGGTCGGCTCGCTGTTCGGCTTTTCGCCGGTGCTGATGTGGACGCTGTTCAACAGCGGCCTGACCTCGCTGGAGGTCGGCTTCCTCGCCGCGCTGCTGATCGCGGCCTTCATCGGCCTGGTCAATGGCTGGTTCGTCACGCAGCTGAAAATCCCATCCTTCCTGGTGACGCTCGGCATGCTGCTGGTCGTGCGCGGCACCGCGCTGTTCGTCACCGACGGCTTTCCGCAGCGGACGTGGAGCGCCGAGGGCAGCTGGCTGGCCGAAGCGCTGGTCGGTGATTTCTTCATCGGCCCGTTCCGCATCTATATGTCGCTCTTCTGGTTCATCGCGGCGGCCATCGCACTGGGCTACGTGCTGACGCAAAGCCGGACCGGCAACTGGATCCAGGCAGCCGGCGGCAATCCAGGCGCCGCAAGGGCGCGCGGCGTCAACGTCAGCGGCGTCAAGATCGGCCTGTTCGTGCTGTCGTCGGTGATGGCTTCGCTTGCCGGCGTCATCTCGTCGCTGCGCACGTCGGCCGCCAACCCCAACAGCGGCACCGGCTACGAGCTCGAAGTCATCGCCATGGTGGTGATCGGCGGCACGGCGCTGACCGGTGGGCGCGGCACCATCATCGGCACCGTGCTCGGCATCCTCATCCTGCGCGTCATGCGCAACGGCATCGTGCTGATCGGCGTGCCCGGGCTGGCCTACAACATCTTCATCGGCGCCATCATCCTCGGCATGATGGCGCTGCACTCATGGCTGGAACGCCGGCATCAGGCAGGGACCTAGAACCATGGCTGAACCGCTCATCCGCATGTCCAACATCAAAAAGTCCTACGGGCGCGTGCAGGCGCTCGAAGACGCCAATTTTCATGTCAACGAAAGGGAGATCGTCGGCCTGCTCGGCGACAATGGCGCCGGCAAATCGACGCTGATCAAGGTGTTGTCGGGGGCGGTGCCGCTGACCAGCGGCGACATTTTCATCCGCGGCAAGAAGGTCAATCTGCGCAGCACCAGCGACGCCATCGCGCACGGCATCGAGACGATCTACCAGGATTCGGCACTGGTGACGCAGCTGTCGATCGCGCGCAACCTGTTCCTCGGCCGCGAGCCGATCAAACCGCCGCGCTTTTTGAACCGCATGGACCAGGAGGCGATGAACAATGTCGCTCGCGACCTGCTGAAACAGGTCGGCATCTCCAAGAACATCCCGCCGACGACGCCGATCGGCTCCCTGTCCGGCGGCGAGCGGCAGGCCGTCGCCATCGCGCGCGCCATGCACTTCGACAGCGACCTGATCATCCTCGACGAGCCGACCAACAATCTCGGCGTCGCCGAGACGCAAGGCGTGCTGAGCTTCGTGCGCAACGCGCGCGATTCCGGGCATTCCTGCATCTTCATCGCCCACAACATCCACCATGTCTTCCAGGTGGTTGACCGCATCGTCGTCATGCGCCGGGGCAAGGTGGTGGCCGACGACATCGACCCGAAGAAGACCAGCGTGGCCGAGGTCGAACGCATCATCACCGGGATGTCGGACAAGGAGATCCGCGACGCCATCATCGAAGGCGGGCCATCGCACGGCTGAACCGTCTTCGCGCCGTCTGGCACGGAAACGCATCCGCTCTAACTCGTTGTAGAGCATGACCTTTTGACAAAACGGTTCCCGTTTGTCCGAGAAAACCGGTTCCCACTTTTCGGGATCATGCTCTATGACTACAGCCATGAAAGCCACCGTTGCCGACATAGCCAGGAGCTGCGGCCTGTCGACCGCGACCGTCGACCGGGTTCTGAACAACCGGGCCGGCGCGAGCGCCGCCAACCGCCAACGGGTGATGGAGGCGGCCAAGCAGCTCGGCTATTTGCCGGTGGTCGATCAGGTGACGCTGCCGTCGCGGCCGGCGCATCTTGAATTCTTCCTGCCGATCGGCGCCAACGGTTTCATGATCGACCTCGCCGGGCACATCGAGGACTATGCGGGGCGCCTGCCGCTGGTCGCCTCGTGCCGGATCCACAATCTCGGCGGCATCTCGCCGGCAGCGCTGCAGGCGGCGGTTGAAAATCTGTCGCTGAAGGCCAATGGCGTCGGCGTCATTGCCGTCGATCATCCGCGAACGCGCAACATATTGCGCGATGTGGTCGAGGCAGGCATCCGCCTTGTCACGCTGGTCTCCGACGTTCCAGCCGCCCCGCGTTCGGCCTATGTCGGCATCGACAACCGGGTTGCCGGACGCACGGCGGCGCTGTTGATGGGGCGCTTCCTCAATGGCCGCCAGGGTCATCTGGCGATGGTCGTCGGCTCGCGTTCCTATCGCGGGCACGAGGAGCGCGAGATGGGCTTTCGGTCGGTGCTGACAGAGGAATTCCCCAATCTCACGGTCTCGAGTGCGGTCGAGATCAATGACGAACCGGAGGGCAGCTACACCGCAACGATGCAGGCGCTGCACAACGAGCCGGAACTGCTCGGCATCTACTGCGTCGGCGCCGGGCGCTCAGGTGTGGCGAGAGCGCTGCTCGAGGCCAAGCCAAAGAAGAAGCCGGTCTTCATCTGCCACGACCTGACCAAGGAAACGCGCGGCTATCTCGTCGACGACCTCGCCGATGTCGTCATCGACCAGAATGCGCGGCTGATCGCGGAGCAATCTGTGATCCGCCTGCTCGGCTCGATCGCGTCCGCCGCGCCCTACCTGACGAAGAAGTTCATCGAGCCACGGCTGATCTTCAAGGAAAACGTACCGGTGCAGTGATTTCGCGCCGTGGCGGTTTTTCCGATTTGTATGACAAGTCGGGCAGATGCCGCAAATCTGCACAGCAGCCATGCAACTTTCATTGTTGCCGAATCATTGGGCAACCCGTACTCATCTGGGTGTCGGCCATCTACTCCTCCCAGATGCGATGCCGACGCTGAGCGCGGTGCACCTCCTCCCGCATCTCGCTCGAAATCGAGCCCGCTGCCACCTCCTCCCGGCAGCGGGCTTTTTTCATTCTCAAATGAAACTTGGCATATCCAAAGCCCTCACCCGGATTGCCGAAACCGAATTGCAGAGCAATTCGCTGCAATCCGACCTCTCGCCAAAGCGAAAGGAGATCATCAGCGCCGGCGCCAGCCTCTTCTCCCCTCGGGGAGGAGCTAGCCGCGAAGCGGCCGGATGAGGGGGCCTTGCAAACTCGGTGAGCTGGAATTCAGCGCGCCCTGAAAGAGCTGATCAGGCCTTCAGCCATGCGCACGAACTGCGTGCTGGGGCCCTGGCAGCCCATGGTCTGCACGCTGACGCGCGCCCCTTCGAACAGCAGCGACAGCGTATCGGCCAGAAGCTCGGCCTGACCGATGCCCGCATCCCGGCACAGCGCAACAAGGCGATCGCGCTGAGCGCTCTTGAGCTCCTTGATCACGCTCCTGGCCGGATGGTCCGGCTCGGTCAATTCGGCGGCGGCATTGGCCATGTCGCAGCCGCGACCGTCAGCCGCCAGGCAAGCAGCGGCCATGCGAATCCAGGCATGCAGCTGGGCGAGCTTGTCGCCGGGATGCTCAGCCTCGAATTGATCCCACATCGCGGCGCCTTTAGCCGCCGACGCGCGCAGGCATTGGACGATCAGTTCGTCCTTGGACTCAAAATGACGGTAGAGCGTCATCTTGTTGGTGCCGGCGGCTTCCGTGATGGCGTCGACACCGACGCCCTTGATGCCATGCTTGTGAAACATGTCCTGCGCCGTCTCCAGGATTCGATCCCGGGGGCGCACACGATCGGTAATGCCGTCTGCCATTGCAGTCTCCTTGTCTCCCTAAAAATTCGGTTCACCTCTTGACTAGGGTGTTACCGGTCTGTAACTATCCGAATGTTACTTACTGGTAACACCTATGTGGCCTTCAGTCAATAACAAGGCCGTGAACTGGTCCTGCCAGATCACAAAGGGTGAAAATTGCAGGTCATGCGGCTCCGGCCGGTGAAGAGATGAAAACCGGTTCGCGATCATCCGATGCGAATCGCTGGAATGGAGACGCTCCAATGTCGCAGCGCAAGGATTTGACCATCGATGAAGCCATCCGGGATCCGATGATCCGGCTGGTGATGAAAGCGGACCGCGTCAACCCGCGCGCCTTCGAAGCGATGCTGAGGACCGTGGCCGATGAGCAGGGCCTCAGCGGCGCGGCGCCGCCTTCGTATTTTTTGCAGGACCCGGGCTCAGTGCGCAGCAGGCGGCTGTCCCGGTCTGCCCATTCTTTTAAAGAGGCCGGTTCTTCTAAAGAGGTTTGCGTGTCGTGGTAAATTATTTCATCCATCGTCCGATCTTCGCCTCGGCCATCGCCATCATCATGGTGCTCGCCGGGACGATTTGTTATTTCCTTTTGCCGGTTTCGCAGTTTCCCGACATCACGCCGCCGCAGGTCGTGGTCAGCGCCCATTATCCGGGCGCCAGCGCGCAAGTGGTCGCCGATACGGTGACGACGCCGCTGGAGCAGCAGATCAACGGCGTCGAAGGCATGACCTACATGTCGTCGTCGAGCTCCAATGACGGCTCCTCGACCATCACCATCACCTTCGATGTCGGCTATTCCTTGAGCACCGCGGCCGTCGACGTCCAGAACCGCGTCTCGCAAGCGGCCTCGTCGCTGCCGGCGATCGTCAACCAGGGCGGCGTGACGATCAAGAAGCAGAACCCGAATTTCGTCCTCATCGTCAACCTGACCTCGCCCGACAGTTCGGTCGATCCGGTGGCGCTGAGCAACCTCGCCTATCTGCAGGTCGTCGATCCGCTGAAGCGGCTGCCTGGCGTCGGCGACGTCCAGATATTCGGCGAGCGCCGCTATTCGATGCGCGTCTGGCTCGACCCGGACAAGCTCGCCAATCTCGGCATCACCGCTGTCGACGTCCAGAACGCCATCTCGGAACAGAACGTCCAGGTGGCGGCCGGCAAGATCGGCCAGTCGCCGGCGCCCGCCGGCACCGCCTTCGAGATGCAGGTGAACGCCGTCGGCCGCCTGAGCGACCCCAAGGAGTTCGGCGACATCATCGTGCGCGCCAACACCGGCACCGGCTCGCTGGTGCGGCTCCGCGACGTCGCCCGCATCGAGCTCGGCGCGTTGCAATATTCGTCGTCGGCCTTCTTCGGCAAGGACCCCACGGTGGTGCTGGCCGTCTACCAGATGCCGGGTTCCAACGCCCTCGATCTGCAGCAGCACGTCAAGGACAAGATGCAGGAACTGTCGGCACGGTTCCCCAAGGGCGTCTCCTACGCCATGCACTACGACACGACGCGCTTCGTGTCGGCATCGATGCATGACGTGCTGATCACGCTTGGCGAAGCGCTGGTGCTGGTCGTGGCCGTGGTGTTCATCTTCCTGCAGAGTTGGCGCACGACGATCATCCCGACCATCGCCATTCCGGTGTCGCTGGTGGCGACGATGGTCGTCATGGAAATGATGGGCTTCTCGCTCAACATGCTCTCCCTGCTCGGCATGGTGCTGGCCATCGGCCTCGTCGTCGACGACGCCATCGTGGTGGTCGAAAATGTCGAGCGACAATTGGAGGCGGGCCTCAAACCGCTGGCGGCGACCAAGGCCGCGATGGCCGAGGTCACCGGACCGATCATCGCCACCACCGCAGTGCTGATGGCCGTCTTCGTGCCCGTCGCCTTCATTCCCGGCGTCTCCGGCAAGCTCTACAATCAGTTCGCGCTGACGGTGGCGATTTCGGTCGGCATATCCGCCTTCAACTCGCTGACGCTCAGCCCGGCGCTGAGTGCCGCCTTCCTGCGCCATCGCGGCGAGACGCAGTTCGCCCCGTTCCGCTGGTTCAACACGGGCTTCGACAGACTGTCGCATGCCTATGCGCACGGTGTGCGTATCCTCATCCGGCTGCGCTGGATCATGCTCGGTCTGTTCGCGGCCGGCCTGGTGGCCACCTACTTCGTCTGGCAGAAGCTGCCCTCGACCTTCCTTCCGGTCGAGGACCAGGGTTACTTCTTCGTCGTCATCCAGCTGCCTGACGGCGCCTCGCTGGAGCGCACCGACGCGGTGGCCCAGAAGGCGCGCGACATATTGCAGGCTACGCCCGGGGTCGAGATTGTCGGCTCGATCAGCGGCCTGAACTTCCTGACCAGTGCCGCGCAGTCGAACTCGGCTGTCGAGTTCGCCATCCTGAAGCCGTGGGAAGAGCGCGGCCCCGACCAGAGCGCGTCGAAGCTCGTCGCCGACGTGCGCGGCAAGCTGATGCAGATTCCGGAAGCCTTCGCGCTGTCCTTCGATCCGCCTTCGATCCCGGGTATCGGCACCACGGGCGGCTTCGAATTCGTCGTCGAGGATCTCACCGGGCGCGGCAGTTCAGCCCTCAACGACGCGACGCAAGCCGTGATCGCCGAGGCGCGCAAGCAGCCGGAAATCAACCCGCAGCAGCTGTTCTCGCCGTTCTCGACTTCGACGCCGCAGTTCAACTACGACCTCGACCGCAGCAAGGCCAAACTGCTCGGCCTCAACCTGCCCGACGTCTTCAACACGCTGCAGATCTATCTCGGCTCGCTCTACGTCAACGACTTCAACCTGTTCGGCCGCACCTTCCGGGTGACCATCCAGGCCGACAAGGATGCACGTGCCGACGCAGGCGACCTTTCGCGGCTCTATGTGCGCAACGCCTCCGGCGGCATGGTGCCGCTGAGCACACTGGGCAAACTGGTGCCGTTCGTCGGCCCGGAAACCGTGCCGCACTACAACAACAACGCCTCGGCCACGATCAATGGCGGCGCAGCCCCCGGCTTCTCGTCGGGCCAGGCGGTTGCCGCGATGGAACGGGCCGCCGCCACCGCTTTGCCCAGGGATTTCGGTTTCGAATGGACCGGCATCACCTTCCAGGAGCTCAAGGCAGGATCGATCGCGTCGGTCGTCTTCGGCCTCGCCATCGTCTTCGTCTTCCTGATCCTGGCGATGCAGTATGAGAGCTGGGCGATGCCGTTCATGGTGCTGCTGGCGGTGCCACTGGCCCTGTTCGGCGCCTTCGCAGCCCTGTTCCTGCGCGGCATGCAGATCGACGTCTACTCGCAGATCGGCTTCGTCATGCTGATCGGCCTCGCCGCCAAGAACGCGATCCTGATCGTCGAGTTTGCAAGGCGGCGGCGCGAGGAAGGCTTGAGCATTGTCGACGCGGCGATGGAAGCCGCGCGGCTGAGGCTGCGGCCGATCCTGATGACGGCCTTCGCCTTCATCCTCGGCGTGCTGCCGCTGATGTTTGCGACGGGTGCGGGTGCGGCAAGCCGGCAGTCGATCGGCACCACCGTGTTTGGCGGCATGGTGGCGGCGACCATCCTGTCGCTGGTGTTCGTGCCGGTCTTCTACGCGGTCATCGAGCAGCTGCGCGAAGGCCGCGTGCGCAGCGAACCGAACGCCGCTCATGACCAGGACAATAATGAACCGACTGCCGAACCAGCGCCGATGCGCCTGGCCGAAGCAGCCGAATAGAATTGGAGACCAAAATGCGTAAATGGAAAATAGCTTTGGGAACGGCCGTCGCCCTGGGAGCGATCTCGGTGGCAAGCGTCCACTTCCTCGACATGGGCAATCTCAGCCTCAATGCCGGCACGGCGGCAGCGACGGCAGCACCTGCGGCATTCGTCATGCCGGTGCCGGTGACGAGCGTGGTCAAGAAGACGATCCCGATCTACCTCGACTACGCCGCCCGCATCGAGGCGATCCGCAGCGTCACCTTGCAGGCCCGCGTGCCCGGCTATCTGCAGGAGCAGACGGCTAAGGACGGCGCGGATGTGCGCCAGGGTGATCTGCTCTACAAGATCTCGCCTGACGACTTCAAGGCGGCTCTCGACCAGGCCAAGGCCGAAGTGCAGCGCGACCAGGCGAGCCTCGACTATGCGCGCTCCAATCTCGGCCGCGGCTCCGAACTCGCCAAGAGCGGCTATCTGGCCAAGGATGGGTTCGACCAGCGTACGAGCACCTTGCGCCAGGCCGAAGCGTCGCTTGCCGTCAACCAGGCGGCGGTGCGCACGGCCGAGCTCAATTTGAGCTACGCCGAAATCCACGCTCCGTTTGCCGGCCGCGTCGGCCGCAACCAGGCTTCGGTCGGCACGCTGGTCAGCGTCGCCGGCACGGTGCTGAACACGCTGGTGCAGCTCGACCCGATCTACGTCACCTTCAATCCGAGCGAGACGGACCTGGCCGAAATCGAACGGGCCCGGGCCGCCGGCCCGATCGAGGTCGAGGTGCTACTGCCCGGCGAGACCGAAGCCAGCCAGAAGGGCGAACTCACCTTCATCGACAACACGGTCGACCACTCGACCGGCACGATTACGGCGCGCGCCACCATCGGCAATGCGAAGTTCTCGCTGCTGCCGGGCCAGTATGTCCGCGTGCGGCTGCACATCAAGCAGCTGCCCGACGCGCTGATGGTGCCGCAGGTGGCGCTGGGTTCGAGCCAGCTCGGCAAATATGTCTATGTCGTCGGCAAGGGCAACACGGTCGACCAGCGCATCGTCTCGCTTGGCGCGACCAGCGGCGACCTTGTGGCGGTCCTCAGCGGCGTTGCCGAAGGCGACCAGGTGATAACGGGCAATCTGCAGAAGATCGGACCAGGAATGCCGATCTCGCCGTTGCCCCAGGAGAAACCGGCCAGCTGATAACCCCCATCAGCCCCGGTCCTGCGGCGCCTTCGGCTTCCACGCCGAGGGCGCCGTTTTTTTATGGAGCGCCGCACGCCGTTTTTGGAGTAACCGCAAGGCACAAGAATCCGGAACAGACATATTGTAGGATTGTCGACAATCTGCTTGTCTGTTTCCGGCTCTCACTGGAGTGACGGAATGGCCAAGCTGGACTTCAATCCGATCGCGGATACGACACGCCGAGCCGAGATCGTTGCGCTGTTGCGGCGGGCGATCCTGACCGGCCAGCTGGAACCCGGCCAAAAGCTGAGCGAGCTGAGGATCGCTGAGCAGATGCGGGTCAGCCGCGCGCCTTTGCGCGAAGCTATGCGCGAGCTGGTGCAGGAAGGCATCCTGACCAGCATTCCCTATGCCGGCACCTTCGTCATCGATGTCACCGCCAAGGACATTGACGACGCCTACTCGCTGAACAAAGTGCTCGATGAATTCGCCATCGAGCGGACATGGAAGCTGCGCGACCAGCGCTTCTTCGATGAACTCGACCGCCGCCACGAAGCGGTGAAGCAGGCAACGCGCGCGCGCGACACCACCCGCCAGATCGAGACCGCACTGCAATTGCACGGGCTGATCTATGAATGGGCCGACAATTCGGTGCTGCTGGAAACCTGGCAGCGGCTGACCAGCCGGCTGCAGATGTACTTTGCCCTGCACCAGCAGGCCCGCAACGAGCCGGTGCCGGCCGAAGATCTCCACGAAACCTATGTGCGGCTCTTGAAGGGCGCCGACATGCGCGCTGCCCAGCGCCATGCGCGCGAGCATATCGACCTCGATTTCGAAGACCTGCTTGCCTATGCGCGTGGCCTCGATCAGCGGAACATCGAAGGACTGACCCTCCTCAACGCCTAGAGACAACGGACAGACAAGTGCAGATCAAAACCATCAAGGCCTATCGCGTCGTGCAGCCCTTCGTGGACGGGCCCTACCGCATGTCAAAGGGGCGGGTTGCAGACTGCTTCGATGCGGTGATCGTCGCCATCACCTCCGACAGCGGCGTGACCGGCTGGGGCGAGATGGCGCCGCTCGGCAATTTCTATTCGGCCGCCTTTCCGGCGGGAACGCGCGCGGGCGTGGTCGAGATCGCGCCGCACCTGATCGGCCAGGACCCGCGTGGCCTCGCCGGCATCGGCCGATTGATGGATACGGTGTTCAAGGGGCATCCCTACATCAAGTCGGCGCTCGACATGGCCTGCTGGGATCTGGCGGCCCGGGCCGCCGACGTGCCGCTGGTGACCATGCTTGGCGGCCGCGAGAGCGACATGGCGGAGACCTACCGCGTCGTCACCCACGGCACGCTCGACCAGATGGCGGCACTGGCCAAAAGGATCATCGCCCAGGGCTGCCGCCGGCTGCAGGTCAAGGTCGGCGGCAATGTGCATGAAGACATCGAGCGGGTGAGCGCAGTCGCTTCGGCCGTGCCGAAAGGCACGGTGATTTTCTGCGACGCCAATGCCGGCTGGACACCCTACCAGGCGCGGCAGTTCGCCGATGCAACGCGCGGCATCGACTACACGTTCGAGCAGCCCTGCACGACGATCGAGGAGAACATGTCGGTGCGCCGCATGCTCGACAAGCCGATGGTGCTGGACGAGAGCGTCATCTCGCTCGAGGCGATGCTGGAAATCCATCGCCTGGGCGCCGCCGACGGGCTGACGCTGAAGATCTCGCGGCTTGGCGGCGTAACCAGGACAAGGCAAATCCGCGACGTCGCCGTCGATCTCGGTTTCATGATCACCGTCGAGGATACGGGCGGCGCCGAGATCGACACGGCGGCGATGGCGCATCTGTCGCTGTCGACGCCGGAAGAACGCCGGCTGCACGCCATCGCCTTCCATGAGTGGGTGACGGTGCGCACGGCCTCCAACGCCCCACCGGTCACCGGCAGCCACATGGGCATTCCCGACGGGCCCGGCCTCGGCATCGATGTCGTGCCCGACCTGCTCGGCAAGCCTTACCTAGAGATCGGCTGAGATCAAGCGCAGCATGAAGCTGTCACCCCACGAATCCTCCGTGGGAGATTTGGTCCTGCAGCCATTCTCCGATTTGCGGGTTGAAATATTTTTCAAATGGAAATAGGAATGTTCAAAATGATCATTTGACGCTGCGGCGCGTCATGACTGGAGGAAGCGATATGGCCCATCCGCAATTTGCAGCGGAACTTCTGCAGCGCGCTGAAGCCCAAGGGCCCATCACCATCGGACTCGCCGGCGCCGGGCAGATGGGCACCGACATCGTCGTCCAGGTGGCGCTGATGCCGGGCATGCGGATCGGTGCCATTTCCGAGGTGCGGCCGCAAGC
Source organism: Mesorhizobium sp. M1078 (assembly GCF_040318615.1). Taxonomy (NCBI): domain Bacteria; kingdom Pseudomonadati; phylum Pseudomonadota; class Alphaproteobacteria; order Hyphomicrobiales; family Phyllobacteriaceae; genus Mesorhizobium; species Mesorhizobium sp. M1078. Next base: position 141,522 of record NZ_JAMYMP010000002.1, read on the forward strand.
GGCGATCGATGCCGCACTGCTCGCCGGCCATGACCGCTCCGACATCGTCCAGGCTGCGAACGCCTCTGCCATCGACCGCGCCATCGAGGCCGGCAAGATCGCTGTCACCGAAGATCTGCATGCGCTGGCCGCGGCCGGCCGCATTGATGTCATCATCGACGCGACAGGCAATCCCAACATCGGCACGCTGTTTGCGCTCGAAGTGATGAAGAACGGCAAGCACATCGTTATGCTCAATGTCGAGGCGGACATTACGATCGGCCGCTTCCTCAAGGAGGAAGCGCGCAAGGCCGGCGTGGTCTACACCGGTGCGGCCGGCGACGAACCCGCCTGCACGCTGGAGATCATCGGCTTCGCCAAGAGCCTCGGCTTCAACATCATCGCCGCCGGCAAGGGCAAAAACAACCCGCTCAAGATCGACGCCATGCCCGCCGACTACGAGAAGGAAGCGGCCGAGCGCAACATGAATGCGCGCATGCTGGTCGAGTTCGTCGACGGTTCCAAGACGGCGATCGAGATGGTGGCTATCGCCAACGCCACCGGGCTGGTGCCCGACGTGCCGGGCATGCACGGCCCGACGGCCACGCTGGAGGAACTGGCCAGCGTGCTTTGCCCGCGCGAGGATGGCGGCGTGCTGCACCGCAAGGGCGTGGTCGACTATTCCATCGGCAAGGGCGTGGCGCCCGGCGTGTTCTGCATCATCGAAACGAGGCATCCGCGCGTGCTGGAGCGCATGGTCGACCTCAAGGTCGGCAAGGGCCCCTATTTCACGATCTACCGTCCCTATCACCTGACAAGCCTTGAAGTGCCACTGTCGGCGGCGCGCGCCGTGGTCTACAAACGCGCCGACATGGAGCCGCTCGACCACCCGGTGGCCGAAGCGGTGGCGGTGGCCAAGAGCGATCTCGGCGCGGGCCAATCGCTCGGCATGATCGGCGAGAACGACTATCGCGGCTTCGCCATGACCTGGGAGGACGCCCGCGCCAAGGGCGCGCTGCCGCTCGGGATTGCCGAACGCGCCAAGGTGGTCAAGCCGGTCAAGACCGGCGACTTCCTCACCTATGAAAATTGTGTACCCGACGATTCGATGGTGATAACGCAGATCCGCCGCCGTCTCGACCAGTCGGACGGACAGTTTGTGACCAACGCCGCCTGAACCTTCGGGATCTCCCTGTGATGGACGATGTCGTTATCGGGATCGATGCCTCGACGACGGCGGTGAAGGCAATCGCCTTCACCCGCGACGGCGCGGAGCTGTTCCAGGCGCGCGAGGCCTATCCGCTGGCCAATCCGAAGCCCGGCCATTTCGAGCAGGATGCCGAACATTGGTGGGCAGCCCTCATCAGTGCGCTGAAGCAGGTCGCCGACAAGGTCGGCGCCGCGCGCGTGGCGGCAATTGCCATAGCCCATCAGCGCGAGACCTTCACCCTGATCGATCAGGCCGGCACGCCGCTCATCCCGGCGATCCTGTGGCTTGACGAGCGCGCCCGGCCTCAAGTCGCCAAGCTGTCGGCCGAGCTTGGCCGCGAGACGATCCGCGACTGGAGCGGCAAGCCGCCGGATCCGACGCCGGCGCTCTATGCCATCGCCTGGCTGGCGGAACACCAGCCGCAGGTGCTGGCCAACGCCGCCGCCCTGGTCGATGTTCATGGCTTCTTCGTTCACCGGCTGACCGCACGGCTGGTAACCAGCACGGCAAGTGCCGACCCGCTCGGCTTGCTCGATGTCGCGACAGGCGAATGGCACGCTGAGCTTGTGGCGGCTGCAGGGCTGCAGCCACGGCAGTTGCCGGCGCTGATCGGCCCAGGCGAAATCTGCGGCGGCCTTGCCGAAAGCATTGCCCAGCTGACTGGCCTCAAAGCGGGCACGCCAATTGTCGCCGGCGCCGGCGATGGCCAGGCCATGGGTCTCGGCATGGGCGTCTATGGTGCCGGCAAGAGCTATCTCTCGCTCGGCTCCGGTGTCGTCTGCGGCTGCTATTCCGGCACAGTCACCACATCGGACGCGTTTCGCACGCTGGTCTCGCCCACCGGTTCGGGCTTCATGCTGGAAACCGTGCTGCGCTCGGGCATGCAACTGGTCGACTGGATCGTGCGCACCACCGGCGCGTCTTCCGCGGCAGAACTGGAGAAGGGTGCGGTCGATGTTGCGGCCGGCGGCGACGGTCTTTTGGTCATGCCCTATTGGGCCGGCGTCATGAGCCCCTATTGGGATGGCGCGGCGCGCGGCGCCGTTGTTGGCCTGTCGCTCGACCATGAGCCCAGGCATCTCTTCCGCGCCACGCTGGAAGGCATCGCTTTGGAGCAGGCCATCGCCAGCGAGGCGATGGAGGCCGAAAGCGGCGGCAAGCCGGGAGAGATGATTGCCGCCGGCGGCGGCACCAATTCGGCGCTGCTGATGAAGATCATGGCCAGCGTGCTGGAGCGGCCGCTGTTCGTGTCGCCGGTCAACGAGGCGGCGGCCCTTGGCGCGGCCATGCTGGCGGCTTCGGCGATCGGCTGGTTCGCCTCGGCGGAAGACGCCGCCAAGGCAATGGCGGCGGCGCCGGCCAGGCGTGTCGATCCGGATATGACGCTGGTGCCGGCTTACCGGGCGCGCAAGGCGATCTACCGCGACCTCTATCACGCGACACGCGACATCCACGCGCGGCTCGGTGCGATCTGAGTTCAAGCGCAGCTTGCCTGCGTGAGGCTCCCATGCCCAACCTGCCCAGCTTGCCGATTTTGCGTCCTGCCCGGCCAATGCTAGACTCATCGGGCTCATGAAAGCAGTATTTCACCTTGCCGCCCTGCCCTGGATTGTCGCGCTTGCGGCAGCTCCAATGACGGCGCGTGCGCAGGACGAGCCGCCCTTCGAAGTCACGCTCGACATGGACAATGACGGCAGGATGGATCGGGCCGCGATCGCAGCGGATTCCGACACCGGGCTGGCGGATCTCTCGATCTATCTGGCTGCCGGCGAAGGAAAGCTCGATCCTTCGCGCAAGCCTGACTTTGTCAAAAAGGCGCTGACACAGGACCGTGTTCTCGGGCTCGAAAGCAAGGGCAAGGGATCGCTTGTCGTCACCTCGTGCTTCGGCTGCGGCGCCAACAAATCATGGGATGCGACGCTGACCATCGTCTGGCGCGGCGGTAAACTCCTTGTCGCCGGCTACAGTCGCGACTGGGACTGGAATGTGCAGAAAGCCGACGGCTCGGTCGAGACGACGCTGGGCGGCTGCGACATCAATTTTCTCACCGGCAAAGGCACCGCTTCAAAGGACCTGGACGACGGCAAACCGGTCGCGGGAAAATTCGTGCCGATCGCACTGGCCGACTGGTCGGACGACAATCGTCCGGAGCCCTGCGAATTCTGACCGACGCCGGACAGCGCTCAACGGTTGAGCAGGCCTTTGGCCGCATCTTCATCGGTAATGAGCACCGAAATCCTGGTGTTGGCGAGCGCCGCGCGCATGACGGCGACCTTCTCCTGACCGCCTGACACCAGGATGATGCTCGGAATATCGGACAGATCCTGCAGCGGATAGGCGCAGACGCGGCGGTTGACCTCATGGTCGACAGGGTGGCCCTCGGCGTCGATGAAATGGCACAAGAGGTCGCCGACCGCGCCGGCCGCCTGCAATTCCTCTAGTTCGCTCGGTTTGATGAAGCCGTAATTGGCGATCGGGCTGTCCTTGGAAAACGAGCCGACGCTGAGCACGGCGATGTTGGCGCGGCGCGCGCGGAAGACGACATCCTGAACGCTGCGCTGGCTCATGAAGGCATCGCGCTGTTCCGGCTTGTCGGCATAGACCGGCACCGGCAGCAGGAAACATTCAGCGCCGATCTTTTCGGCGAACTCCCAGGCGCTTTCGGTCGGGTTGAGCGGCTGCGCGTGGGTGAGGCCGCCGAGCATCGAGACGACCGTCGTCCTGGCGATCGGCCGCCTCGGCAATTCGTTGATGGCGAATTTCAGCGTCCGGCCCCAGCCCAGCGCAATGACGTCGCCGGCATTGACGTTGTCGGCGAGATAGGCAGCGGCCGCGTGGCCGATCATCAGCGGCGCGTTGCTGCGGTCGGCGGCCGACGGCACCACGACCGCCTGGCTTAGCCCAAAGCGCTGCTTCAGGCTCTCCTCGAGCTGCACGCATTCGACGACACTGTCGCGAATGCGGAACTGCACGATGCCCTCCTCGCGGGCAGCGGAGAGAATGCGGTGCACCTTGATGCGGCCGACGCCGAGGATCTCGGAGATGCGCTCCTGCGTCAGACCCTCGACATAGTAGTGCCAGGCGGCGCGGGCCTTGAGCTCGGCATCGGGGAAGCGCGAAGCCTTCTCATTTTCGACGGTCGCCATCTTTTGCCCTCCCGCGGCAGATTTCGGAAATCTTTTCCGCAAGCGCCGCCGCCTGGCCTTCCCTAGGACAAACCGCCCTGTGGCGCAAACCGTCGCCGAATGGCGCAACGGCTCTTGACAATTTTCTAATGAACAGTTTAGCTGAACAAAATTGTATATCAAAGATAAATTGTTCACAGGGAGGTGCCTGGTGAACAAGAGCGGACGGCAGGCCATCGCCGTTTCGCTGACGGAGGAGACGAAGTGGCCGTGAGTAATGATGCAAGCGAGTCGAAGGCTGGCGAGTTGAAAGCCGCGCCCGGCACTCAAGGTGCGACGGCCGCGAAGCTTTCGGCACTGTTTGCCGGAACCATGGGGCCGCTGATCGGGCTGCTGCTGCTTTGCCTGGCGCTGACGTTGACCACCGACACGTTCCTCACCGTGCGCAACATCCTCAACGTGCTCGACCAGATCACGGTGCTCGGCATCATGGCAATCGGCATGACGCTGGTGATCCTGATCGGCGGCATCGATCTCTCGGTCGGCTCGGTGCTGGCGCTGGCCGCCATGGTGATGGGCTTTGTCTCCCATCCCGACTATCTCAATCTCGGCCTTGCGGCCGGCGTCGTTGCAGCACTGGTCGTCGCCGGCCTTTGCGGACTGGTGTCCGGCCTGCTGGTGACCGTCACCCGGCTGCCGCCGTTCATCGCGACGCTGGCGATGATGTCGGTGGCGCGCGGCCTTGCCAACATGATCACCGACGGCTCGCAGATCGTCGGCTTTCCCGACTGGTTCACCAGCCTGTCGATCATCCGCCATTTCGGCTTCCTGTCGGTCACAGTCGGGGTGATGATGGTGCTGGCGATCGTCTTCGCCATCTTCCTCAACTACCGCGCCACCGGCCGCAGCCTTTACGCCATCGGCGGCAGCGCCGAGGTGGCGCGGCTCTCCGGCATTCCGGTGAAGTCGCTGACCAACTGGGTCTATGCCATCTGCGGCGTGCTTGCGGGTCTTGCAGGCATTGTGCTTGCCGCGCGGCTGGATTCGGTGCAGCCGAGTTCCGGCCTCGGCTATGAGCTCGACACCATCGCGGCGGTGGTGATCGGCGGCGCCAGCCTCTCGGGCGGCGTCGGCTCGATCGGCGGCACAGCGGTCGGCGTGCTCATCATCGGCGTGCTGCGCAACGGCCTCAATCTGCTCGGCGTCTCGCCCTTCATCCAGCAGGTGGTGATCGGCGTGGTGATCGCGCTGGCCGTCGCCAGCGACACCTGGCGGCGCAGGGCGCGATAGAGAGCGGGGCACAATTGAGAATTCGCCCGGAACGTCCGGGCGATAGACGGATCGGTCGATCCGAAACTGGGATGTTCCAAGGGGCGCGATGCGCTGGCGGGACAGTTTGACTATCAACGGAGGAAACATATGCTCACCAAACGTTCACTGCTGCTCGCCGCTGCCGCAATCATTCCCCTGCTCGGCCTGACCGACATGGCCTCGGCCAAGGAGGCCAAGAAACTCGGCCTCGCGGTGGCCAATTTGCAGGCCGACTTCTTCAACCAGATCAAGCAGTCGGTCGAAGCCTACGGCAAGGAGAAGGGCATCGAGATCGTCACCGTCGACGCCAAGGGCGATTCGGCAACGCAGGTCAGCCAGGTACAGGATTTGATCACGCAGAACATCGACGCGCTGATCTACATTCCGGCCGGCGCCACAGCCGCCACCGTGCCGACCAAGACCGCCAAGGCCGCCGGCATTCCGGTGGTCAATGTCGACCGCAACGCAGACGGCGCGCCCGGCGACACCTTCATCGCCACCAACAGCGTCGCCTCGGCGCAGGCGGTGTGCGACTACATCGCCAAGCAGGCCGGCGGCAAAGGCGAACTGATCATCATCCACGGCCAGAAGGGCACCACGCCGGAAGTGGATCGCTCGAAGGGCTGCGGCGAAGCGCTCAAGGCCTATCCCGATATCAAGGTGGTCGGCGAATTGTGGAGCGAAGGCTGGCACCAGGACGAAGGCTTCAAGCTGACGCAGGACCTGCTGCAGTCGCATCCCGATGTCTCCATCGTCATCGGCCAGGCCGATGCGCTGGCGCTGGGTGCGGCACAGGCGGTCAAGGTCGCCAATCCCGGCCACAAGGTCTGGGTTGCCGGCTTCGATGGCGACGTGGCCGCACTCAAGGCGCTGAAGGACGGCGTGTTCGACGTCACCGCGACGCAGCAGACGCAAGGCATGGGCCGTCTCGCCGTCGATGCGGCGATCAAGCTGGTGGCCGGCGAAAGCGTTCCGGCCGAGCAGCTGCAGGATGCGACGCTGACCACCAAGGACAATGTCGAGCAGTTCATCGCCAAGCATCCGTAACGAACGGCACCGCTTAAGAGAGCACCACGATGTCTCCTGATCCTCGCCACAGCGAAAGCCCGCACAACGGGCTCTTCGTCAACGGCCTTTGCAAGAGCTACGGACCGGTCCAGGTCCTGGCCGATGCAAGCTTTGAGGTGCGGCCGGGCGAGGTCGTGGCGCTGCTCGGCGAAAACGGCGCCGGCAAGTCGACGGTGTCCAACATCATCGCCGGCTCGACCCGGCCCGACGCGGGCACCATCATCTGGCGGGGGAAGCCCTATTCCCCCGCCTCGCCTGCCGCGGCAATCGATGCCGGCGTCGGCATGATCCACCAGGAACTGAAGCTGCTGCCGGATCTGTCGGTGGCGGAGAACGTCTATGTCGGGCGCCTGCCGATGCGCGGCGGCCGCATCGACCGCGCCGAGATGAACGCCAGGGCCTCGGCGCAGTTGAAGCGGCTTGGCCTCGACGTCTCGCCCGAGCGCAATGTGGGCACGCTGCGCATCGCCGCCCAGCAGCAGGTCGAGATCGCCAAGGCCCTGACGCTGAATGCCGAATTGCTGATCTTCGACGAACCGACCGCAGCGCTCGGCGGCGAGGAAACGGAGCTTTTGTTCCAGCAGATCCGCAAGCTCAAGGCGGAAGGCATGTCCTTCATCTATATCAGCCATCGTCTCGACGAGATCGCGCAGATTGCCGACCGCGTGGTGGTGATGCGCGACGGACGCATCGTCGCCCGCCACGAGCGCGCCGATATTCCCGTGCGCACCGTGGTGGAGCAGATGGTCGGCCGCTCGGTCGAGCGGATGTTCCCGCACTTGACGCCGCCGCGCGAGGAAACACTGCTCGAGGTCGACAACCTGTCTTCGCCGGAGAAGAGTTTCAACAACGTCTCCTTCTCGGTCAAAGCAGGCGAGATCCTCGGCATTGCCGGGCTGATCGGCGCCGGCCGCACCGAACTGGTGCGGGCGATCGCCGGCGCCGATCCGATCTCGTCGGGCTCGGTGCGCGTTGCCGGCAAACCGGTGCATCTCAGCGGGCCGGCGGCAGCCATCAAGGCCGGCGTCGTGCTGGTGCCGGAAGACCGCAAGGCGCAAGGCGTCGTGCTCGACCAGACCATCGGCGAGAATTTGGCGTTCGGCAATTTCGACCATGTCGCGCCGAAAGGCTGGGTGTTTCCGAAAGCGGTGCAGAAATTCGCCGAAGCCGGCATCGCAAGGCTCGGGGTCAAGGGCAAACCTGGCCAGGCGGTCAGCAAGCTTTCCGGCGGCAACCAGCAGAAGGTGATCATCGCCAAATGGGTGTCGCGACCGCCGAAGGTGTTCATCCTCGATGAGCCGACGCGCGGCATCGATGTCGGTGCGCGCGCAGCGATCTACGACGTCATCGCCGACCTCGCCCGCTCCGGTATGGCGGTGGTGGTGGTCAGCTCCGACCTCGAGGAGGTGCTGGGGCTGTCGCACCGGGTGCTGGTGCTGAGCCGCGGCCGCCAGCGCGGCATTCTCGACCGCAGCGAGGCGAGCAATGTCGCGGTGATGGAACTCGCCACGAGCTGAGGACAGGAGTCGGAACAAAGCGCAGCAGGTGGTATCCTCCCAAGGACCGGACCGCGCGGGGCGCCAGCAAAAACTGGCGCCCCTTCATTTCAGGAGGGGGAACAACATGAAACTATTCGATCTCAGCGGCGACGTAGCGCTGGTAACAGGCGCCGGCAGCGGCATTGGCCAGGCCATTGCCATCGGGCTCGCCGAAGCCGGCGCCGACATAGCCTGTTTCGGCCACACCTCCAAGGGCGGGCTGGACGAGACGGCGCACAAGATTTCGGCACTTGGCCGCAAGGCGCTGGTGCTGACCGGAACGGTGACGTCGGAGGCCGATCTCGCGTCAGCGATCGAGCGCACCGAGAACGAACTCGGCGCGTTGACCATCGCCGTCAACAATGCCGGCATCGCCGGGGCCGAGCCGGCCGAGACGCTGCCGCTGGAAAAATGGCAGAATATCTACGACGTGAATGTCAGCGGCGTGTTCCTGTCCTGCCAGGCCGAGGCGCGCGCCATGCTGACGCGGCGCAAGGGCTCGATCATCAACATCGCCTCGATGTCGGGCTCGATCGTCAATCGCGGCCTGACCCAGGCGCATTACAATTCGTCGAAGGCGGCGGTCATCCACATGTCGAAAAGCCTCGCAATGGAATGGGCCGATCGCGGCCTGCGCGTCAATGTGGTGAGCCCAGGCTACACGCTGACGCCGATGAACAAGCGGCCGGAGGTCGCCGAACAGATCAAGATCTTCGAACGCGACACGCCCATGGGGCGCATGGCGACGCCGGAAGAAATGGTCGGCCCGACCGTGTTCCTGGCCAGCCGCGCCGCGAGTTACGTCACCGGCATCGACCTGATCGTCGATGGCGGCTTTGTCTGCTGGTAGGAGAAGAAAAGTGCAGAAGCGTTTTGAAGGCAAGACTGCGGTCATCACCGGCGCGAGCGGCGGCATCGGTGCGGCGATGGCGAAGCGCTTTGCCGAAGAAGGTGCCGCGGTCGTGGTCAGCGCCATCGATACCCGCGTCGAGGACGTCGCCGCCAGCCTGAAAGCCGCGGGCGCCAAGGTCGCGTCGATGCGCATGGACGTTACCAGGAAGGATGAGGTCACCGCGCTGTACGACCTCGCCGAGAAGGAATTCGGCCGCGTCGACATTTCGGTGCAGAATGCCGGCGTCATCACCATCGCCCGCATCGAGGCGATGACCGAGGCCGAGTGGGACAAGGTGATGGCGGTCAACACCAAGGGCGTGTTCCTGTGCTGTCAGGAAGCGATCGCCCGCATCCGCAAGCATGGCGATGGCGGCCGGCTGATCAACACGGCGTCGGGCCAGGCGCGGCAGGGTTTCATCTACACGCCGCACTATGCGGCGTCGAAGTTCGGCGTCGTCGGCATCACCCAGAGCCTGGCCAAGGAAGTAGCCAAGGAAAAGATCACCGTCAACGCGATTTGCCCCGGCATTATCGACACCGACATGTGGGCCTATAATGACGCAGCGTGGGGCAAGCTGATGGGTGACTACAAGCCCGGCGAGCTGATGGCCGAATGGGTGAAGAACATCCCGATGGGACGCGCCGGCAGCGGCGAGGACGTGTCCGGCCTGGTCAGCTTTCTCGCCAGCGACGACGCCACCTACATCACCGGCCAAACCATCAATGTGGATGGCGGCCTGATCATGTCGTGAACGTCAGCTCTGGCGGTTGGCAATCGACCAGTCTGAAATTCCGCAGTGCACAGGGCATCAGCCGTTGCGCCGCATGAACGTTGGTATATATAATTTCATCTCATGAAACGGCCTTGGCGGGGATGGGGCTCGCCGGCCGAGACCATGGGACCTTGATGGCTCGCACGTCTGAGAGCGCCGCTGGAGCGGCGATCGATCTGTTGACGATTGCTCACGCAGCAATCCATCCGATGCCATGACGCGGGCCCGCCCGGCATCACATAAACACCAAGTCGAGCAACCATTTCGCCTGCGCAAGTTGCGGCCGCGGCACTGGCTTGGTGCGAACGAGCTTGCGTAACGACCCGCCTTTCCAACACAATCAAGAAAAGACGCAAGAAGGGAACGATCAAGAAATTTCCACATGGTTTGACAGGAGAACAAGCATGTCATTTCGCAGTGTGATTTCGAACCTATCAATGGGAGCCTTGGCGCTTGCCGCCGCAAGTGCGCTTACATCACCGGTCCACGCAGCAGCACCTGAATCCAACGACCCGATCAAGATCGCGCTGTTCGACTGGACCAGCGTCAACCTCAACGCCAAGATCCTTGGCGGTATCCTCGAAAAGCTCGGCTATACCGTCGAATATCCGACCGCCGACTACCTCTCCAGCCTGACCACCGGTCTCACCAATGGCGACCTCGATGTCGGCCTGGAGTTCTGGGACACGACGGCCGGCGAGGCGATGAAGGCTTCAGACGCCACCGGCCAGACCGAGCGGCTGGGCAAGCTCGGGCCGAAGGCCAAGGAGGAATGGTGGTTTCCCGAATATATGAAGGAGAAATGCCCCGGCCTGCCCAATTGGGAAGCGCTGAAGGACCCGAAATGCGCCGAGGCGTTCTCGACGGCGGAGACGGCGCCGAAGGGCCGCTATCTCGGCGGCCCGGTAACCTGGGAGGGTTTTGACGACGAGCGCGTCGAGGCGCTGAAGCTGCCCTTCACCGTCATCCATGCCGGCACCGACGCGGCGATGTTCGCCGAACTGGACTCGGCCTATCAGCGCAAGGCGCCGATCATGCTGTGGATCTATTCGCCGCACTGGGCGCCGGCCAAGTACAAGGGCGAGTGGGTTGAATTCCCGGAGTATACGCCCGAATGCTACACCGATCCGAAATGGGGCACCAACCCGGATGCCAAATACGATTGCGGCAAGCCGCATGGCGAGATCTGGAAATACTCCTGGTCCGGCATGAAGGACAAATGGCCGGTCGCCTACAAGGTGGCCAAGGCCTACACGATCGACACCGATGAGCTCAACAAGATGAGCGGCGAGATCGACCTCGGCGGCAAGACGCCGGAAGACGTCGCGGCCGCCTGGATCGCCGCTCATGAAGCCGACTGGAAAGCCTGGGCGCAGTGATCGCCTGACTGGAAGCCAGACCCGGCCCTGGCGGCCGGGTCTTATCTCCATTTTCCAGAAGGACCATTGGATGACGGAAGCGACTGAACCGCAGGCGGCTGGCACGCCGGAGGATGCGCGGCCGATAAAGCTTGCCTGCCGTAATGTCTGGAAACTGTTCGGATCGAACGCGGCCAGCTTCATCCGCGAGCGTAACGGCAAGGCCAGCATCGACGATGTCGCTGCCGCCGGACTGGTGGGTGCGGTGCGCGCCGTCGATCTCGAAATACGCCAGGGCGAGATCTTCATCATCATGGGGCTGTCCGGCTCCGGCAAGTCGACGCTGGTGCGCTGCATGTCGCGGCTGGTCGAGCCGACCCACGGCAAGGTCGAATTCGAAGGCAACGACCTGCTCAAGATTTCCGATGCGGCGCTGATCGAACTGCGGCGTCATCGCATGGGTATGGTGTTCCAGAATTTTGCGCTGCTGCCGCATCTTAACGTGCTCGACAACATTGCCTTTCCCCTGAGCATCCAGGGCCAGGACCGACCGACGCGCGAAACGAGAGCGCGGGAGGTGATCGATCTCGTGGGCTTACGCGGCCGCGAGCATTTCTATCCGCGCGAACTCTCCGGCGGCCAGCAGCAGCGCGTCGGCATTGCCCGCAGCCTCGCGACCAAGCCGGAGATCTGGTTCCTCGACGAGCCGTTCTCGGCGCTCGACCCGCTGATCCGCCGCGAGATGCAGGACGAACTGATGCGGCTGCAGACCATGCTGCACAAGACCATCGTCTTCATCACCCATGATTTCGACGAGGCGATAAGGCTTGCCGACCGCATCGCCATCATGAAGGATGGAGAGGTCATCCAGACCGGCACGCCGGAACAGCTGGTTGTCAACCCGGCGACCGACTATGTCGCCGAATTCACCCGCGATGTCGACCGCGCCAAGGTGATTTCGGCGCGCAGCCTGATGCGTGCCTGCGATGGCGCCGAGCACGGCGGCACGGTTTTGCCCGACGCCAAGATCGCCAGCTTCTCGGCCAGCATTGTCGCGTCGGGTAAGCCCTTCGCCGTGGTCAACGGCAGCGGCAGGCCGATCGGCGAGGTGACGCCGCAATCGGTGATCGAGTTGCTGGCCGGTATCGAGCATACGAGAGCCGGCGCATGACGGTGACGGCAAGCGCCAGCCAAACGAGGCCACCGGTTCAGCGCTGGCTGCTGGTCTGGGCGCTGGCGCTGGCCGCCGTGCTGGTGGTGTTTCTGCTGCAGGACAGACTGCCCTGGGCCGTCAACTATCCGGCCGATGCGGTCGTTCCCGTCGCCGACTGGGTCAGTGCGCTGATGCGCTGGATCAAGCCGAACTTGTCCTGGCTGACCCGCTCGATCACCGCGGTGCTCGGCGTTCCCCTCGATTTCGCGCTCGACCTGCTGGCCAAGAATTTCAAGATTGGTCACGGCGCCGATGCCTATTTCCTGCCGCGCCTGTCCTGGATCGGCGTCTGCGTAGCCGCCTTCATCGCCGGGCACGCCGTGGGCGGTAGAAAACTCGGCATGCTGGTCGGCGGCTGCTTCCTCTACACCGCGCTGTTCGGCCAATGGACCAGCGCCATGCTGACACTGGCACTGATTTCCATCGCGGTGCCGTTCTGCATCGTCACCGGCCTGTTCGCCGGCATCTGGGCGTGGCGCAAGCCATGGGCCGAGCGGCTGATCATCTCACCTGCCCTCGATTTGATGCAGACCATCCCGACCTTCGCCTATCTCATCCCGATGCTGCTCCTGTTCGGCAACAGCCCGGTCTCGGCGATGATCGCCACCGCCATCTTCGCCACGCCGCCGATGGTGCGGGCGACGATGCTCGGCCTGTCGCGGGTGCCGTCAGAGATCGACGATTTCTCAGAGATGGCCGGCTGCACGGCGCGGCAGAAATTGTGGCGCGTGCTGCTGCCGTCGGCGCGGCCGACACTGATGATCGGCGTCAACCAGGTGATCATGCTGGCGCTGAACATGGTGATCATCGCCTCGATGATCGGCGCCGGCGGCCTCGGCTACGACGTGCTGCTGGCGCTGCGTGCGCTGAAGGTCGGCGAAGCGATGGAAGCCGGGCTCGCCATTGTGGCGCTCGCCATCGCGCTCGACCGGCTCAGCCAGGCGATCGCGCATAAGCAGGCAAAAGGCCACGTTCAACGGCAGGCGAACCAGAGCGTTTGGCGGCGCTATCCCAATCTGTCGCAGGCCATCGCCATCCTGGTCGTGACGACGCTGCTCGGCCTGTTCGTACCGGCCTTCGCGGCGGTGCCGAAGGCGATCACCTTCACCACTGCGCCACTGTGGAAGGCGGCGGTGAGCTGGGTGACGATCAACTTCTTCGACGTGATCGAAGCGTTTCGCGTGGCGCTCATCCTCAATGTACTGAACCCGCTGCGCGCCTTCTGCGAAGGCTTTCCGTGGCTCGGCGCGGTGGCCCTGCTCGGCCTCGCCGGCTACCAGTTCGGTGGCCTGCGTCTCGCCGCCTTCGTCGCCGCGCTGACCGCCTTCTGCGCCGTCACCGGCCTGTGGGAAAAGACCATGGCGACGGTTTATCTCTGCGGCATCTCGGCCTTCATCGCTTGCCTGATCGGCATCCCGATTGGCCTGATGGCCGCGCGCAGCGACCGCTTCGAAAAGATCGTCACGCCCATCATCGACACGCTGCAGGTGCTGCCGTCCTTCTGCTTCATCATTCCTGTGGTGATGCTGTTCCGGGTCGGCGACGTCACCGCCATGATCGCCACGGTCGCCTTCGCCGTGGTGCCGGCGATCCGCTACACCAATCACGGCATCCGGCAAGTGCCACCGGCGCTGATCGAGGCGGCGAAGGTTTCCGGCTGCACGCCGCGCCAGACCTTCTTTCGGGTACAATTGCCACTGGCGCTTCCCGAAATCATGCTGGGCGTCAACCAGACGATCCTGATGGCGCTGGCGATGATCATCATCTGCGCCATGGTCGGCACACGCGACCTCGGCCAGGAAGTCTTCATCGCGCTGTCCAAGGCCGATTCCGGACGCGGCATTGTCGCGGGTCTCGCCATCGCTTTCATCGGCATCGTCGCAGACCGGCTGTTCAATGCCTGGACGGCGAAGGCGCGGGCAAGACTAGGATAATTGTTGAATGTCCAATCCCGGCGAACCGCCTTTTGCCGTACTCGTCTTCGACATGGCCAAGACCGGCGAGCCGGACGGGGAGCACGTAGTTTCGGGGTTTGAGACGCTGGAGGCGGCGACGTCCTACGCCATTGCGCGGGTTCGCGCCTCGGTGGAGGAGTTGCGCAAGCCCGGCATCGCCACTGCTGAGCTTCGCCAGCTCTGGCAGCTCTATGGCGAAGACTGTTCGGTGCTGAACGCCGGAGTGCGCGGCAGCGATCTACTCGACGATTTCATTGCGACGCCGGCGACGCCAGCCGAGTGCAACTGGCAGGCGCTGGCGCCCAGGCTGCGCCGCTTCCGCGCCTCGCTGCTGATCTCCAACGGCAACAACGAATCCGTCTGGGCGGGCGGCTTCTTTCGCTCGATCTACAGGCTGACGCGAGACGGCCTCCTCGAGCGCTTTGGCGACGACGCCATTGCCGCCTTCAAAGCCAAGGGGATCGAGCCGGCGGAGCCGACGAAGCTCATGGTCGCCAATTACTTCGAGCTTCCCGACCCGCCCTACCCGCCGCCAGGCTTGACGCTGCGATCCTGGAAGGTCGAGGTCGGTTTTGTCTGCCACGACGTGAAGTTCGGTGGCGACGCCGCCGGAATCTTCGCCTGGCCGCAAGAGCCGACCGACTGGGCGCTCAGAACCATGCAGTTCCTGCTGATGGCCGACATGATGGCCATGCGCGGCGATGGCCCCGACTGGGCCAATGACTGCGAGATACTAACCGCCAAAGTGACCGAGACGGAGGCGCCTCCCGACTATCCGCTGGATTGAAGTGATGATCATCACCTGCCCCGTGGCCGGCACACGCGATCTCGGCCAGGAAGTGTTCATCGCACGGTCCAGGGTCGCGGCATTTTCGGGGGCTGGTAATAGCATGCCATCGACATCATCGCGGTCGGTCTTCGACCCCTGAGCCGCGAAAGCTCAAGCACGGCTCGGATAGAACGGTTTCGCCTCTTCTGGAGTTCGCCTCTTCTGGAAATGGCAGGCCGCGCTCCAGCTCTTGACTTTGACGCATTTTCGCGCGGAAAGCTGCTTCATCCTCGACCAGCCTGAGCTTGCTGCCGAATGCCCGATCAGCGCGAACCGCCTTTTACTGTCGTCGTCTTCGACATGGCCATGACCGGCGAGCATGTGGTTTCGGGGTTTGAGACGTTGGATGCGGCTACGTCCTACGCGATTGCTCGGGTTCGCGCCTCGGTGGAAGAGCTGCGCAAGCCCGGCATCGCAGCAGCCGAGCTCCGGCGGCACTGGCATATCCATGGTGAGGATTGCACGGTGCTGAACGCCAATGTGCGCGGCAGCGATCTGCTTGACGATTTCATCGCGACGCCGGGGACACCGGCCGAATGCGACTGGCGGGCGCTGGCGCCACGACTGCGCCGTTTCTACGCCGCTGTGAACGTCTTCAACAACGATGGCAAATCTATCCGGGTCAGCGGCTTTTTCCGCGCGACCTACCGGTTATGGCACGCTGGCCTGCTCGCACGATTTGGCGACGACGCCATCGCCTCCTTCAAAGCCAAAGGCATCACGCCGGCAGTGCCGACGAGAGTCTCGGTCGACCATCACTTCGAGCAGCCCGATCCGCCGCGCCCGCCGCCCAGCGATATCAGGCCGTTGCTGTCGTGGAAGGTGGAGATCGATTTCGGCTGCACCGATGTGAGGTTCGGCGCCAAAACCGACGGCGTCTTCGCCTGGCCCGAGGAGCCGACCGGCCGGGCACTCAACGACATGACACATCTGCTGATGGCTGACAGGCTGTCTATGTACGGCACCGGCCCGGAGGGCGCCTATTATAGCGAATTGGTGTGGGTCAAGGTGACGGAGACCGATGCGGCTCCCGACTACCCTCTGAATTGAAACCGGGCCGGTGCCGGCGCATTGTTTTGCATCACGCCGACCTATTCCGCCGCGACGCCCTTTACCTGAAGATAGCTTTCCATCGAGTCGTCCAGCGCCTGCAGCCAGGGCGTATGGTGCAATGGCGCCATGGTGCCGGTCATCAGCGAGCGGTAGGCGTGGTCGCGAAAGCTCATAATGTCTTCCGCCTTGTGGTGCTCCCATTCCATGAAGGTTTGGTTGACCGCCTCGACATCGAAACCGGGATAGTCGGTCTGGTCCATCAATTCCTTGGTGTAGTCGCCCTGGAACCAGATCATCTGCTCGGCGTCTTCCAGCGTCTCTTCGCGTGCCCGCCACTTGGCGCCGTGCTCGGCCATCGCCTGTACCGACGGCAGCTTGATGCGGCCCATGATGACGTCACGGGCGAACCAAGCCTGGGCGTCGAACATGTTGAAAGTGTAGAACTGGTCCTGCATGCCGATATAGGACAGTTTCGGGTTCTTCTCCCACACGACGCCCTCATAGAGCCCGTCCGGCCACATGCGATTGGCGGTCTTCAGTTTCAGCTCTTCCGTAAGGAACGGGAAGGAATGCAGATAGCCGGTGCACAGGATGATGGCGTCGACATCTTTTGTGGTGCCGTCCTTGAAGTGCGCCGTCTTGCCGACGACCTTCTGCAGCAGCGGCACTTCCTTCCAGTTCTCCGGCCATTTGAACCCCATCGGCTTGGAGCGGTAGCTGGAGGTGATCGATCTGGCGCCGTATTTGTAGCATTGCGAGCCGATGTCCTCGGCAGAATAGGAGCGGCCGATGATCAGTATGTCCTTGCCCTTGAACTCCATGGCGTCGCGAAAATCATGGCTGTGCAGGATACGGCCGTTGAAGGTCGAAAAGCCTTCGAAATAGGGAACGTTGGGAACCGAGAAATGCCCGGAAGCGACGACGACATTGTCGAACTCTTCGGAGTAGGTGACGTCGTTGGTGCGGTCATGCGCGGTGACAGTGAATTTCCTGCTCTCGTCCGAGAAGGTGACCATGCGCACCGGGCTGTTGAAGCGCACCCATTTGCGCAGGCCTGATTTCTCGACGCGACCCTTGATGTAATCCCACAAAACGGCGCGCGGCGGGTAGGATCCGATCGGGCGGCCGAAATGCTCCTCGAACGTATAGTCGGCGAATTCCAGGCATTCCTTCGGTCCGTTCGACCAGAGGTAGCGGTACATCGAGCCGTGGACGGGGTCGCCATGCTCGTCGAGGCCGGTGCGCCAGGTGTAGTTCCACAGGCCGCCCCAGTCCGACTGCTTTTCGAAGCAGACGATTTCGGGGATCTCGGCGCCCTTGTCGGCAGCCGACTTGAAGGCCCTGAGCTGGGCCAGACCGGATGGCCCCGCTCCAATGACGGCAACGCGCGTTTTCATGGCAGGCCTCCCGGTGTCATTCGATTTTTGGAATTGCTCTTACGAAACAAATTTCACTCACAGGACAGTAATTGCCTCTTGGATGCTGTCAACAGGCCTTGTGGAGAAACCGCGTTTCGCCCCAGCGGATTTCCGGAAAAACGGATGACGGCGTAAATCCTGTTCGGACACCATTCGACTTAAGGGGCTTGCTGCGCGGTTGCGTTTCTGTATCGGCACCGAATATGTTCACCTGGAGTGAAATAATCAGGGGGATTCGGAGGCGAGATGGCGAAGACAAGTTCCGACTCCAAGACTGCTTCGACAAGGGCAAAGCCACCGGCAAAGGCCTCCGTGGACGGAAAAACCATCCGCGCGCCGCTGACGCAGAACCCGCATGCCATTCGCGACACCCGCGAAAAAGTGCTGGAGGTGGCGATCGGGCGCGAGGTGCGCGCCTTCCGCAAGAAGCTCGGCATCACCGTCGCCGATCTCGCCGTCGCCACCGATATTTCGCTGGGCATGCTGTCGAAGATCGAGAACGGCATCACCTCGCCGTCGCTGACCACACTGCAGGCGCTGTCGAGGGCGCTCGGCGTTCCCGTCACCGCCTTCTTCCGCCGATTCGAGGAAGAGCGCAGCGCCGTCTTTGTCAAGGCCGGCGAAGGGCTAGATGTCGAACGCCGCGGCACCCGCGCCGGCCATCAATACAATCTGCTCGGCCATATCGGCTCCAACACCAGCGGCGTCGTCGTCGAGCCGTATCTGATTACGCTGACCGAGGATTCGGATGTGTTCCCGACCTTCCAGCATGAGGGCATGGAATTCCTCTATATGCTGGAGGGCGAGGTGGTGTACCGGCACGGCAGCAACCTCTATCCGATGAAGCCGGGCGACAGCCTGTTCTTCGACGCCGACGCGCCGCACGGGCCGGAGCAACTGACGAAACTTCCGATGCGGTATCTGTCGATTATTTGCTATCCGCAGAGCGCGGGGTAGTCGGACCGCCGCAGCCCCCTCACCCGGATTGCCAAGGCCGAATTGCAAGAGCAATTCGGGGCAATCCGACCTCTCCCCGAGGGGAGAGGAGTCTGGCGTCGGCGCTGGCGATCTCTTCTCCGCTCGGGGAGAAGGTGGCCGCGCAGCGGCCGGATGAGGGGGCCTTTAGTCCGGCCCGAACCCCGGTGACGTCGCACTGCCATCATCCAGCTTCGACAGCCATTCCACCAATGTCGGCCGATACCGCGTCAGGCCCTTGTAGGTGGCCAGCTCTTCCGGCAAATCCCGGATCACCCGGTGCAGTCGCCTTGCCCATTTCGGCTGTGTCACCAGTTCGTCCATCTTGATGAGATAGCAGCGGATCGGGAAGACGATGCCGTTCGAGCGCGGCAGCCGCCAGAAGCTTTGCAGTTCGACGCGCAGATGCACCTTGTCGGCGACATTTTCGGGCGTTACCGTCGCGCGGTCCGGGCCCCATTTGTGGTAATTCTCCGGACTGGTGTCGAGGCGCGGGTTTATGGTCATCGTCCAGTTCAGCCGCCGCGCCGGCTTGCCCTGCTGGATGTTGGTGAGGAACTTCAGCGCCCTGACGAAAATGCCCTTTTCATGCGCCAACGGCACCGGCGCGTGCCATTCGAAGAAATTCATGCCGATGTCGAAATCGAGCGACCAGTCGGCCTGAGTGGTGACCATGCCGGCGTCCATCCAAAGATTGCCGTCGCGCTGATCGAGAATGCAGAAATCACCCTGGCTCTGGCGGGTGATGTACTCCATCGGCCCGTAAGGCAGTGTCGAGGTGTCGCCGAAGGTGAAGGTGTCGTCGATGCCGAGCGGCCGGTTGATCCAGCGCCAGCGGTCGCCGTCGCGGGTCAGGGTGAAATGCTCGGGATAGCCAAGTGCCTGTTGCTCCATCAAAAGTTCGAGCAGGTCCCAGCCGGCCAGCGTCATATGCGGCAGCGACTGGCAGCGCAGCGGATCGTCGGCCAGCACCAGTGCACGGTCCTGCATCTCGGCGACATAGTGCTCGTCGACGTCGATCAGGTTTTCCAGAACGCTGCCCTTGGGGCCAACCACATGCGGCTCGATGTTGACCGCATACATGTAGGCGTCTTCGTGGAACGGGAACGGAAACCGCCTGATGTGTTCCGGGCTGTTCCTGAAGGTGAAATCGTCGCGAAACGTTTCCTTGCGAAAGGTGATGCCCAAGCTGGCCTCCTATCTTTCCAGGACCAGCGACTTGCCTTCGAAGCGCGACACGCACGGCATGATCTTGCAGCCGGAACGATGGTCTTCCTCGCTGAGCCAGTGGTCGTTGTGGATGAACTTGCCGTCATACGAGACGACGTTGGTCTCGCACTGGCCGCAGACACCGCCGCGGCAGAGATAGGGCGGATCGACGCCGGCGGCCTCGATCGCTTCGAGCAGGCTCTGCTGCTCGCCGACGCGGATGGTCTTGCCGCTGACGGCAAGTGTGACGTCGAACGGCAGGCCGGGCTGGGGTGCCGCGAAATGCTCGTAGTGCACGGTCTCCGCCGGCCAGCCGAGAGCCGCAGCGCGCTCGCGCACCCAGTTGATCATGCCGGCCGGGCCGCAGACATAGAGATGGGTGCCGAGCGGCTGCGAGGACAAGAGACGGTCGAGTTCGATGCGCTCGTCGCGGTCGTCGTGATAGGGCCGGACGCGACGGCCATAGCGCTCCTGCAGCACATCGGCATAGGTGCCGAGCGAGGCGGTGCGGCAGGTGTAGTGCAGCTCGAAATTGCCGCCGGACCCGGCGAGCTGCGCGGTCTGCGCCATGAACGGCGTGATCCCGATGCCGCCGGCAAGCATCAGATGCTTCTTTGCCCTGAGGTCGAGCGAGAACAGATTGACGGGGTAGCTGACCACCATCTCCAGGCCAGGCTTGACGCTCCGGTGCATGAACAACGAGCCGCCGCGGCCGACATCGTCGCGGCGCACCGAGATGGTGTATTCGCGGGTGTCGAGCGGCGATCCCATCAGCGAATAGGGATTGAGCCTTGTGCGGTCGCCATCGCGCATCTCGACCACGACATGGGCGCCGCCGGAAAAGGTCGGCAAAAGCTCACCGTCACGGCGGCGGAAATGGAAGCGCGTCACCAGTTCGTTGACCGGGACGACGTCGCTGACGACGACATCGAGCTTGGTGGTGCCGGTGCTCATGGGAAGACCTCCTCTATGGGAGGGATCTCCGAGCGATCCTCGGCATTTATGCAGACGCCCTGGAATGCTGCCAGCCGTCGCGAATAATGATCGCGCACCAGAAGCAGCAGGCCGCAATGCGCGCAGGTGGCCGGCTGCGTCGTCACATTTTCGGTGATGCCTTTGCAATGCACGCACTGCATGCGCCGCGCCAATGAGCCGCGATGCTCGGTCTGCATGGACGTATGATCGATGCCGGCTTCGAGCGCCACCTGCATGGCCTGGCCGATCAGCCCTTCGGTGCCGGCGAGATAGAGGCGCAGGCCCATATGCGCGTTGGCAAGCGTCTGCTTCAGCCGGGGCAGCAGGCTGGCGAAGGTTGGCGCGACATGAAATTGCGCGGACTTCAGTGCCTCAAGAGCGGCAACGTGCTTGCCGTCGGCCCCGGGAATGAAGACGATTTCGGCGCCGTCGAAGAAGCCGGGGGGCGCCGTCCTTGCCATATCGACGATCGCCAGCGCGCCTTCCGCATCCGCCACGAAAAGATGATGCTTGCCGGGCTGCGGGGACAGGGTTCCGTAAATGGGCCGGCTGATGATCGTTTTGGCTGCCATTCTCTACTTCGTACCTCGAAACCCCTCGCTGTCGATTGTGCCTCAGCCTTTCGCCGTGCGCTTGGTCTTTTTGGGATCGTCGAAGGGCAGAGGCTGCGCCGTCGCCCTGATCGAACCGCTCTTGTTGCGGATCTCGAGCTTGGTGTCCTTGACCGCGCAGTCGACGTCGAGGCGGGCGATGCCCATCGATTTCTCGACCAGCGGCGAATACATGGCGCAGGTGACCACGCCCACCTTTTTGCCGTCGCGATAGACCGGCGCGCCCTCATCCGCGGGTTGCTTGCCGTCGAGCAGCACGCCGTAGATCTTGAAGCGCTCCTTGCCCTTGAGGCGGTAATGCTCTTCGGCGCCGCGAAAGCCGGTCTTGCCGGGGCTGACGGTGAAGTCGAGGCCGAGCTCCCACAGCGTGTCGCCGGGGCCTTCGTTCTCGAACGGATATTTCTGCGAGTTGTCATAGGGATAAAACAGCAAATAACTTTCGACGCGCAGCATATCGAGCGTGGTGAAGCGGCACGGAATGATGCCGGCGCTCTTGCCCTCGTCGAGGATCCTGTCCCAGATCGTGCCGGCGTCCTGGCCGCGGCAGAATATCTCGTAGCCGCGCTCGCCGGTATAGCCGGTGCGCGAGATCATGACGGGAAAGCCGAACAGCTGCGTCTGCATATGATGGAAATAGTTGAGGTCGCGAATGCCCGGCACATGCTTTGAGAGATAGTCGACCGCGGTCGGTCCCTGCAGCGACAGGTCGTGCAGATTGTCGTCGAAGCGCAGCGATACGTCGCGGCCGACGGAAGCGCGCTGCAATTCCTCATGGCCGGTGCCGGAGCCGTGCACCACCATCCAGGCGTTCGGCCCGGTGCGGTAGAGGATGCAGTCGTCGGTGAATTTTCCGGCCTCGTTCAGCATGCAGGCATAGGCCGACTTGCCGGGATAGATCTTCTCCACGTCGCGCGTCGTTGCCAGGTCGATGAGGTGTGAGGCGTGCGGCCCGGTGATGTGAACCTTCTTCAGGCCCGACACATCCATCAGCCCGGCCCTGGTGCGGATGGCGGTGTATTCCTCGTCGGCGTCCTTGTCGTAGGTCCAGGCGGTGCCCATGCCGCTCCAGTCTTCGAGCTTCGAGCCTAACGCGCGATGGCGATCCGCCAGGGTCGAAAATCTCCAGGATGCCGTCATCCGCAAATCCTCCGTTCGAAAATTCTATTGTGTTCCCGGCTCCCTGCGCGAGGCGGGAGCATTTGGTCGAATATTGATCGCAAACGTCCTGATGCCGCAATACCCGGAAGCAAATAATTTCATTGTCAGGCAAAATTCGCGGCTGGGGACAAACGGTTAACCCAACGTAAAATCGGCTTGACAATTGCTGGATTCGGCCCGAATTTATGAAAAAAATTTCACTCTGTTGAAAGAGGGCAGCGGGCGGCCAATTCGGGGTCGGGCGCTGGAAAAGGGGAAACCGATGTCAGACCTGCAGCAGCGCATCGAAGCGCTGTACCGTTCCGACCTGCGCGGATCCGCGCTCCTGATCATCTGCCTTTGGGCGACGATCCTCTTCGTGCTTGTCATGACATGGCCCTACATCCCGGACACCGGGATCAAGATCGTCGTCGCTATCGCTGCCGCCGCCGTGCTGATCTTTAATACGGCCGCCATCCTGGCGATGGTCAATCACTACAAGGAAGACAAGGACTTCATCTACGGTCTCGACATCAAGAACGCCGACGCGGCCCGCAACCGCAAGTCCTGAAAACAGAACGTCCTGAGGGGTAGAAGTCATGTCGCGCTACACGCCGCCGGAACAAGGCAAGGCCGGGCAGATTTTCGATATCGTGGTCGTCGTGGTCGCCATTTTCGTGGCGCTGTGGCTGCCATTGAAACTCGGCCTGGCGGGTGCGGCGAAATCCATCGACGCGCTCGATGCCAAAACCTGGGAAGCGTTGGGACAGAACCCGACCATGGCCTCGATCTGGGAAAAGCTCGGCTATACGCCGGAGACCGCGCACGACATCATCCAGAACCGCTTCCACTACATCATCGACTGGCCGACGCTGATCATCATGGCGGCGGTGCTGATCGGCTATTTCGTCTTCCTGTTCCGCGCCTCCGACCGCGAATATCGCGACGTCATCAACGAAAAGTTCGACGACAAGTAACGCCAGAGATTTTGGGGAAGCACGCTCATGTGGGTCGCACTCTCTTACGCATCGTGGGGCATCTCGGTCGTGCTTGCGCTGTGGATGCTCTACGACTGGTTCAAGATCGACACGACCTATTCCGAGGAGGTGCTGACTTCCTCGCGCGAAGGCGAGCTTGAAGCCGCTTCCGAAAAACACCGGATCTGAGTGGGGATTGAACAATGACGATCACGCTTGAACCGGCAATACACGGCGACAGGGTTTCACTGCTACGCGTGCTCGGCCCGGCCCATGTCTGGGCGCTTGGCGTCGGCATCGTGCTGGTCGGCGAATTCACCGGCTGGAATTTCTCGGCCGACAAGGGCGGCGCACTGGCGGCGCTGATCGTCTGCTGGGTGGTCGGGCTCTTGTATACTTCGGTCGCCATGATCGACTCCGAGGTGACATCGACGGTTGCCGCCGCCGGCGGCCAATACGCGCAGGCCAAGCACATTGTCGGGCCGCTGATGGCCTTCAACGTCGCGCTGTTCCTGGTCTTTGCCTACACCATGCTGGAGGTTTCGGACGCCATCCTGCTCGGCGACACCATCGTCGCCAAGGCCGGCGTCGAAGGGCTCACCCACAACTCCTTCATTGCCGCCACCATCGTCGTGCTGGCATGGCTGAACTATCGCGGCGTGCTGATGACGCTCAACGTCAACTTCGTCATCACGGCGATAGCCTATGTCTCGATCGTTATCCTGTTCTTCTCGGTCAGCCCCTGGACGCAGGGTGCTGTGCTGAAGCTCAACGAACTGGTCACCCCCGGCAATGCGCTGCCCTATGGCTGGATCGGCGTCATCGCGGCCTTCCAGTTCGGCATCTGGTACTATCTCGGCATCGAAGGCACCACGCAGGCCGCCGAGGAAGTGCGCTCGCCGGCGCGTTCGCTGCCTTACGGCACCATGGCCGGCATGATCACGCTTTTGATCGCCGCCGCCATGACCTGGTATGTCTGCGCCTCGCTGATGCCCTGGGAGTACCTCGGTATCACCTATTATCCCTTGTGGGACGCCGGCAAGCTGACCGGCAGCCCGCTGCTGGAAAACCTGTTGTTCGTCGCCACGCTGCTCGCGGCACTGGCGTCGGCCAATGGCTGTATCAACGATGCGGCCCGCGCGTGGTTCTCGCTTGGACGCGACCGCTATCTGCCGACATGGTTCTCGGCCGTGCACCCGAAATACCGCACGCCCTATCGCTCGATCCTGTTCCTGTTGCCGATCGCGCTCGCCTTCGCCTTCATCGCCGACCTCAACCAGGCGATCACCTTCTCAATCCTGTCGGGCGTGCTGCAATACACCTTCATGAGCATAAACATCATGATGTTCCGCAAAAAGTGGCCGCTGGGCACGATCCGCCGCGGCTATACGCACCCGTTCCACCCGATCCCGGCGATCGTGCTGTTTTGCCTCTGCGTGGTGACCTTCTTTGCGATCTTCCTCGGCTACGGCACGCAGCTGATCGCCATGGTCGCCTTCTACTTCCTGATCTCGCTGTGGTTCCACTTCTACCGTTACCGCTATGTGCGCCGCGGCGACCAGTTCACCATGCCGTGGCCGAAGCCGCAGGGCTATTGACAGGAGAGGGCCTGCCGGTCTGGGCGGGCATGGCGTGACGAGGTGTCTGACGTGACGACAGCATTGCTGGCCGGGGCGGTCGCCGTGGCTCTCGTCCTGCACCTCGCCTGGCATACGCGCGCCAGCCGCAAAAAGGCCAAGGCTGATCTTGCAGCCGAGGCAGCCAGCATCCGGACCGTCATCACAGATGCCGTTGATGTCTCCGATGGCACAGCCGGCGTTGTCACCTGGGCCGGCACATGGAACGGACAGCGCGTGCAGCTGCGCACCATCGTCGACACGCTGGCAACGCGAAAGCTGCCGGCGCGATGGTTGAGTGTCACGATCACAGAGCCGGTTGCGGTGCCGGCGACCTTCGACATGATGATGCGGCCGGGCTCGCCGACGACCTTCTCCAATTTCGATCATCTTCAGCATACGCTGCCGAAGGCTCCGGGATTTCCGGCTGAAGCCGTGCTGCGAACCGACCTCAGGGCGGCGCGCTTTCCGCAGAACCTGATCGCCAGCCATCTCGACATCTTTGCCGAAGGCCGCGCCAAGGAACTCTTGATCACCCCGAACGGCGTGCGCATCGTCTGGCTGCTGGCCGAGGCCGAGCGGGCGCGCTACGGCGTGTTCCGGCAGGCCGCATTCGGCGGCGCAAGGCTGGATCCAACGCTGGTCGAGAGACTGCTGACCTCGGCCTCAGTGCTGCGCGATGCCATCAACCGACAGGAAAGGCAGGTCGCATGAGCGCACCCGCACCGACAAACCCGTATCTGGTGCTCGGCGCTGCCATCGTCTTACCGGCCAGCGGCCACGTCATTCTGGGCGTGCCCGTGCGCGGCCTGCAGTTCCTGTTCTTCATGGTGATCCTCGCCTGGGTGACGGCCAAGATCGCGCCGGCCGATGCCAGCTTCGTCGGCCGCCACGCCGGCGGCTTCCTGATCTATGCGCTGTCGATCCTCGATGCCTACAGAATAGCCCGCATCCGCACCGCCACATGGATTCACAGCGCCCGCGACGGCGGCGATAGTTCACAAGGCCGCATCGAGCCGGATACGTAACTACAGGAATATTTTTTTCATACGATTGAATTCGCACGACGCATTCGATACATCATCGTCTAGTGGTAACGTCGGGAGGCTGACATGTGTGGAATCGTCGGACTTTTTCTGAAAGACAAGTCGCTTGAGCCGCAGCTCGGCTCGATGCTGTCGCAGATGCTGATATCGCTCAGCGATCGCGGCCCCGACAGCGCCGGCATTGCCATCTATGGCGCGCCTTCCAGGAATGAAGCCAAGATCACCATCCAGTCCGCGAAGCCCGAGCGCGATTTCCGCGGCCTCGACGCCGAACTCGCGAAGGCCATCGGCGCGCCGGTGAGCATAGCGGTGAAGTCCACCCATGCAGTGTTGAGAACCGCGCCCGACAAGGTCGATGCCGCGCGCGAAGCGCTGCAGTCAATCCGCCCCGACGTGCGCATCATGGGCGCCGGCGAAGCGGTGGAAATCTACAAGGAAGTCGGTCTGCCGGAAGCGGTCGTCGACCGCTTCGACGTCCGCTCGATGACCGGCACGCATGGCATCGGCCATACCCGCATGGCGACGGAATCGGCCGTCACCACTATGGGCGCGCATCCGTTCTCGACCGGCGCCGACCAGTGCCTGGTGCACAATGGCTCGCTGTCCAACCACAACAATGTGCGGCGTGAGCTGGTGCGGGAGGGCATGAAATTCGAGACCGAGAACGACACCGAGGTCGCCGCCGCCTATCTCTCCTCGCAGATGGCGCATGGCAAGAACCTCGGCGAGGCGCTGGAAGGCACGCTGTCCGACCTCGACGGCTTCTTCACCTTCGTCGTCGGCACCAAGAACGGTTTCGGCGTGGTGCGCGATCCGATCGCCTGCAAGCCCGCCGTCATGGCCGAGACCGACCAGTATGTCGCCTTTGGCTCGGAATATCGGGCGCTGACCAAGCTGCCCGGCATAGACAATGCGAGGGTCTGGGAGCCGGAACCCGCAACCGTCTATTTCTGGGAGCATTGAGCCCATGCCGGCAACCAAACTTTCGAAGGCGGCGCAAGACCAGGCGTCCCGGGTCTTCGATCTTGATGTGTCGTCGCTGCGCGAGCTCAACCAGGCGCTTCACAATCTGACGCCCGGCTCCAACGAAACGGCGTGGGAAGTGCTGCACCCGAAGGGCAGCCATTCGGTTGCGGTCGGCGTCGACCAGCCTGTCAGCATCGATGTGCGCGGCAGCGTCGGCTACTACTGCGCCGGGATGAATGACGGCGCTGCCATCACCGTGCACGGCTCGGCCGGACCTGGCGTCGGCGAAAACATGATGTCGGGCTCGATCGTCATCAAGGGCGACGCCAGCCAGTATGCCGGCGCCACCGGCAAGGGCGGGCTGCTCGTCATCGAGGGCAACGCCTCGTCGCGCTGCGGCATCTCGATGAAGGGCATCGACATCGTCGTGCACGGCAATATCGGCCACATGTCGGCCTTCATGGCGCAGTCCGGCAATCTGGTGGTGCTGGGCGATGCCGGCGACGCACTTGGCGATTCCATCTACGAAGCGCGGCTGTTCGTGCGCGGCAAGGTCGAAAGCCTGGGCGCCGACTGCATCGCCAAGGAGATGCGGCCCGAGCATATCGAACTGCTGCAGGGACTGCTCGACCGCGCCGGCGTCACCGGCGTCAAGCCGTCGGAATTCAAGCGCTACGGCTCGGCGCGCACGCTCTACAATTTCAATATCGACAACGCCGACGCGTATTGAGGCAGCATGACCTACAAGAACCCGCCGACGACGCCGCGCAAATCCGCGACCTTCGACGACTACACGCTTTCCGAAATCCGCCGCGCCGCGGCGACCGGCATCTATGACATCAGGGGCGCCGGGGCCAAGCGCAAGCTGCCGCATTTCGACGATCTGCTGTTCCTCGGCGCCTCGATCTCGCGCTATCCGCTGGAAGGCTATCGCGAGCGGTGCGACACGTCGGTGGTGCTGGGCTCGCGCTATGCCAAGAAGCCGATCGAGCTGAAAATCCCGATCACCGTTGCCGGCATGAGCTTCGGGTCGCTGTCCGGCCCGGCCAAGGAAGCGCTCGGCCGTGGCGCCACACTCTCAGGCACGTCGACCACCACCGGCGACGGCGGCATGACCGAGGAAGAGCGCGGCCATTCCAAGCAACTGGTCTACCAGTACCTGCCGTCGCGCTACGGCATGAACCCCAGGGATTTGCGCCGCGCCGACGCCATCGAAGTGGTCGTTGGCCAGGGCGCCAAGCCGGGCGGTGGCGGCATGCTGCTTGGCCAGAAAATCTCCGATCGCGTTGCCGAAATGCGCACGCTGCCGAAAGGCATCGACCAGCGTTCGGCCTCGCGCCATCCCGACTGGACCGGGCCGGACGATCTCGAGATCAAGATCCTCGAACTACGCGAGATCACCGACTGGGAAAAGCCGATCTACGTCAAGGTCGGTGGCGCCCGCCCCTATTATGACACTGCACTTGCGGTGAAGGCCGGCGCCGATGTCGTCGTCGTCGACGGCATGCAGGGCGGCACGGCGGCGACGCAGGAAGTGTTCATCGAAAATGTCGGCCAGCCGACGCTTGCCTGTATCAGGCCGGCGGTGCAGGCGCTGCAGGATCTCGGCATGCACCGCAAGGTGCAGCTGATCGTGTCCGGCGGCATCCGCAATGGCGCCGACGTCGCCAAGGCGCTGGCGCTCGGCGTGGACGCGGTGTCGATCGGCACGGCAGCGCTGGTCGCACTCGGCGACAATGATCCGCGCTGGGAAGCGGAGTACAATGCGCTCGGCACCACCGCCGGGGCCTATGACGACTGGCACGAGGGCCGCGACCCCGCGGGCATCACCACGCAGGACCCCGAACTGATGAAGCGGGTTGATCCGGTCGCCGCGGGACGGCGTCTCGCGAACTACCTCAAGGTGATGACGCTGGAGGCGCAGACCATTGCGCGTGCCTGCGGCAAGAACAGCCTGCACAATCTCGAGCCCGAGGATCTCGTAGCCCTCACCATCGAAGCCGCCGCCATGGCCGGCGTGCCGCTGGCCGGCACCAACTGGATACCGGGGAAAAACGGCTTCTAAAAACACATCAAAATAAGCGAGGAACTATAATGGGGAACGATCTCGCCGCATTCGCCAAAGAGAACGGCGTCAAATATTTCATGATTTCCTACACCGACCTGTTCGGCGGCCAGCGCGCCAAGCTGGTGCCGGCGCAGGCGATCGCCGACATGCAGAAGGACGGCGCCGGCTTCGCCGGTTTCGCCACTTGGCTCGACCTGACGCCGGCGCATCCTGATATGCTGGCGGTGCCGGATCCGGATTCGGTGATCCAGCTGCCGTGGAAGCCCGATGTCGCCTGGGTCGCCGCCAACTGCATCATGGACGACAAGGAAGTCGAGCAGGCGCCGCGCAACACGCTGCGCCGGCTGATCGCGGAAGCCGCCACTGACGGCATGCATGTCAAGACTGGCGTCGAGGCAGAGTTCTTCCTGATCTCGCCGGACGGCAGCGTCATCTCCGACAAATACGACACGGCTTCAAAACCCTGCTACGACCAGCAAGCGGTGATGCGCCGCTACGATGTCATCGCCGAGATTTGCGACCACATGTTGGCGCTGGGCTGGAGCCCCTACCAGAACGACCATGAGGACGCCAACGGCCAGTTCGAGATGAACTGGGCCTTCGACGATGTGCTCGCCACCGCCGACAAGCACTCCTTCTTCAAGTTCATGGTCAAGTCGGTGGCCGAGAAACACGGCCTGCGCGCGACCTTCATGCCAAAGCCTTTCCAGGGCCTGACCGGCAATGGCTGCCACGCCCATATTTCGGTCTGGGACAAGGCCGGCAAGGTCAACGTCTTTGCCGATAACGCGATGGAACTCGGCCTGTCGGCCAAGGGCAAGAATTTCCTCGGCGGCATCATGAAACATGCCTCGGCGCTGGCCGCCATCACCAACCCGACGGTGAACTCCTACAAACGCATCAACGCGCCGCGCACCATTTCGGGCGCCACCTGGGCGCCGAACACGGTGACCTGGACCGGAAACAACCGCACCCACATGGTGCGCGTGCCCGGCCCCGGCCGCTTCGAGCTGCGGTTGCCGGACGGCGCCGCAAACCCTTATCTGCTGCAGGCCGTCATCATTGCCGCCGGTCTCGACGGCATCCGCTCCAAGGCCGATCCCGGCAAGCGCTACGACATCGACATGTACCAGAACGGCCACACGGTGAAAGGCGCGCCGAAGCTGCCGCTCAATCTGCTCGACGCGCTTCGCGAATACGACAAGGACAAATCGCTCAAGGCGGCGCTGGGTGAGGAATTCTCGTCGGCTTATCTAAAGCTGAAGCACCAGGAATGGAATTCCTATGCTTCGCACTTCACGCAATGGGAGCGCGACCACACGCTGGACATATAATCGTCCCCGCTGTGCGAGCGACCTCGGAATGACCTGATGAAATATTCGATCTTCTCGCTCGCCCGTGCTGCCCTTTCCGGCCACAAGAATTGGCAGCGCACCTGGCGCGATGCGGCGCCCAAGGACCACTACGATGTGGTGATCATCGGCGGCGGCGGCCATGGGCTCGCCACCGCCTGGTTCCTCGCCAGCGAGTTCGGCATCAGAAACGTCGCCGTGCTGGAAAAGGGCTGGATCGGCTCCGGCAATGCCGGCCGCAACACCACCATCATCCGTTCCAATTACGGCCTGCCCGGCAATACCGGCTTCTACGAGCTTTCGATGAAGCTTTGGGAGCGGATGGAGCAGGACCTCAACTATAACGCCATGGTCAGCCAGCGCGGCGTCCTCAACCTCTATCATTCCGATGCGCAGCGCGACGCTTATGCGCGGCGCGGCAACACCATGCGCATCAATGGCATCGATGCCGAACTGCTCGACCAGGCAGCGCTGAAGAAGATGCTGCCGTTCCTGAATTTCGACCATGCGCGCTTTCCCGTGCAGGGCGGCCTCCTGCAGCGCCGCGGCGGCACCGCGCGGCATGACGCGGTGGTCTGGGGCTATGCCCATGCGGCGAGCGAACTCGGCGTCGACATCATCCAGAACTGCGAGGTCACCGGCTTTGTCCGGGACGGCAACGGCAAGGTGACTGGCGTCGAGACGTCGCGCGGCAAGATCGGCGCCGGCAAGGTCGGCATGGCAGTCGCCGGGTCATCGTCGCGTGTCGCAGCGATGGCGGGCATGCGCCTGCCGATCGAAAGCCATGTGCTGCAAGCTTTCGTCTCGGAGGCGATCAAGCCGCTCATTCCTGGCGTCATGACCTTCGGCGCCGGGCATTTCTATGTCAGCCAGTCCGACAAGGGCGGGCTGGTCTTCGGCGGCGACATCGACGGCTATAATTCCTACGCCCAGCGCGGCAATCTGCCTGTCATGGAAGATGTCTGCGAGGGCGGCATGGCGCTGATCCCGATGATCGGCCGCGTGCGGCTTCTGCGCCAGTGGGGCGGCATCATGGACATGTCGATGGATGGCTCGCCGATCATCGACAAGACGCCGGTCGACGGGCTCTACCTCAATGCCGGCTGGTGCTATGGCGGCTTCAAGGCGACGCCGGGGTCGGGCTTGGTCTTTGCCCATCTGCTGGCGCGTGACGAAACGCACAAGGAGGCGGCTCGTTTCCGCCTCGACCGCTTCCGGACTGGCGCCATGATCGACGAAAAGGGCCAGGGCGCCCAACCGAACCTGCACTGAGGCTGGCGAGATGCGTATTGTCTGTCCCTTCTGCGGCGAACGCGAACTCGGCGAGTTCAGCTATCTCGGCGACGCCAAGCCGGCGCGGCCGGCGGCGGGTGCCGGCGAGGATGCTGTCTACGACTACGTCTATCTGCGCGACAATGTCGCCGGCGTGGTGGCTGAGAACTGGTATCACGGCGGTGGCTGCCGGGCCTGGCTGAAGGTCACCCGCAACACGCTGACGCACGAGATCTCGGCGGTGGAGCCGGCGGCGGGCGCCGGGGCGAGGCAGGTGGCGAAATGAGCTATCCTGTCGAAATCGTAGCCGTCGCGAAAAGCGCCAGCCCCCTACCTCCCCCTTGTGGGGAGGTCGGACCGCAGGTCCGGGTGGGGGTCGGTGCCGCACCCCCACCCCGCTGCTGCGCAGCGACCCTCCCCACAAGGGGGAGGGTGAAGAGCGCGACGGTCCCGCCTGGCATTGGATCGATGAGAGGCCGGCCATCGTGAGTTCCAGCCAA
The DNA here is from genome assembly GCF_040318615.1 of Mesorhizobium sp. M1078. Taxonomy (NCBI): domain Bacteria; kingdom Pseudomonadati; phylum Pseudomonadota; class Alphaproteobacteria; order Hyphomicrobiales; family Phyllobacteriaceae; genus Mesorhizobium; species Mesorhizobium sp. M1078. The sequence continues at coordinate 173,950 of NZ_JAMYMP010000002.1, forward strand.
TCCCATCGTCTCACATCCGGCGGTCTCATCGACCGCTCGGCGCCGCTCAACTTCCGCTTCGATGGCAAGAGCCTCTCCGGCTTCCAGGGCGACACGCTGGCGTCGGCGCTGGTCGCCAATGGCGTCAAGCTGGTCGGCCGCTCGTTCAAATACCATCGTCCGCGCGGCATTCTGACTGCGGGCTCGGAAGAACCCAACGCGCTGGTCGAACTGCGCACCGGCGCACGGCGCGAGGCCAACACCAAGGCCACGACGGCCGAACTCTATGAAGGCCTCGAAGCGGCAAGCCAGAACCGCTGGCCCTCGCTGCGCCACGATGTGATGTCGGTGAACCAGCTGTTCGCACCGATCTTCGTCGCCGGCTTCTACTACAAGACCTTCATGTGGCCGGCAAAATTCTGGGAAATGGTCTACGAGCCGGCGATCCGACGCGCCGCGGGTCTGGGTCGCGCGGCGGTCACCCCCGATCCGGATCACTACGACAAGGCCTGGGCGCATTGCGATGTGGTGATCGCCGGCTCCGGTCCGGCCGGTCTCGCCGCCGCACTCGCTGCAGGCCGCAGCAGTGCGCGCGTCATCCTGTGCGAAGAAGATTTTGCGCCCGGCGGCCGTCTGTTGTCGGATGGCGGCACGATCGACGGTCTGCCGGCCGCGGAGTGGCTGTCGCGCACACTGGCCGAGCTCAGCTCGATGCCGGATGTCCGCATCATGACCCGCACGACCCTGTTCGGCGTCTATGACGGCGGTACCTATGGCGCGATCGAGCGGGTCAACGATCATCTGCCGGTGCCGCCCCAGCATCAGGTGCGCCAGCGCCTGTGGCGCATCGTGGCCAAGCGCTGCGTCGTCGCCGCCGGCGCGATTGAGCGTCCCATCGTCTTTGCCGGCAATGACACGCCCGGCGTGATGATGGCGTCCGCCATCCGCACCTACGTCACACGTTATGCGGCGACGCCGGCAAAGCGGATCGCGCTGTTCACCAACAATGAGGATGGCTGGCGCACGGTCGAGACGGCACTCGGCGCCGGACTGCAGATCGCGGCGGTGGTCGACACGCGGCCTGACGTCTCGCCTGCCCATCGTTCTCTCGCTTCCAGGAACGGCTTCACCGTGCTGCATGGTTCGGTCAGCGGCGTCGACGGCAGCAAGGACGGCGTAAGAAAAATAGCGGTGTCGCTGACCGGCGGCGCGCGCGCCGAGGTCGAGGCCGACGGGCTTGCCGTTTCCGGCGGCTGGAATCCGGCGGTCGGGCTGACCTCATACCATCGCGGCCGGCCGAAATGGCGCGACGACATCGCCGCCTTCGTGCCGGACGGCGCGCCGCCCGGTATGGTCGCCGCAGGTGCGGCTAATGGTGACTTCGGGCTAGGCGCCTGCCTGCGCGCAGGTTTCGAGGCCGGCGCCGCAGCGGCGCATGACGCCAGCCGGATCGGCAATGCGGGATCGGCACCGGTCGCCGACGACGAGGCGTTCTCGCTGACCCCGCTCTGGCATGTCGCTGGCAAAGGCAAGGCTTTCGTCGACCAGCAGCATGATGTCACCGCGTCCGACGTCGAGCTGGCGCAGCGCGAGGGTTTTGAATCGGTCGAGCACCTGAAGCGCTACACCACGCTCGGCATGGCGACCGACCAGGGCAAGACGTCCAACGTCGCCGGCCTCGCCATCATGGCGGCGGTAACGGGCAAATCCATTCACGAGACGGGCACGACCATCTATCGCCCGCCCTACGTGCCGGTCGCCATCGGCGCTTTTGCCGGCCACCATCGCGACGAAAATTTCCATGCGACGCGGCTGACGCCGTCGCATCACTGGGCGGCCGAACAAGGCGCGATTTTTGTCGACACCGGCCTGTGGAAGCGCGCGCAATGGTATCCGCGCGCCGGCGAGAAAGACTGGCTGGAATCGGTCACCCGCGAGGTCAAGGCGGTGCGCGGCGGCGTCGGCTTCTGCGATGTGTCGACGCTGGGCAAGATCGATGTGCACGGCCCCGATGCCGGCGCCTTCCTCGACCGCGTCTACATCAACACCTTCTCAAACCTTGCCGTGGGAAAAGCCCGCTACGGGCTGATGCTGCGCGAGGACGGCCTCGTCTATGATGACGGCACGACCTCGCGGCTGGCCGATGACCATTATTTCCTCACCACGACCACGGCGAAGGCCGGGCTGGTGATGCAGCATCTCGAATTCTGCCGGCAGGTGCTATTCCCCGAACTCGACGTGCAACTGACCTCGGTCTCCGACCAGTGGGCGCAATTCTCGATTGCCGGGCCAAGGACGCGAGACCTGTTGAAGGAAATCGTCGACCCTGCCGAGGACCTTTCGAACGAAGGTTTTCCATTCATGGGCGTGCGCGAAGTCGCTTTGCGCGGCGGCATCAAGGCGCGGCTGTTCCGCATCTCCTTCTCCGGCGAGATGGCGTTCGAGATTTCGGTGCCGGCGCGTTACGGTGAAGCGATGGCACGCAATTTGATGCTGGCGGGAAAACCGTTCGGCGTGACGCCGTATGGCACAGAAGCCCTCGGCGTCATGCGCGTTGAAAAGGGCCATGTCGCCGGACCGGAACTGAGCGGCACGACGACCGCCGCCGATCTCGGCCTCGGCAAGATGATGTCGACCAAGAAGGATTTCATCGGTCGCGTCATGGCCGGCCGCGAGGCGCTGGTGGCGCCGGACCGGCAGGTCGTGGTCGGCATCAAGCCGGTCGACAAGGCGCGCCGCCTGCGCTCCGGCGCGCACATCATCCCGAAGGGCCAGACGCCCGGGCCTGATAACGACCTGGGCTACGTCACCTCGGTCTGCTTCTCGCCGACGCTCGACCAGTGGATCGGTCTCGGCCTTGTCGAGCGCGGCCGCGAACGCATCGGCGAGATCGTCCACGCGCATGATCCGCTGCGCGGTGAAGACTACGATATCGAACTCTGCAATCCCGTCTTCTACGATCCCGATGGAGGGCGCCAGCGTGGCTGACTTTTTCTGGGATGTTCGCAGCCCGCTCGAGCGCGCGCTCGCTCCTGGCGCTTGCGGCCCGCAAGGCGATGCCGGTGTGTCGCTGACCGAGATCCGCAATTTCGACCTCGTCCAGGTGATGGCACGGCGCGGCAAGGCGGGTGATTTGGCCGAGGCCGCGAACGCTCGTTTCGGCGTCGCGGCTCCGGAAACGCCGAAGGCAGTTGGCACCGCTGATGCGACGCTGATCTGGTCGGGACCGGATCAGTTTTTTGTCCTGTCGAAGGGTGGCAGGACTGAGGTGCTCGCTCAGACCTTTGCATCTTCCGCTTCGCTATCCGACCAATCGCATGCACGCGTGCTGATCAGCATCTGCGGCCTCAAGGCGCGCGCCATGCTGGCGAAACTGTCGTCGATTGATTTGCATCCCGATGCGTTTCCGGTTGGCGCTGCTGCCGCGACCTCGATGGATCACACCAGCGTCACGCTCTGGCGTGGTGGTGACAAGGCGGATGGGCAGGCGGTGTTCAACCTCCTGGTGTTTGCGACGTTTGCCGAAAGTCTGTGGCACACGATGTTGGATTCGGCTGCGGAGTATGGTGTGGCTATCGGGCATTCCGAGGAGCTTTAGCTCGATAGTTTCAGATGTTGGCGCCGCCCCTCATTGCCCTGCCGGGCATTTCTCCCCGTATAGTGACGGGGAGAAAGAAGCTGGTCGCAGCCTCGGCGCTCGTCCTGCAACGCTGGCGATTGGCGAAACCGGCGACGACAGCATCCTTCGCCCCGTTTACGAGGAGAAGATGGCGGCAGCCAGATGAGGGGCGGCGCTGGCGTTCGAAGATGGGTTTGATTGGAAGGGTCTAACCTGCAGCGACCGCGTCGAGAACGCCACCTCCACCTTGCCAAACCCAACCGCGCTGCTATTCTTGCTGCTAAAATAATTTTACACACAGGCAAACTTGTTTCTGTAACCGCAAGGCTGAGATGAGCCAGTCGCCCTACCCTTCAGTGACAGCCGGGCCGCCGCGGCCGAGCCTCATCCTGAGGCCCGGCCAGATCGCGCTGCCGCCGGGCATGGAGCGCCATACTATCCTGGGGAATGGCGCGGTGCTGATCGAGGTCGAGGCCGGCGATACGTTCACCGTGCGCAATGTCGAGGGCGGGCAGGCTTGCGAGTTGCTGGCCTGGGACAGGACCGGCGCCACCGATCCTTCCATCCTCGGCGAAAAGTCCAACAGCAATGCCGCCGGGATCAAGGCGCTTCTGGCCGGAGGCGATGACAGCCTGGCTTCCGTCCGTCGTGGCCTTGAGCGCCGCCAGGTGCAGCTCGACGAGCCCAAGGCGGTGCGTGTGTTCGGCGGCGCAACGCCTGCCGGCACCGAGCAGGCATTCACGGTCACGCGCGACGGCGCGATGCTGATTGCCGCACCCGGCGGGCCGATGCTCGTCGACGGCCATGATACGGCAACGCCGCTCACCGTTCTCGTGCGGCGCAACACCATCCGGCTGAAAACGAAGTCGCAGCTTGCCGATCCGCTCGCCGATCCGGTGCTAGACCTGCGCGTCCATTCGGCGACGGCCGAATCCTATTTCGTCAAGGCGGGCGACTACCTGCAGATCATCGATGTCGACGGCCGCCAGTGCACCGATTTCCAGTGCTTCTCGGCGCGCAAGCTGGACAAGGGGCTGGACCATCCGCTCGACGTAACGACGACGCGCACGCTGATGGGGTCGAGCTACCCGATGCCCGGCCTTCACTCGAAATATTACGACCAGGACATGGAGCCGTTGGTCGAGGTTATCCAGGACACATGCGGCCGGCATGACGCGTTCGCGCTGGCGTGTGCCGCCAAATATTACGACGACATCGGCTATCCCGGCCACACCAACTGCTCGGAGAATTTCAACCGCGCGCTGGCCGACAAGGGTGTCACCCCACGTGCCGGCTGGATGGCGATCAACTTCTTCTTCAACACGGCGATCGACGCCCATGGCGTCATGGTGTCGGATGAGCCGTGGTCGCGCGCCGGCGACTATGTCCTGCTCAGGGCGCTCACCGACATCGTCTGCGTCTCCTCCGCCTGTCCCGACGACACGACACCGGCCAATGGCTGGAACCCGACCGACATCCATGTGCGAACCTATTCCGGCCAACACAAATTCTCGCGAGCGATCGCCAGACGCATGACGCCCGATTCGGAACCGAAAATGACCCGCGAGACCGCCTTCCATTCAAGCTTCGCCAAGCACACCCGCAACTTCGTGGAATACCGGGGTTATTGGCTGGCCAATTCTTTCGCCAAAGAGGGGCCGATCGCCGAGTACTGGGCCTGCCGGCAGGACGCGGTGATCATGGACCTGTCGCCGCTGCGCAAGTTCGAGGTCACCGGTCCCGATTCCGAAGCGCTGCTGCAATACACGCTGACCCGCGACGTCAAGAAGCTCGGCGTCGGCCAGGTCGTCTATTCCGCCATGTGCTACGAGCATGGCGGCATGATCGACGACGGCACGCTGCTGCGGCTCGGCAAGGACAATTTCCGCTGGGTCGGCGGCGATGACCTGTCCGGCGAATGGCTGCGCGAGACGGCAAAGAAGCTTGGCCTCAACGTGCTGGTGCGCTCGTCCACCGACCAGATGCACAATGTCGCTGTCCAAGGGCCGAAGAGCCGTGACATTTTGCGAGAGGTGGTCTGGACCTCGCCGCTGCAACCGTCGATCGACGAACTCGAATGGTTCCGCTTCGCTGTCGCGCGCATCGGCGGCGGCAATGGCATTCCGGTCGTGGTGTCGCGCACCGGTTATACCGGCGAGCTCGGCTACGAAATCTGGTGCCACCCACGCGACGCCGAAAAAGTGTTCGATGCCATCTGGGAGGCCGGCCAGCCGCACGGGCTGAAGCCGATGGGCCTGCAGGCACTCGACATGGTGCGCATCGAAGCCGGGCTGATCTTCGCCGGTTACGAATTCTCCGACCAGACCGACCCGTTCGAGGCGGGCATTGGCTTCACCGTACCGTTGAAGGCCAAGACCGACGATTTCATCGGCCGCGAGGCTCTGATAAGGCGCAAGGAACATCCGCAGCACAAGCTCGTTGGCCTCGACATCGACAGCAATGTCGCCGTCGGCCATGGGGATTGCGTCCATATCGGCCGCGCCCAGATCGGTGTCGTCACCTCGGGCATGCGCTCGCCGGTGCTGAACAAAAACATCGCTCTGGCGAGGCTTGACGTCACCCACGCGGCAATCGGCACAGAGGTGGAGATCGGCAAGCTCGACGGTCATGCCAAGCGGCTGCCGGCGCGGGTGGTGGCCTTCGCTCACTACGATCCGCAAAAGACCAGGCCGCGATCCTGAGGGTTGCACCCCCGGCCCTTCGCAGGCTCAGGGCGTTCGAAGCTCGAAAGCAATTGGCTTTCCGTCCGCTACCGCGGACCGCTTCTCACCCCACAAGGGGAGAAGGACAAAGCGAGCGTTTCGCAACCGTGATGTGCACGACGCCACAAATCACTTGACGTGAAAGCGCGCCGGATCAATCTTCACTGTTAAGAAAAAAATACGACTGAGTGGAAACACTGGAGTCGTGCGGTCATGTACCGGGGAACAAGCTTCGCGAAGCCGAGGCATCACCGGCCGGGAACACAAAATGGGGAATTCAGACAGATGAGCACGATTACCACTGCCCTGGAGCAGCCCGCTGAAGGCAAGCTGCTCCGCAACATCGACTGGCGCGGCGCCTTCTGGGTGGCGAGCGGCGTTCCTGCCCTTGTCCTGTTTTCGATCGGCGGCATTGCCGGAACGACGGGAACGCTGGCCTTCGGGATCTGGATCGCTTCCATGATCATGGGCTTCCTGCAATCCTTCACCTATGCCGAGATCGCCGGCCTGTTCCCGAACAAGTCGGGCGGCGCCTCGATCTACGGCGCCACCGCCTGGCTGCGTTATTCCAAGTTCATCGCGCCGCTGTCGGTGTGGTGCAACTGGTTCGCCTGGTCGCCGGTGCTGTCGCTGGGCTGCTCGATCGCCGCCGCCTATATTCTCAACGCGCTGGCGCCGGTGCCGCTGTTCACCGAGGCGTCGCCGGACGTCGTCGCCTATATCGCGGCGCATGCCGGAACGGTGCCTGCCGACGCCATCGCCGCGGTGACCGCGGCGGCCACGCCGGCGATCCGCAACTGGACGCTGTTCAGCCACACGCTAGGTCCTGTCTCCTTCACCCTCAATGCCACTTTCTTCATCGGCGCGGTGCTGATGCTGATCATCTTCTCGATCCAGCATCGCGGCATTCTCGGCACCGCCAATGTGCAGAAGTATATCGGCCTCCTGGTCATCATCCCGATGCTGATCGTCGGTGTCGTGCCGATCGTCACCGGCCAGATCAACTGGGCGAACTTTTCGCCGCTGGTGCCGCTGGCGGCGGCTTACGCGCCGGAGCCCGGCTCGTGGAACATTGCCGGCTGGACGCTGGTGCTGGGCGGCATGTTCATCGCCGCATGGTCGACCTATGGTTTTGAGACCGCCGTCTGCTACACATCGGAGTTCAAGAACCCGGGGACCGACACGTTCAAGGCGATTTTCTATTCCGGCCTGCTCTGCATGCTTCTGTTCATCCTGGTGCCCTTCACCTTCCAGGGCGTGCTGGGCCTCAACGGCATGCTGGCGACGCCGATCGTCGACGGCTCGGGTGTCGCCGATGCACTGGCCGGCATGGTCGGGGGTGGCGCATTGATCCACAGCCTCTTGGTGATGCTGATGATCCTGGCGCTGGTGCTGTGCATCATGACGGCAATGGCCGGCTCGTCGCGCACGCTCTACCAGGGCTCGGTCGATGGCTGGCTGCCGCGCTATCTCAGCCACGTCAACGAGCATGGCGCGCCGACGCGCGCCATGTGGACCGATCTCGTCTTCAACCTGATCGTGCTGGCCATCGCCTCGGCCGACGCGACGAGCTTCTTCTTCATCCTCGCCGTGTCGAACTGCGGCTACATCATCTTCAACTTCCTCAACCTCAATGCCGGCTGGATCCACCGCATCGACAACGGCCACATCAACCGGCCGTGGAAGGCGCCGAGCTGGCTGCTCGGCCTCGGCGCCATCTTCGCCTATGTAAACGCCATCTTCATGGGCGCCGGCGCCAAGGTGTGGAACCCGATGGCGCTCTGGGCCGGCCTGATCACAGCCGCCTTGATCATCCCGGTGTTCTGCTACCGGCACTACGTCCAAGACAAGGGCAGGTTCCCCGACCACATGCTGGCCGACCTCGGCATGGCGGGCGCAGACCTCTCGGTCAAAAAGGCAGGCATGCTGCCCTACCTGACGCTGGTCGCCGGCCTGGTGGTGATGCTGCTCGCCAACTGGTACTTCGTCATCTGAAAGTGATGGCTGAAAAGAATGGGCGCGCTTCGGCGCGCCCGTTTCTTTTTGTGGCAGGACGTCAGCCGGCCTTGCGAGTGGCCGCTTCGGAGCCTTCGAAGAACCGGTTCGGCGGACGCTTCAGGCCGAGGTTCTCGCGCAAGGTGGTGCCCTCATACTCGCGCCGGAAGAGCTTTCGCCGCTGCAGCTCGGGCACCACCTTCTCGGCGAAGTCATCGAGCCCGGCAGGCAGATAGGGGAACATGACGTTGAAGCCGTCTGACCCCTCGGCAACCAACCATTCCTCCATCGCGTCGGCGATGGTTTTCGGCGTGCCGACGAAGGCAAGGCCGGAATAGCCGCCGAGCCGCTGCGCCAGCTGGCGGACGGTCAAATTCTCCCGGCGCGCCAGCTCGATGACGCGCTCGCGGCCGCTCTTCGAGGCATTGGTCTCGGGGATTTCGGGCAAGGGCGCGTCGGGGTCGAAGGCCGACGCGTCATGGCCGAGCGCGATCGACAGCGAGGCAATGCCGCTCTCGTAATAGACCAGGCTGTCGAGCTTGGCGCGTTTGGCCTGTGCTTCCTCGACACTGTCGCCGACGATGACGAAGGCGCCGGGCAGGATCTTGATGTCGTCGCGCGAACGGCCGAGCTTCTCGGCCCGGCTTTTGACATCGGCAAAGAAGCGCTGCCCGGACGCCAGATCGGAATGGGCGGCGAAGATCACCTCCGCCGTTTCGGCTGCCAGCTGCCGCCCGGCCTCAGACGCGCCGGCCTGGACGATGACCGGCCAGCCCTGCACCGGCCGCGCAATGTTGAGCGGGCCGCGCACCGAGAGATGCTCACCCTTATGGTCGAGCACATGCAGCTTCGCGGGATCGAAATAGAGCCCGCTCTCGGCGTCGCGGATGAAGGCGTCGTCGGCAAAGCTGTCCCAGAGGCCGGTCACCACATCGTAGAATTCCCGCGCATTGTGATAGCGCTCGTCGTGCTCGACATGCTCGTCGAGGCCGAAGTTCAGCGCGGCGTCGGGATTGGATGTGGTGACGATGTTCCAGCCGGCGCGGCCGCCGCTGATATGGTCGAGCGAGGCGAAGCGACGGGCAATGTGATAGGGCGCGTCGAAGGTCGTCGATGCGGTGGCGACAAGGCCGATATGATCAGTGACGGCGGCGAGCGCCGACAGCAGCGTGAACGGCTCGAACGAGGTCACCGTGTGGCTGCGCCGTAGCGCCTCGATCGGCATGTTGAGAACGGCCAGATGGTCGGCCATGAAGAAGGCGTCGAACTTCGCCGCCTCAAGCGTCTGCGCGAAGCGCTTCAGATGGGCGAAGTTGAAGTTGGCATCGGGATATGAGCCGGGATAGCGCCAGGCCCCGGTGTGAAGACTGACCGGACGCATGAAGGCGCCGAGCCGCAATTGCTTATTGTCTACCATGGGATGATCACCTGATGCGAATGAGCGTTGCCGCTCCGATATGTAAGCAGGATCGGACGGCTTTGTTGTCCTGGAAAGGAATTCTGTTTTGCAAAACCGGCGCCGCGAAGCATTTTCATACAGGTGGCCGTTCAACCTATTTTGATGAACCCGCCTGGTGTTGAGATACTTGCCTGGGTGCTCGGTGCCACCGGGAAGGAGAAAGCCAGAACGCCGCACGTCAAGCGTACGGCGTTCCAGCATTTTCCAAGGAAGATCCTGTGCCCCAGCAGCGCCTACTCGGCGGCCAGCGCCAGTGGCGGCCTGTCATTGTCCTGCACCGCCTCATCAGCCGGCTTCCTGCCTTTCTTCGGCTCGCGGCCGAAGAACAGCGCGTAGCCTGCCGGCAGCACCAGGATGGTGAGTACGGTGGCGACGAGGATGCCGCCCATCATGGCGTAGGCGAGCGGTCCCCAGAACACCGCACGCGAGATCGGGATCAGCGCCAGCACCGCCGTCATCGCCGTCAGCACGATTGGCCGGAAACGGCGCACGGCCGAGCCGATGATGGCCTCCGATCGGTCCATCCCCCTGGCGATGTCCTGATCGATCTGGTCGACCAGGATGATCGAGTTGCGCATGATGATGCCGAGCAGCGCGATGACACCGAGGATGGCGACGAAGCCGAACGGCGCGCCGCTGATCAACAGAGCCGCCGCCGCACCGATGATGCCGAGCGGACCGGTGGCGAGCACGAGCATCGCCTTGCCGAAATGCTGCAGCTGGATCATCAGGAGCACGACGATGACGGCCAGCATGATCGGCGCCTTGGCGGCAATCGAGGCCTGGCTTTCGGCGGAATCTTCCGCACCGCCCTGGATCTCGATCTTGTAGCCGGGCGCCAGGCCGGCGCGCATGCCCTGCATGTCATTGTAGAGCTTGGTGACGACGTCGTTCGACTGCACGCCATCCGGCAGCGTGGCGCGCACCGAGATGGTCGGCAGGCGGTCGCGCCGCCATTCGACGCCCTGCTCGAGCACCGGCACCACCTTGGCCACCTGCGACAGCGGCACGAAGCCGCCGAAATCGGTCGGGATATAGACCGAGTCGACCGAGGACAGCAGGCTGCGGCTGGCGTCCGGTTCGCGGGCGACGATGGAAACCGTCTCCTCGCCATCACGGAAGTCATCGAGCGGCGCGCCGGACATCGCTGCCTGCAGCATCTGGCGGATGCGCTGCGAGGTGACGCCAAGCGCACGGGCGCGGTCCTGGTCGATGACCAGCTTCATCGCCGGTACCGGCTCCAGCCAGTCGTCATGGACGGCGCCGAGCAGCGGATTTCCGGCGAATTTCGCCTTCACCTGGTCGGCGATGCGGCGCACCTCCTGGCGGTCCGGACCCATGATGCGCATCTGCACCGGCCAGCCGGTCGGCGGGCCGAGGAACAGACGGTCGACCTTGGAACGGATCGAGGGGAAATCCTGCGCCAGGATTGAGCGCAGCTTGAGGATCAGCCGCTCGCGCGCCGGTTCGTCATTGGCCATCACCAGAAGCTGCGCATAGTTCGGATTGCGCAATTGCTGGTCGAGCGGCAGGAAGAAGCGCGGCGCGCCTTCGCCGATATAGGTGGCGATGAAGCGCTTGTCCTTGTCGTCCATCATCCGGGCTTCCAGCGCCTTGGCCTGCGTCTCGACTTCCTTGATCGAGGTTCCCTCAGGCAACCAGAGATCGACGAGGATTTCCGGCCGCGAGGATTGCGGGAAGAAGTTTTGTGGGATGAACTGGAACGCCCACAGGCTGGTGGCGAAGGTGACCAGCGTCATCACCAGAACGATGATGCGGTGGCGCACCGCCCAGCCGACCGTGGCGCGCAGCCGCCGGTAGAAGCCGGTGTCGAAGGCGTCATGATGGTTGCCGGCATGCTTGCGCTGCTTGAGGATCATGTAGCCCAGCCACGGCGTGAAATAGACGGCGACGAACCACGACACGACGAGCGCGATGCCGACGACATAGAACAGCGTGCGCACATATTCGCCGGCGGTCGAGGCGGCGAAGCCGACCGGGATGAAGCCGGCGATGGTGATCAGCGTGCCGCTCAGCATCGGGAAGGCGGTCGAGGAATAGGCGAAGCTCGCCGCCTCGATCTTGACCAGCCCCTCCTCCAGCTTGCGCTCCATCATCTCGACGACGATCATGGCGTCGTCGACCAACAGCCCGAGCGCGATGATCAGGGCGCCGAGCGAAATGCGCTGCAGATCGATGCCGAGCTCGTACATGATGGCGAAGGTGGCGGCCAGCACCAGCGGAATGGCAATGGCGATGACCAGGCCGGAACGCCAGCCGATCGACAGCAGCGAGACAGCAAGCACGATCAGCAGCGCCTCGCCGAGCGCCTCCATGAACTCGTTGACGGCGTCCTTGACAACCTCGGGCTGGTTGGAAATCTGGTCGACCGCAACGCCGTAGGGCAGCGCTTCCTCAAAGCGCTTGTAGGTCGCCTCGACATCCGTGCCGACGTCCCTGACGTTAAAACCCTTGGCCATGACGACGCCGACCTGGACGCTTTCGTGGCCGTTGAAGCGGTACTTGCGCTGATAGGGATCTTCGAGACCGGAACTCACGGTGGCAATATCGCCAAGACGTGTCACCTGACCACCGGCGCGCAGGCGCAATTCCCTGATGTCGGCAGCCCTGGTGACATCGCCCTCGACCGAGATGCGCACCGAGCGCAGGCCGGTGTCGACGGAGCCCGCCGGATCGACATTGTTCTGGCCCTTGATGGCGTTCTGCAGGTCGGTCAGCGTCAGGCCGCGTTCGGCCAGGGCCTTGGACGAGACGTCGATATAAAGCTTCTCCGGCTGGTCGCCGATGATGACGGCCTTCTCGACGCCCGGCGTCGTCAGCAGCATGTCGCGAGCCTGGGTGGCGAATTTCTTCAGCTCCGGATAGCTGTAGCCGTCGCCGCCGATCGAGTGCAGGGTGATGAAGGTGTCGCCGAACTCGTCGTTGAAATAGGGCCCGAGCAGGCCTTGCGGCAGGTCGCCGGAGATGTCGCCAACCTTCTTGCGCACCTGGTAGAAGGCGTCCTTCACCTCCTCTGCATTGGTGTCGCCCTTGATCTGGACGGTGATGATGGCGCTGCCGGCGCGGGTGTAGGAACGGACGAAGTCGAGGTGCGGCGTTTCCTGCAGCTTGCGCTCGATCTTGTTGACGACCTGGTCTTCCATCTCCTGGATCGAGGAGCCCGGCCAGATCGCCTGGACGACCATGACGCGGAAAGTGAAATCGGGGTCTTCCTTCTGGCCCATGCGCATCAGGCCGAGCGCGCCGGCAATGATGATCAGACCGAACAGGAAGCGCGCGATCGAGGGATGGCCGATGGCCCAGCGCGAAAGATTGAAAGGCTGCTTTTCAGTGCTGTCGGTGGTGGTCATCGGCGTCAGTCCAATTCGTTGATCGTGAGCGCACACCCTCGGCATGCGGCTTCAGGTATTCCGATGCTGGCTTCCGGGCGGCGAGGCTTTCCGAGCGGAGAGACACTCATCGCGGTGGGACGCGCGGATCGATGCGGGGGAACTCGATCTTGGCGTCTCGACGATCGGGCGCTCGCCGCCCGGAAACCCTGAATTCGCTTGCCCAGCCCTTTCGCCGAAGCGACGATCAAGCCGGCTTCATGCCTGCGGTCAGCGCAGGGCCTTTGCGGCAGCGCCTTCCGCAGAGGCGGCCTGGACCGCATCGCCGGTCAGCTTGACCTTGAGATTCTCGGTCATGAACTGGGTGCCGGCGGCAACGACGACATCCCCCGGCTTGAGCCCGTCGGCGACGCTGACGCCGTCGGCGGTGAACTCCGCAACCTTGACCAGGCGCTCGTGCACCGTCTCGCCGGCGCGGTCGACGGTCCAGACAATCTTGCGACCATCCTTTTCCGCAAGCGCGCTGAGCGGGATCGACACCATCTCCTGCTTCTTGGCCACCGAGGCCTCGATGTTGGCGGTCATGCCGAGCAGCACGCGCGGGTCGTCGGGCAGCGAGACGCGGACGGCAAAGGTGCGCGACTGCTGGTCGGCGCTGCCGGCGACTTCACGCACTTTGCCGGAGAGCGCCAGCGCGTCATCGGACCAGAAGCTGGCCTTGACGTCCTTTCCCGGCTTGAAGGCGGCGATGTCCATTTCGGGAACCGCGATCAGCACTTCCTTTTCGCCGTCGACGGCAACGGTCATCATAGGCGTTCCGGCGCCGACCACCTGGCCGACATCGGCCGAGACCGCCGTGACGATGCCGTTCTCGCTCGCCTTGAGATCGGTGTAGACGACCTGGTTCTGCGCCTGGGCAAGGGTAGAGCGGGCGGCATCGCGCGTCGCTACCGCCTGGTTGTAGCTCAGCGTCGCCTGTTCGAGCTGCGACTTGGAGGTGAAGTTCTTGGCAAAAAGCTGTTCGGCGCGCTTGCGGGACAGATCGACCGTCTCGACCTGCCGCTCGGCGGCGTCGAGGCTGGCCTTGGCGCTCTTGACCGACAACTCATAGTCCGTGGGATCGATACGGGCTAGCACATCGCCTGTCGTCACATGCTGGCCGATGTCGACCAGGCGCTCAGTGACCTTGCCCGAGATGCGAAAGCCGAGGTTCATTTCGGTACGGGCTCGCACCGAGCCGGAATAGGTGAGTTCGCGACTCTTTTCGGCCTGGCCGATCTCGACCACCTTGACCGGACGGATGATGTCCTGGACCTCGGTCTTCTCCTGGCTGCAGGCGGCGAGCCCGAGCGTGGCGACGATCAGGCCGGCGACCGGCAGCTTGCGGATGATGGAACTGGACAAAGACACTTTCGTACTCCCGACTGGAGATGAACGGTCGACACCGGCGCCCGGCGGGCGGCGGCTATTACTTCAGAGCCTTGATCGCGTAATCGATGAGATCGTCGGGCATCGCCCGATTGGTCTTGGCAAGGCACTGCGCCACCATTTGCGGGTGGCACAGAATGACGGTGGCGGCGCCGAAGCAGCGCGATGCGATGACCGGATCCTGGTCGGCAAACTCGCCGGCCTCGATGCCCTCGCGGATGACCTCGGCAAACAGGTCGTGAATGCTGTCGATATGCTTGTCGATGACGCCCCAGTCGCGCTCGAGCGCGACGATGACCATTTCGTGGACCTTCTGGTCGTCGAGCATGACTTCCAGCGTCATCTTGTACTGCGCATGCACGTAGCGGCGCAGCCGCTCCTCGGCGCTGATCGGCAACCGGGAAATCTCGTAGGCCATGTTGTAGCTGGCGAGGAGCATGCGGCCGCAGACGGCCTGGTGGATTTCGACCTTGGAGGCGAAGAAACGGTAGATATTGGCCGGCGACATGCCGAGTTCGCGGGCGATGTCGGCGACATTGGTCTTGCCGTAACCATAGTGCCGGAACAGGCGTTCGGCACAGTCGAGAATACGGGTGACATTCTCCTGGCGGGTGGAGTCGGCCATTATGCTGGCGGCTTCGGACACGGTTCTCTGTCGATTTATGAGTGACGAATTTCAACTTTCGTCAGTCGTAAATCGAAAAGAGGGAAGTGTCAATGCGAATTCGACGTACGCGTATAATTTGGTGACAGAGGGTGTGCGCGAACTCGACCTTGCGCGTGCCGTTGCGCTCTGGAACTAAGATCCCTTCGCCATTTCCCGCAGCTGAAACTTCTGGATCTTCCCCGTCGATGTCTTCGGGATCTCGGCAAAAATCACCGCCTTCGGCACCTTGAAGCGGGCGAGCAGCGCGCGGCAGTGTTCGATGATCTCGGTCTCGCTTGCCGCCTTGCCGGGCTTCAACTCGACATAGGCGACCGGCACCTCGCCCCATTTGTCGTCTGCCTTGGCGACTACGCCGCAGGACGCCACGGACGGGTGTTTGTAGAGGGCCTCCTCGACCTCGATCGATGAAATATTCTCGCCGCCGGAGATGATGATGTCCTTGGAGCGGTCCTTGAGCTGGATGTAGCCGTCGGGATGCATGACGCCGAGGTCGCCGGAGTGGAACCAGCCGCCGGCAAAGGCCTCTTCGGTCGCCTTCCTGTTCTTCAGATAGCCCTTCATGACGATGTTGCCGCGAAACATGACCTCACCGATCGTCTCGCCGTCGGCCGGCGTCTTCTGCATCGTCCCCGGGTCCATCACGGTCAGGCCTTCCAGCGCTGCATAGCGCACGCCCTGCCTGGCCTTTTTGGCGCTGCGTTCGCCCTTGTCGAGACCGTCCCAGGCGCCGTGCCATTCGTTGACGACCGCCGGGCCATAGGTCTCGGTCAGCCCGTAGAGATGGGTGACGGCAAAGCCGGCATCGGCCATGCCCGACAGCACCGCTTCCGGCGGAGGTGCTGCCGCCGTATTGAAGGTCACCGTCTGGGGGAACGTCCGCTTGTCCTCGTCCCTGGCGTTGATCAGCACCGACATGACGACCGGCGCACCGCACAGATGGGTGACGCCGTGGTCGGCGATGGCATCGTAGATCGGCTTCGACCGCACCCAGCGCAGGCAGACATGGGTGCCGGCCTGGACGGCCAGCGTCCACGGGAAGCACCAGCCATTGCAGTGGAACATCGGCAGCGTCCACAGATAGACGGCGTGCTTGGCCATGCCGGCATGGATGGTGTTGGTGTAGGCCATCAGGGCAGCGCCGCGATGGTGGTAGACGACGCCCTTCGGGTTACCGGTGGTGCCCGAGGTGTAGTTGAGCGAGATGGCGTCCCATTCGTCGTCGGGCATCGACCAGGCGTAGCCCTCGTCACCGCCGGCGACGAACCCCTCATAGTCGATCGCGCCGATGCGCTCGCCCTTCGGATAGGGTGCATCGGCGGCATAGCCGGGATCGTCATAGTCGATGACCAGCGGCTTCACCTTGGCCAGTGCCAGTGCCTGTTTGACGACAGCAGCGAATTCGCGGTCGACGATGAGCACCTTGGTCTCGGCATGGTCGAGCTGGAACGCGATGACGGCGGCATCGAGCCTTGTGTTGAGCGAATGCAGCACTGCCTTGGTCATCGGCACGCCGAAATGCGCCTCCAGCATCGGCGGCGTGTTCGAAAGCATCACCGTGACGGTATCGCCCTTGCCGATGCCGCGCTTCGACAGCGCCGAGGCGAGCTTCAGCGAGCGCCGCCAGAAGGTGCGATAGGTGATGCGCTGGTTGCCATGGATGATGGCGACATGATCGGGATAGGTGCTTGCCGCCCGCTCCAGATAAGTGAGCGGCGTCAGCGGCTGGTGGTTGGCGGCGTTCTTGCCGAGATCCTGATCGTAGGGACTGCCCATCCCGTGCTCCCCGAGTTTTCTTTTGCTGAGAACTTCTAACCACAGGTTCCCGCCACGTCACCATCGGCGATTCCCGACCGGGCACATTTGGCGCAATGATCGTCCAGATTCGGGTGGGCAAAGAGGTATCGTGTACCCACGCCAGTTTGACTTTTGTCGAGAGCCGTGAATAATGTCAGCCGAGGAGACGGCATGGCGATCCGACCGGCAGAACAGCTTATCCACAAGGCCGCATGGCTCTATTATGCCCATGGCCTGCGCCAGGACCAGGTCGCCAGCCAGCTTAACATCTCCCGCGCCTCGGTCGCCATGTATTTGCGCAAGGCGCGCGAGACCGGCATCGTCAACATCTCGACCTCGACGCAGCTGTTCACCGACGACGTGCTTGCGCGCCAGCTCGAGGACGCGCTCAAGCTTGATGCGGTGTGGATCGCGCCGGAGAATGCCTATGTCGTCGACCCTTCGACGGACGTTGCGGTGCTGGCGGCGGGCGTCTTTCTCGAACTGGTCAAGAAGGGCGACCGGATCGGCGTCGCCTGGGGCCGCACAGTCTACACCATCGCCGACGTCATGTCCTATGCCGACCTGCAGGACGTCACCGTTGTGCAGCTCTGCGGCAATCTCGGCGCGCCCTACTCCTACCGTCCCGACCAGTGCACGATGGAGATCGCCCGGCGGCTCAACGCCAAGGGCCTCAATTTCTACGCGCCGCTGGTGCTGACGACGGAATTGCTGGCGCATGGGCTGCGCGCCGAACCGGTGATCCGCGAACAACTGGCCGATATTGCCAACTGCGATCTGGCGCTCTATTCGGTCGGCACTGTCGATGGCGACAGCCATGTCGTCAAATGCGGCGCGCTCAGCCCCGGCGAGATGGGGCTGTTGCGCGAAGCGGGCGCCGCCGGAGTCGTTGCCGGCCAGATCATCGATGCCACCGGCAAGGCGCTCGACTGCAGCTACAACCGCCGCGTCATCTCGGCCTCGCTGTCGTCACTGCGCCAGATCGAAAAGCGGCTGATGGTGGTGCAGGAAGACAACAAGTTCGAACCGCTGCTCGCAGCACTCGCCGGCGGACTCTGCACGCATCTGGTCGTCGGCGCCGGCATGGCGCGGCGGCTGCTCGAATATGCCGGAGCCAGCGCGGGGGCAAAAAAGGCTTCCTGACAAACGAAATCCTTGCAGCGGCGCATTGTCATCAAGGCGTCGCGGCACTCCTGTTCACAGCAACATCAAAGACAGCAAAGCGGACATAGCGACATGAAGAACCTTTGGAATGACGACGACGCGGAAATACTGGTGGCCGATTATGCGAAAAAGGGCGTGGCCCGCGACCTCGCGTTGCGCGTCTACACGACCCGGCTGCTCGGCGGCGAGCCGCGGCTGGTGCTGCATGGCGGCGGCAACACTTCCTGCAAGACCAAGGCCATAGACCTCGTCGGCGACGAATGGGACGTGCTGTGCGTCAAGGGCAGCGGCTGGGACATGGGCGTCATCGAACCGCAGGGCCTGCCGGCGGTGAAGATGGGCCCGCTCTTGAAGGCGCGCGCGCTGGCCAGCCTCGCCGACGAAGATATGGTGGCGCTGCAGCGCGCAAACCTCATCGATCCCGCCTCGCCCAATCCGTCGGTCGAAACGCTGCTGCACGCCTTCCTGCCGCACAAATTCGTCGACCATACGCATTCGACCGCGATCCTCGCCATCGTCGACCAGGCGGACAGCAAGGCGCTGATCAAGACCGTGTTCGGCGAACAGATGGGGTACGTGCCCTATATCAAGCCCGGCTTCGACCTCGCCAAGGTGGCCGCCGATGTCTACGACGCCGACCCCAGCGTCGAAGGCCTGATCCTCGACAAGCATGGCATCTTCACCTTCGGCGACGATGCGAAGCAGGCTTACGACCGCATGATCCACTATGTGAACGTGGCCGAGGACTATGTCGCCAAGCACGGCAAGCCGAAGCCGGCCAAGGTCACGCTGCCGGCAAAGCTGGCGACGCCCGCGGCAATCGCGCCGATGCTGCGCGGCGCGGTGGCGGTGGCGCGTGGCGAAGGCCGCTTCGATCGCATGATCAGCGACTTCCGCACCTCGGATGCCATCGTCGATTTCATCAATTCGGCCGGCATCGCCGACTATGCCGCACGCGGTGTGTCGACGCCGGACCTGTCGATCCGCATCAAGACCGGGCCGATGGCGGTTCCGGCGCCAGACGCCGACAAGGCCGGCGACTACAAGGCCGTCATCAAGAGCCATGTCGAGGCCTTCGCCAGCGACTATCGCGCGTATTTCGAAACCAACGACGCGCTGGACGACGTCGAGCGCACCATGCTCGACCCGATGCCGCGGCTGACGCTGGTGCCGGGCCTCGGCATGTTCGGCCATGGCCGCACGCTGAAGGATGCGAAGATCGCATCTGATGTCGGCGAGATGTGGATCGAGGCGGTGCGCGGCGCCGAGGTCGTCGGCAGCTTCCATCCTCTATCGAAGGCCGACCTCTTCCCGCTGGAGTACTGGTCGCTTGAGCAGGCCAAGCTCGCCTCCAACAAGCCGAAGCTGCTGACCGGCCAGGTGGTGCTGATCACTGGCGGCGCCGGCGCGATCGGTGCTGCGACGGCAAAACTGTTCGCCGCCAATGGCGCGCATGCCGTCGTCGTCGATCTCGATGCGGCCAGGGCGGCCGAGGCGGCAAAGGCAGCCGGCAACAATTCGATCGGCGTCGGCGCCGACATCACCAACCCGGCCGAGCTGCACGCCGCCTTCGACAAAGCTGTCGCTGTCTATGGCGGCGTCGACATTCTGGTCTCCAACGCCGGTGCCGCCTGGGAAGGCCGCATCGGCGAGCTCGACGATGCCCTGCTGCGCAAGAGTTTCGAGCTCAACTTCTTCGCCCACCAGTCGGCGGCGCAGAACGCGGTGCGCATCATGCTGGAACAGGGCACCGGCGGTGTGTTGTTGTTCAACACCTCCAAGCAGGCGGTCAACCCGGGTCCGAAATTCGGCGCCTATGGTGTGCCGAAGGCGGCGACGCTATTCCTGTCCCGGCAATATGCGCTCGACTACGGCGCGCACGGCATCCGCTCCAATGCGGTCAACGCCGACCGCATCCGCTCCGGCTTGTTGACCGACGCCATGATCGCCAGCCGTTCCGGCGCGCGCGGCGTGTCGGAGAAGGAATACATGTCGGGCAATCTGCTCGGACAGGAGGTGACGGCAGAAGACGTGGCGCAGGCCTTCCTGCACCAAGCATTGGCCGAACGCACCACCGCCGATGTGACGACGGTCGACGGTGGCAACATCGCCGCAGCGCTGCGCTAGACATAGACCTGGAGCGGTTCATCGCTCACCAAAACGACGAACCGCTCTCCCACCTGAAGGACTCCAGGCGGAGAACTGCTTTTGCAGGTCGTGCTGAAAAACTGCTCGAACTGGTCAAAATCCACTCCAATCCTTGGCCTATTGCTCGACCACTTTAGGGCGCGCCTTGTGTTTCGCATGCGAGCTCCGACCCTGATCCTTGGTGGAGTTGTCGATGGCTGCGAAGAGACTTCGTGTCGGCTTGCTGTTCGGCGGGCGCTCCGCCGAGCATGAGGTGTCGCTGCTTTCGGCAACCAATGTCATAGCCGCGCTGGACCCGGCGAAATACGACGCCGTTCCCATCTTCGTCACCCGCGAAGGCCAATGGCTGCTGAGCAATTTCAAGGACGGCGCGCTGGCGACACCGTCTGATGGGACGCAGCTTTGCCTGGCGCCGGGCGGGCATGGGCGGATGCTGGCGATTCCCGCCAAGGGTGCGCCGCACGACCTGCCTGCCATCGAATATGGTGTTCCGGTACTGCACGCCTGCATGGCGAGGACGGCGCGGTGGCTGGTGCGAGTCGGGCGGTCATGATGCAGGGGCAGATTCCTAACAGATATTGTTAGATCTTGTTGGATGCATTATAATGTGGGTATGAAAAACGAACCTATGCGCACCCTCACCATATCCCTCACCGCGCAGCAGATAGCTCGCCTGCAAAGCGCTATCGAAGGTGGCGGTTATGCTTCCAACAGCGAGATTGTCCGCGACGCCCTGCGCTTATGGGAGCAGCGCGAGGAATTGCGCACGCTCGAACTCCAGCACTTGAAGCGGGCCTATGCCGAAGGGATGGGCAGCGGCAAGCCAGTGGCTGTCGACCCCACCGAGTTCATCGGCAGCCTGAAGGCAGAACGCCGCGCCCGTGGCTAGCTATAGGCTCACACCGCGCGCTTCGCAGGATTTGCGAGACATCTGGCACACCATCGCCGCCGACAATGAAAACGCAGCAGACAGACTGTTGATGCGCATTTTCGAAAGACTGGAGCTGGCGGCGCAGCACCCCAAGATGGGCAGCGCACGGCCCGAGTTAAGCGCAACGGCCCGCGTGCTCGTCGAAGGCCGCTATATCATCATCTACGAGCCGCAGCCCGATGGTGTTATCGCTGTGGCGATTGTCCACGGGATGCGCGATCCAGACCATTGGTTGTAGGCCGGCAGGCTTACGATCAATATGAAAAGAGCGGCCCATGCCGCCCTTCGCATCTATCAGATGACCGATCCTACTTCGCGTTCGGGTTCGGCATCCAGGCCGGCATGGCGACATCGGCATGGGCGAATTGCGGCAGCTTGGCCGACAGGTCCTCCATGTTCTTGATGTCCTTGTCGATCAGGTCCTTCTGGGTGATCAGCGTCGGCGGCACGATGACGTTGTGGCCGGGATCTTCACCGGCGAGCAACTGCGCCAGCGCGCGCACCGAGACCTGGCCGACGACGGCAGGGTTGGTGGCGGCGGTGGCGGCCCAGGCGCTGTCGGTCTCGCGCATGGCCGCGATGTCCGAGGTAGAGATGTCGGCGGAGTAGATCTTGATCTTCTTGTTCAGCCCCGCCTCGTCGACGGCGATCTTCACACCCTTGGCGAACTCGTCATAGGGCGCGAACATCACATTGATGTCGGGATGCGCCTGCAGCACCGAGCGCGCCTGGTTGGCGACCGAGTTGGCGATCGGGTTGTCGAGCGTGCCGAACATCGCGACTTCCTTGATGCCGGCATGTTTCTTCTTCACGTCGACCCAGGTCTCGTTGCGGCGGTCGAGCGGCGCGATGCCAGCGACATAGACATAGCCGGCGTTCCAGCTCTCGCCATTGTCCTTGACCGCCTGCTCGAGCGCCAGGCGCGCAAGGTCCTTGTCGGACTGTTCGATCTGCGGGATCTTGGGGTTTTCGACATTGACGTCGAAGGCGACGACCTTGATGCCGGCATCGACCGCGCGCTGGGCGGCGTCCTTCATCGATTCCGTCAGGCCGTGCTGGATGATGATGCCCTGCACGCCGAGTGCGATGGCCTGGTCGACCATGTCGGATTGAAGGGCGGCGTCCTGGCGGCTGTCGAGCACGCGCAGATCGATGCCGAGCGCCTTGGACTGGGACTCGACGCCCGAGAGATAGGCCTGGAAGAAATCGCCGGTCGAGAGATAGCGCACCAGCGCGATCTTGACGCCGGGCTTGTCGAACGGCGCCGGCTTGTCGGCGGCAAAGGCCGGGACCTGCATCAGCATTGTTGCGCCGGCCAATCCGAGCGCGACCTTCCCCAAAAGTCGTCTTGTGATGTTCACGTTCTTTCCTCCGTTTGTTGAACCCAAAACTGTCCCGGCAGCCATTCTATCTCCTGCCCCGGCCGGAAAGGGCGAAGGTAAAGACAAGGGCGACGACGAGAACCACGCCCTTGACGAAATCCTGCGTGTAGTAAGGCGCGTTCATCATCGTCAGGCCTTGCAGCAGGATGCCGACGAACAGCGCGCCGATGGCGGTGCCGAAGGCGTTCGGCTTGGCGGCGCCGAGCACCGCGTAGCCGATCAGCGCCGCGGCAACCGCATCGAGCAGCAGATTATTACCCGACGCGATGTCACCGCGTCCAAGCCGTGCGGCCAGCAAAATCCCGCCGATCGAGGCAAAAACTCCTGAAATGACGTAGGCCCAGATTTTGTATGCCTTGACAGGCGCGCCGGCGAGTTCGGCGGCCCGTTCATTGCTGCCCACGGCATACATCATGCGGCCGAAGCGTGTGTATTCGAGGAAGAACCAGATCAGCACGGCGAGCACGATCAGCACGACCACCGAGACCGGAATGAGGTTCGGGATGAAGAAGTCGAAGCGGTGGCGGCCGAGCGCCAGGAAGGCGTCGGAGAATTTGCCGTTGGCGACCGAGCCGTCCGGCATTGTCATACCGGTGGCGATGGAGCGTCCTTCAGTCGGGATGCGCTGGAGGCCGACGAGCAGGAACATCATGCCGAGCGTCGCCAGCAGATCGGGCACGCGCATATAGACGATCAGCCAGCCATTGATGAGGCCGACAAGGGCGCCGATGAGCAGGCAGATGAGGACAGCGACGACCACGTTCTGCTCCAGCACCACCATGACATAGGCAGCCGCCATCATGGCCGATGTGGCAACCGAGCCGATCGAGAGATCGAAGCCGCCGACAACCAGTGTGGCGGTGACGCCCAGCGCCAGCACGCCGGTGATGGCGACCGACTGGAAAATGAAGACGGCACTTTGCGGCGAGACGAACCCGTCGGCGGCGATGGCGAAATACGCGATCAGCCCGAACAGAAGCACGATGAACCCATAGCGGATGGCGTAATCGCGCAGCGTCATTCAGCGCCCGCCGTCAATACCCATCTCAAACCCGTGCACTCCATTCCAACCCTCAGTTCTTCAATCATCGTGGCTCAGGCCGCACTGTGCAACGGCCCGCCCGCGACTTCGGCCAGCAGACGGTCGAGATCGACATCGGCGTTGCGGTGTTCGCCGACGATGGTCTGCTCGGACATCACCAATATGCGATCGGCCGTCTCCAGTGCCTCGTCGAGTTCGGTGACGAACAGCAGCGTGGCGCGGCCATTGGCGCTGGCCCTCAGCTTGGCGGCGATGTCGCGCCTGGCGGAGATATCGACGCCCTGGAACGGTTCGTCGAGAATGAACAATCGGGCGTCCTGCGCCATCCAGCGGGCCACCATCACCTTCTGCTGGTTGCCGCCCGAGAGAGTGGTCATCTCGTCCTTCTCCGAGCGGCAGACGATGCCGAGATCCTCGATCTGCCGGCGGGCAATAGTGCGTTCAAGGCCGCGTTTGAGAACTGAAAAGCGCGACATGCGCTTGTGGAAGGGCAGACTGATGTTTTCCTGGATGTTGAAGCCGCCGACGATGCCGTTTTCGGCACGGTCCTTGGCGACCAGAAACACGCCGGCGGCGATGGCTTCGCCCGTCGACCCAGGCGCATAGGGCTTGCCATATAAAGTCATCGTGCCGGACAGCGGCTTGCGCAGGCCGAACAGCGTCTCGGCGAGCGCGGTCTTGCCGACGCCAACGAGGCCGGTGATGGCAACGACCTCGCCGTCGCCGAGCGTCAGCGAGAATGGTCGGGCACCAGGGGCGATGCGCAAGGCATCGACGGTCAGGATCGGCTTGGCAGAACTCCTGGCTTCGATGCGGTCAAGATGGATCTTGCGGCCGAGCATGGCGTTAACGGCACCCTCATAGTCGAGAGGCTTGCTGTCGAAGACGCCTGAGATGACGCCATCGCGCATCGAGACGATGCGGCCGGCCAGCCGCCTGATATCCGACATGCGATGCGAGATGTAGAGGATGGCGACGCCCTGCTCGCGCAAGCGGTCGAGCAGCGCAAACAGCCGGTCGGCCTCGGCGCTGGACAGCGACGAGGTCGGCTCGTCGAGGATCAGCACTTTCGGCTGGTGCGCCATGGCGCGCGCGATGGCCACCATCTGGCGATCGGCCAGCGACAGGTCGCTGATGCTGGCCTTGAGGTCGATGGCGAGCCCCATGCGGTCGGCCACCGCTTTGGCTTCGCGGCGCACCCGGCCGGGGTTGAACAGCAGCGGCGCGCCCTTGCCGCTCAACCTATCCAGCGTCAGATTGGTGGCGACATCGAGATCGGCGACGACGCCGTCATTGATGTTTTGATGCACGGTGACGACGCCTGCGCGGATCGCCTCGGCCGGCGTGTTCGGCGCGAAATCATGACCGGCCAGGTGCATGGTGCCGCCGGCATGGTCGTAGACGCCGCTGATAATTTTCACGAGGGTGGACTTACCGGCGCCATTGGCGCCCATCAGCACGGTGATCTCACCGGCATGCAGTTCGAGCGAGACGCCGCCAAGCACCTCGATATGGCCGAAGGACTTTCTCAGCCCGTCCACGCGGAACACGGCATCATTGCCCATTCGTTTCCTCCCTGACCATGACGCTATGGGCTACGTCATCAATTGTCAACTCGATTGACAATTGCCAGTCAGCTTCCTAGCTTGGCCTCACCGCCACCGCTCCACTATGATTGAGCGAGCAAGCGGGAGGGTGAGGAATGACTGCGAAATTGCCGTTCGAAGCACTGTCGGTGGAGACGCTTGCAACGCGCCTCGGCACGAACGAAGCGCTGTGCGCAAAAATCGGCCCCGATACCGGTGCCTGGAAGGTGCGCGAGGTCGGCGACGGCAATCTCAACCTCGTCTTCATCGTCGAGGGCGTGTCGGGTGCGGCCGTGGTCAAGCAGGCCCTGCCCTATGTTCGCCTCGTCGGCGACAGCTGGCCGTTGCCGCTCAAACGCTCCTTCTTCGAGTATCACGCGCTGACGCGGCAAGAGGCGCGCGCGCCGGGTTCGGTGCCGGCGATCCTCCATTTCGACGAAGCCCAGGCGCTGATCATCATGGAATATCTGGCGCCGCCGCACATCATCCTGCGCCGTGCCCTGATCGGCGGCCGCGAGTTGCCAAATATCGCCCGCGACATCGGCCTGTTCATGGCCCGCACTTTGTTCCGCGGCTCCGATCTCTCCATGCCGACCAAGGACCGCAAGGCCGACCTGGCGCTGTTCGCCGACAATGTCGAGCTCTGCGGCATCACGGAAGACCTGGTGTTTTCCGATCCCTATTTCGACGCCAAGCTGAACCGGCACACCTCGCCGCAGCTCGACGGCCTGGTCGCCGAGCTGCGCGCCGACCGCGACCTCAAGGTCGAGGCGCAGCGGCTGAAGCATATCTTCGCCGCCAACGCCGAGACGCTGCTGCATGGCGACCTGCATTCGGGCTCGATCATGGTCACCGACACCGAGACGCGGATGATCGATCCGGAATTCGCCTTCTACGGTCCGATGGCCTTCGACGTCGGCATGCTGCTCGCCAATTTCTGGATGTCCTACTTCTCGCAGCGCGGCCATGAACACAAGGGCAAGCGTGACGCCATGCGTGCCTATCTGCTCGGGGTGACCAATGACACCTGGACGGTGTTCCGCGCCGAGTTCTCGCATCTATGGCGCACCGAGCGCACCGGCATGCTTTACCAGAAGAGCCTGTTCGAGGATCAGGGCGACATTCTCGCCTCGGAGCAGGCGCTCGACCATGTGCTGCACCAGATCTGGACCGACCTCTTGGGCTTTGCCGGCATCGAGGTGCACCGGCGCATCCTCGGCCTCGCCCACAATGCCGATTTCGAGACCATTGAAGACGAGGATCTGCGAGCCTCCTGCGAGGCCAAGGCGCTGAAATTCGGCCGCCACATCGCCGTCAACCGGCACCAGATTCACGGCATGGACGAGGTCAATAATCTGGCCGCTTTGATCGAACGGGAGAGCAGGATTTGAACGTCGGCGAGCGCCACTACCGCACCATCTGGCTGAGCGACGACCAGCGTTCGGTCGAGATCATCGACCAGCGCTGGCTGCCGCACGAGTTCCGGGTCGAGACGATCGGGAGCGTTGCCGGCATCGCCACCGCGATCCGTGACATGTGGGTTCGTGGCGCGCCGCTGATCGGCGTCACCGCAGCCTATGGCGTCGCCATCCAGATGGCGGACGATCCGTCTGACGAAGCGCTCGACGCGGTCTGGGAGACGCTGCACAAGACGCGGCCGACGGCGATCAATCTGCGCTGGGCACTGGACGAGATGCGGCGGTTCCTCAGGCCGATCGTATTGGGACAGCGCGCGGAGGCGGCCTATAAGCGCGCTGCCGAAATCGCAGACGAGGATGTCGATCTCAATCGCGCCATCGGCGAGAACGGGCTTGCCATCATCAAGGAGATCGCGGCACGCAAGAAGCCGGGCGAGCCGGTCAACATCCTCACCCACTGCAACGCCGGTTGGCTGGCGACGGTCGATTACGGCACCGCCACGTCGCCGATCTATCTCGCCGTCGAGGCCGGCATTCCGGTCCATGTCTATGTCGACGAGACGCGCCCGCGCAACCAGGGCGCCCAGCTGACCGCCTGGGAGATGGCCGGCCACGGCGTGCCGCACACGCTGATCGTCGACAATGCCGGCGGCCATCTGATGCAGCGTGGCGCGGTCGACATGGTGATCGTGGGCACCGACCGCACCACGGCCAATGGCGACGTCTGCAACAAGATCGGCACCTATCTCAAGGCGCTCGCCGCCTCCGATAATGAGGTGCCCTTCTACGTCGCTCTGCCCTCGCCGACCATCGACTGGACGGTGGGTGATGGGCTGACCGAAATCCCGATCGAGGAACGCTCCGGTGACGAGGTGTCGCTGGTCTGGGGCAAGACGGCGGACGGCAAGATTGCGCAGGTGCGGGTTTCGCCCGAAGCGACGCCGGCGGCCAATCCGGCGTTCGATGTGACGCCGGCACGGCTCGTGACAGGGCTGATCACCGAGCGCGGTGTGGCCAAGGCTTCGCGCGAAGGGTTGAAGGCGATGTTCCCCGAACGCGGATAATCTCCCCCCTTTGAGGGTCCCTTGAGGGGGAGATGTCGCCAAAGGCGACAGAGGGGGTCGGCGCGTCCTGACGCGACCTCCCAGCACCGACAGATGGACGCTAGCGCTCCAGTCGAACCGACCCCCTCTGGCCTGCCGTCCATCTCCCCCTCAATGGGTAGATTAGCGCCTCACCGGCTGGCTACCGGATTTCAGCCCTGCAACAAGAATTGCGGCCACGATGGCCGCTGACGGTTGCGGTTCTGGCGAAATCCGGCCAGAGCATCTAGGCCGGCAACCGGCCGGCCCGCGACGTTGCGCTTGAAACCAGATACGGGAGACTATTGGGTGGCTCGCATAACACTGAGACAATTGCTCGACCACGCCGCCGAATACGGCTACGGCGTACCCGCCTTCAACATGAACAATATGGAACAGGGCCTCGCCATCATGGAGGCGGCCGAGGAGACCAAGTCGCCGGTCATCCTGCAGGCCAGCCGCGGCGCCCGCGCCTACGCCAATGATGTGGTGCTGGCCAAGCTGATCGACGCGCTGGTCGAAATCCACCCCGACATCCCGGTCTGCATGCATCTCGACCATGGCAACAACGAAGCCACCTGCGTCACCGCCATCCAGTACGGCTTCACCTCGGTGATGATGGACGGCTCGCTGAAAGAGGACGGCAAGACGCCGGCCGACTATGCCTACAATTCCGGCATCACCCGGCGCGTCGTCGACATGGCGCATTGGGGCGGCGTGTCGGTGGAAGGCGAGATCGGTGTGCTCGGTTCGCTTGAGAGCGGCGGCGGCGAGCAGGAAGACGGCCACGGCGTCGAAGGCGCCATCAGCCACGACCAGCTCTTGACCGATCCGGAACAGGCGGTCGAGTTCGTCAAGGACACCCATGTCGATGCGCTGGCTGTCGCCATGGGCACCAGCCACGGCGCCTACAAATTCTCACGCAAGCCGGACGGCGCGGTGCTGGCGATGAACGTCATCGAGGAAATCCACCGCCGCCTGCCCAACATGCATCTGGTGATGCACGGCTCGTCCTCGGTGCCCGAGGACCTGCAGGAAATCATCAATAGATATGGCGGCCAGATGAAGCCGACCTGGGGCGTGCCGGTGGAAGAGATCCAGCGCGGCATCAAGCACGGCGTGCGCAAGATCAACATCGACACCGACAACCGCATGGCGCTGACCGGCGCCATCCGCAAGGTGCTGACCGAAAACCCGAGCGAGTTCGATCCGCGCAAATACCTGACGCCGGCCATGGCCGCGATGCGCAAACTGTGCAAGGAGCGCTTCGAGCAGTTCGGCACCGCCGGCAATGCCCAGAAGATCAAGCCGCTGCCGGTAGCTGAGATGGCCAAGCGCTACAAATCGGGCAGCCTTGATCCGAAGTTTGGGTGAAGTCCCCTGGCGCCTCTTCCTTCTCCCCTTGTGGGGAAGAAAGAAGAGCTATTGACATAAAAAAGGCCGGGCGCGAAAGCAGCCCGGCCAAAAGAAGGTCAAGAACCTTCAGAGGGGAACACCGTTCGGTGGAATGGGAGGAAACCGCCGAACGATAATTCCTATATGCGCGCATTCGCTGCGGTTGGCGACGAACGGCTTTCTAAAACAATGCGGGATGCGGAAATTTCGT
Organism: Mesorhizobium sp. M1078; assembly: GCF_040318615.1. Classification (NCBI taxonomy): domain Bacteria; kingdom Pseudomonadati; phylum Pseudomonadota; class Alphaproteobacteria; order Hyphomicrobiales; family Phyllobacteriaceae; genus Mesorhizobium; species Mesorhizobium sp. M1078. Next base: position 203,323 of record NZ_JAMYMP010000002.1, read on the forward strand.
TCTTGTCTTCCAAGATTTCAGCCGGCTGAGCGCCGGTTTCCAGGAGATCGGCGTAGTGCCGGCGCGCCACGTCGGGATGCGAGCGCAGGCGGCTCTTCAGCACATTGGTACCGACATTGCGAAACAGCGGATTGTCGGGATCGCTGGCCGGACCCCGCGCCTCGGCCGCCAGTTCCTCGGGCAGGTTGAGCAGCGGGATCGTGGCGTCGAGCCGGGCGCTGAAGAAGAAGGGCACCGAAATCCGCTCGACACCGGCCGGTGGCGTTACCACGCGGTGGACCGTTGCTCTCAGATACCCGTTGGAGGCCAGCTCGAGCAGTTCGCCGATGTTGACCACCAGCGTGTCGGGCAGCGGATCGACGTCGACCCAGGCACCGTCATATTCGACCTGCAGCCCCTTGCTCTCGTCCTGCAACAGAAGCGTCAGGAAACCGCCATCCTTGTGCGCGCCGACGCCCTGGTTGTCGCCGGTGGCGTCGCGGCCGGGGTAGCGCACGATCTTCATGCGATGGTTGGGCTCGGCCCGGTAGACGGGATCGAAGGCGTCCTCGGCCTGATCGAGCGACAAAGCGAAGGCCCGGAGCAGCCGGATCGCCACCGCCGTCGCCTTGGCCTGCCATGCGAGTAGCGCCGGCTTCAGCTCGGGCAGCGTGGCCGGCCACTGGTTGGGCCCTTGCAGCCGCGTCCAGGCGGGCACGCCGGGGCCTTGTTCGATGGCCGGGCGTTCGACGCCGATGTCGAGCTGTTCGCGCCAGTCGGCCTTGCCTTTGGTCAGCTCGCCGCCGGCGCGCGTGTAGCCGCGGAACTGCGAGGACTTGACCATTTCAATTGCCAGTTTGTCGGCTTCCGGCAGGGCAAAGAAGCGGCGCGACGCGTCGAGCACTTCTGCGGTATCCGCAGCCGATATGCCATGGCCGGTCAAATAGAAGAAGCCGACATCGCGCGCGGCCGTGCGCAGGTCGAAGAGAAACGTTCGCCGTTCCGAAGCGCCCTGCTCGAGGCGGCCGAGATCAAGCACGGGTACGATCCTGGGCATGGTCAAGCTCCTTGTTTCGCTGTCACGGTGGCACGCAGGCCGGTCCGATCAAAGCAACGCGCAACCCAATCTCGGCGCCGATAGAGAAAGCCGGCGCTGCGTTTGGCAGCCTGCCGGCAAATAACGTTCGTGGCCGCTCATCCGCGCCGGTCCAGCCTGGCGACCAGCCGGTCGCCGACCCACTGGATGCCGCAAACGAGAATGATCAGCACAATGACCACGGCGACCATGACGCTGGTCTCAAAACGCTGGTAGCCATAGCGGATGGCGAGATCGCCGAGCCCGCCGGCACCGATGGCGCCGGCCATGGCCGAAGCGCCGATCAGCGTTACCAGCGTCACCGTGAAACCAGCAACGATGCCGGGCAAAGCTTCGGGCACCAGCACCTCGCGGATGATCGTCCAGCGATTGCCGCCCATGGCGCGTGCCGCCTCGATCAGGCCGCGATCGACCTCGCGCAGCGACACTTCGGCGATGCGGGCATAGTAGGGCGTCGCCGCAATCGACAACGGCACGATCGCCGCCCAGGTGCCGATCGAGGTGCCGACGATCAGCCGCGTCACCGGGATCAGCGCCACCAGAAGGATGATGAAAGGCACCGAGCGGAAGCCGTTGATGACGGCGCCGAGCGCGCGGTTCACCCACAGGCTTTCGGCAATGCCGCCGCGCTCGGTGGCAATCAATGCCAGGCCGAGCGGCAGCCCGAAGACGAGCGAGATGAGGCCCGATGCCGCCGTCATCAGGACCGTCTCCCAGATCGAGCGCAGCAGAAGTTCAAACAGAACCGGCGACATGGCCAAGCACCTCCACCCGTGCGTCACGGGCCTTCAGGAATGCGATTACTTTGGACAGATGTTTCGGATCGTTGCCCGCGACCGCAAGGAACAGCGTGCCGACCGGCTGCTGCTGGACATGGTCGATGCCACCATGGACGAGGCGGAAAGGCCCCGGCACGGCCACCGCAAGATCGGACAGCAGCGGACCGCGCGCGGCCTCACCTGCGACGTCGACCCTGAGGATGAGCTCGGCGCCGCCTCCGGAAGCAAGCCGGCCGGCAATCTCGGCCGGCAGTTGCGGGCGGATGCCGCCGAGCAGGCTCCTGGTGATTTCGGAACGCGGCTCGGCAAAGACCGACCACACCGGGCCTTGTTCGACGATGCGCCCGGCATCGATCACCGCGACGCGGTCGGCGATCGAGCGGATCACCTCCATCTCGTGGGTGATAAGCAGGATGGTGAGGCCGAGCTGCCGGTTGATGTCTTTCAGCAAGGCCAGGATGGAGCGCGTCGTCTCCGGATCGAGCGCTGAGGTCGCCTCGTCGGACAGCAGCAGCGCCGGCCGCGCGGCCAGCGCCCTGGCGATGCCGACGCGCTGCTTCTGGCCGCCCGACAGCGAGGACGGATAGGCCTTCGCCTTCTCCGACAGGCCGACGAGGTCGAGCAATTCGGCGGCGCGCGCCAGCCGTTCGGCCTTTGGGCGGCCCTCGATCTTCAGCGGCAGCGCGACATTGTCCTCCACGGTCTTGGCCGACAGCAGATTGAAGTGCTGGAAGATCATGCCGATGCGACGCCGCAGCGGCTGCAATTCACGCTCGCCGAGCCGGCCGATCTCGCGGCCCTCGATGAAGACGTCGCCGGAGTCCGGCCGCTCCAGCCCGTTGAGGCAGCGGATCAGCGTCGACTTGCCGGCGCCGCTGCGGCCGATGATGCCGAGGATCTCGCCCTTCTTCACCGTCAGCGAGACGCCGTCGAGCGCAGGCGTCGCGCCAAAGCGGCGCTTGAGGTCGACCAGGCGTACGACATCTTCTTGCCCGGCCGATATATTGACCGGACCGGATGCCTCGGCCGTGACGTGCTGGTTCATCTCACTGTCCGTTTCAACGCTCGACAAATGCGACAGCGGCCCGCTCAACAGCGGGCCGCCTGCTCCTGACAACCAGGCGCCAATCAATAGGCGCTGATCCCGGTGCCCTTGTAGACCTTGTCGAACTCGGCCTTGACCGCCTCGTTCTGGTAGGACGCGACCAGCGTCTTCACCCACGCCTCGTTCTCGTTGCCGGATTTCACGGCGATGAAGTTGCGGTAGGGGTTGTCGGCCACTGGCTCCTGGGCGATGCGGTTGTCCGGGCCGAGACCGCTCTTCAGCGCCCAGTCGGTGTTGACGACAGCCGCGTCGAGATCCTCGACCGAGCGCCCGACAATGCCGGCATCCAGTTCCTTGATGACGACCTTCTTCGGGTTCTCGGCAATGTCGGCGGTGGTCGCCAGGATGCCGGTGCCGTCCTTCAGCTTGATCACGCCTTCGTTCTGCAGAACGCGCAACGCGCGGCCCTCATTCGAGGGGTCGTTGGGCAAGCCGATGACGGCGCCTTCGGGCAGGTCGGCAACCTTGGTGTATTTCTTGGAGTAGAGGCCGATCGGCCAGACGCCGGTGTAGCCGACGCGCACGATGTGGTACCCTTGGGTCTTGATCTGGTTGTCGAGATAGGGCTGGTGCTGGAAGGCGTTGGCGTCGATCTCGCCGCGCTCGAGCGCCTCGTTGGGCTGGGTGTAGTCGTTGAACACCACGGTCTCGACGGTCAGGCCTTTTTCGGCGGCCTGGGCGACGACGACGCGCCAGACATCCTCATCCTCGCCGCTGATGATGCCGACCTTGATAGACTTCTTGTCCTCGGCGAAGGACGGCGTCGGCTGAGCCAGACCGGCAAGCGTGACGGCCGAGGCAAAAAGTGCCGCAAGGGCAGCTCGCCGGCTGATGGCTGAAAAAAGAAGAGAGCTGGAAGCGTTTCCGCGTTCGGACATTGTCGATCCCTCGTAATCCTGAAGTCATTGCGGCGAGGTGGAATACCAAGCCTTGACGACATCATCGGCAATGCTGCTTGCCGGATCAAAGAACCGCATTTCTTCTCAAACACGAAGCCGGGAATATTCTCTCAAAGATTTCGCAATTGCGAGAACGGTCACGCCGGACCGGTCAGAATGTCTCGACAAAGGGCCGCAGCTCGACCTCGAAGCTCCAGGCGCTGCGATGCTGGCGATGGGTCGCGAGATAGGTCTGCGCGATCGCATCGGGCGACAGCTGGCTGTCCGGTCGCTCGGGCTTCGTCCCGACCGGCTCGATCTGGCCGTCGATAATGAAATGGGCGACATGGATGTTCTTCGGGAAGAGTTCGCGCGCCATCGACTGAGCCAGACCGCGCAGGCCGAATTTCGGCATGGCAAAGCCGGCGGAGTTGGGAAAGCCCTTGATGCTGGCGGAGGCGCCGGTGAAAAGAATCGAACCGGAGCCGCGCGCAAGCAGCCGCCGCGCCGCTTGCTGGCCGACCAGGAAGCCGCCATAGGCGCCGACAAGCAAGGCTTGTTTGACCGCATCGGGATCGACCTCGGCGATCGGGCCGCGCGTGCGGCCGCTGGCATTGAAGACCGCAAGGGCCAGCGGGCCTTGCTTGTCGGCGGCGTCGAACAGGCCGGCGACGGAGGCCGGATCGGCGACGTCGGTTTCGACGGCCAGCGCGCCGGTTTCCCCGACCAGCGCCGCGAGTTTGGCCGTGTTGCGGGCGGCCAGCACCACACGATAGCCTTCCGTGGTGAGAAGGCGTGCCAAAGAGGCGCTCAGGCCCGCACCCGCGCCGGCGATCACTGCGACTTCGGATGCCATGTCGTTTCTCCTTGGCGATGACGTGTTCGTCTCATAGCTGGCGTCTTGAGCGGCGAGACGCAAGAACGGCGTTGCTCGATTTTCGCTGTTCGGTAAAAAACCCTGCCGGCAGGTTCGGAGCGATCGACCGCGGCCAGGGTCTTGCCTGGCGAGACAATCCGTCCGACAGGTGATTGCGTTGGAATCGCAAACGGTGTCGCAAGGGAGTCGACCGTGGAACCAATCTGGGCCGTCGGCCTGATGACCGGCACCGTGCTTGACGGCAATATCGACGTGGCGCTGATCAAGACCGATGGCGAGCGGATCGCCGATTTCGGCACCTATACGCTGGCCCCCTACCCCGCAGCGATCCGTGCCTTGCTGGAGGAGACGCTGCGTCAGGCCCGGGTGTGGAATTTCGAAGGGCCGGAGCCGGCGATCTTTGCCGAAGCCGAGGCGGCGCTGACGCGGGCGCAGTCGGCGGCGGTGAAGGACCTTGTCGAAAGCTACGGCCTGACCATGGGCGATATCGGCGTTGTCGGCTTTCACGGCCAAACCGTGCTGCATCGTGCCCCGCAACCCGGGCGGCGCGGCGATACGCGCCAGTTGGGCGATGGCGCGCTGATGCATTCCATTTTGGGCGCCAAGGTCGCCTATGATTTCCGCTCGGACGATGTGCGCGCTGGCGGCCAGGGCGCACCACTGGCGGCTGCCTACCACGCGGCGCTTTTGAGGGAAGCCGACGCCAGCGGGGACACCGCTGTGCTCAATCTCGGCGGTGTCGGCAACGTCACCTGGTGGGACGGCAAGGACAACATCGTCGCCTTCGACACTGGCCCGGCCAACGCGCCGCTCAACGATTTCATCAAGGCAAACGGCCTCGGCGAGATGGACCGCGACGGCGCACTGGGCGCGGCCGGCACCGTCGATGAAGTGCGGCTGGCCAAATTGCTCCAGCATCCGTATCTGACCAAGCCCTATCCAAAATCGCTCGACCGTTTCGACTTCGGCGCCGCCATGGCCGACGGCCTCAGCGCAGAGGATGGGGCGGCGACGCTGACGGCCTTCACCGTCTCGGCCGTCGGCAAGGCGCTCGATTTGTTGCCGCGCCGGCCGAAGCGCCTAGCGGTCAGTGGCGGCGGCCGCCGCAACCCGACGATGATGGCGATGCTGGCGAGGCGCGCCAACGTCGAGGTGGTGCAGGCCGAGACACTGGGCTGGAAAGGCGATGCGGTGGAGGCCGAATGCTTTGCCTTCCTTGCCGTGCGCGTGCTGCGCGGCCTGCCGATCAGCTTTCCCAGCACCACCGGCGTGCCGCAGCCGATGCAAGGCGGGCGGCTGGCAGGTTAGAGCTTCTTCTGCAGGAAGATGCGGCTGCGGCCGGTGGGAAAGTCAGGCAGTTCGCCGAAGCGCCGGTAGCCTTGCCGCTCATAGACTTTGGCCGCTGTCGGATTGAACGTGTCGATCCAGGCGTTCTGGCAGCCCTGGGCGACTGCTTCGCGCTCGGCAGCGTCCAGCATGTCGCCGGCCATATGCCGGCCGCGCAGGCGTTCGTCGACCCACAGCCATTGCACATAGAGCCAGCCCCAGGCGGTGTATCCCGAAATGCCGGCGACGACAGCGCCGTGCTCGTCACGAACGAAGACCGCGATCGGCTTGCGGCCGGAGGGGCCGACATCGCCGTCATTGAACGCCGTCAGCCGCTCGGCCAGGAAGGCGAGGTCGTCTGACGAGGGGTCGGCAGTGGTTTCAAGCGTCGTCTTCATCCGGGCGGGGCTCGCATGGCAAGCCAAGCTCTAGCGAAGGACGGGATGAGGACGCAAGCTTTACGGCTTGATGGGCGGAGGCGACCGCCATGACCCCGCTGCTGCCGCAACCAGCATCAGCACGGCGGCGACGATCGCGCAGATGGCAAAGCCGAACGATGAATAAAGCGGCCCGAAGCTGGTGGTGCCGATGAAGACGGCGAGGTAGGTGACCGAGCTGTTCAGGCCCATGATGGTGCCACGGCGCGACGGATCGAGCGCGGTAAGGCGCATCACCAGCACGTTCAGGCCGAAATGATTGGCAAGGCCCCATATGGCGATCATAGCCAGGATCAGCACGAAATTGCTGCTTGCGAGCGCGATGGCGACATAGACGACGGCGACCAGCAGATAGGCGAAGGGCATGACGCGCCGCGCGCCGATGCGGTCGATGACGCCGTCGAGGAAGGCCGCGGCGCCGAAGCCGGCGCCATAGGCGAGCGCGGCCAGCGCATTGGCGCTGACGGGCTCGCCCAGATCCTGGTGCAGATGATCGCCGAGATAGCCGTAGACGCCGTAAAAAGCGGTCATGAAGGCGGTGCAGGCGATGAGCAGCGGCACGATCCCCGGAATGGCCAGCGCAACGAACGGCGACGGCGCCGGGCCGCTCTTCCTGACGTCGCTGAGCGAGGTCATCGACAAGGCAGCAAGCGCAATGGCGGAAAGCACCGCGACGGCGGCGAAGACGGCGCGCCAGTGCACGAGATCGGCAAGCACGGCCGACAGCGACACGCCGGCCACCATGGAGACCGTCCAGCCGGTCAGCACGACGCCGATCGTGCCGCTTTCGCGGCCGGGCGGCGCAATTGCCGCTGCACTGGCATAGATGGCCGGCATGGCGACGCCGGCGGCGATGCCGGCGACGGCCTGGGCCGCCACCAGCATGATCACCGTCGGCGCCAGCGCGCTGGCGAGAAGCCCGACCGCCAGCAACAGCAGAGCGCCCTGCAGCATGCGGCGGGCGCCGACGCCATCGATATAGCGGGCGAGGAACAAAGCGCTGGCGGAAGTGCCGAGACCGAAGGCAGCCGACGCGGCCATCACCGCCGGCACGCTGGTGCCGAAGGATGCGGCGACTGCCGGAGCAATTGGACCCAGGACCAGCGAGTTCGAGCCGATGACGGCGATGCAGCCGGTCAGGAGGTAGGCCAGCGCCGGGATCGGCTGATGGAGCGTTGCAGCTTGATGCGCGTTCGTCATCGGGTCATAATGGCCGAACTGAATTCCGCGACAACAAGGAATTTCGATATGGACGAAGAAACAGATGGGGTTCTGCAGAACAAGGTAGCTCCCCGCGAGCTCGACGCAATCGACCGAAAAATATTAGGCGTGCTGGTCGAGGATGCGACGATCAGCTACGCCGAACTTGGCGAACGCGTCTGCCTTTCGCCGCCGGCGGCGCATGAGCGGGTCAAGCGCCTGCGGCGCAGCGGCGCCATCCGCGGCACGGCTGTGATCATCGACCCGAAGGCGGTGAAGAAGCCGCTGCTCACCTTCGTGCATATCGATACCAAGGGCTGGGGCAAGACACCGGAGCTGATGGCCGTCTCCCAATATCCTGAGGTCGAGGAAATCCATTCGGTGGCCGGCGACACCTGCATGCTTCTCAAGGTCCGCACCGAGGACACCAGGGCGCTCGAAGGCCTGCTGGCGCGTCTCTACGAAACGCCCGGCGTCACCTCGACGCGAAGCTATGTCGTGCTGTCGACCTATCTCGAGCGCCCGGTGCAGCCCGAGATCACGGCGCAATGGCCGACGCCCCGGCATATGGCCACGCCGTTGTACTGATCTGCGCTATCTTCGTCTTGCCGGGGCCACAACAATCCTTCACAAACGGCACCCTATATTGTTGCCAGGCATTGATTTGGGGTGACGAGAGGCGCGGCTTGGAATTCGAACTGAAAACCATCGAGGCGCTGGCCCCCGATCAGGCGTCGCTAAGCGCCGCCTCGAAGCTCACCAAGCGCTCGAACTGGCCGCGGCTGGAGAAGAACGAGCAGCAGGCGCTGATCTGGGGCGAATGCCAGGGCTCGGGATCCAACCCCTATCGCACCGTCGTCGACACCGGCGACCACGGCTACAAATGCACCTGCCCGTCGCGAAAATTTCCCTGCAAGCACACGCTGGCGCTGATGTGGATCGCCGCCACGGCGCCGGCCAGCTTCACATCAGCCGAAACAACGCCGGAATGGGTCAATGACTGGCTTGGCCGGCGCAGGAAGACTGCGCCCCCGCCGGTCGACGCAAAGCCTGGCAGGGGCGCGTCTGGCAAGAGCATTGGCGAGGCCTCGCAGGCGGAGGAAAGCACCGTCGATGACGCCGCCGCGACGGAGCGCCGCGAGACGGCGCAGCGCAAGCGGGCGGAAGATACGCGCACCGCGGTGGCAGGCGCGCTGGACGAACTCGACCAGTGGATTGCCGACCAGCTGCGGCTCGGCCTTTCCGCCTTTGCCGACGCCAGCAGCGAGCGCTGCCGCCGCATTGCCGCGCGGCTTGTCGACATGAAGGCGACGGCGCTTGCCGGACGCATCGACGAAATCCCGGCCCGGCTAATGGCGCTGCGCAGCGAGGAACGGCCGGACGCGGCGATCCGCGAACTCGGCAAGCTGGTGCTGCTGGCCAAAGCCTGGCGCTCGGCGCCCACGATCCCGAGCTGAAGCGACTGGTGTCGGCGTCCGAAACCCGCGACCAGGTTCTGTCCAGTCCCGACGCGAAGCAGGTCGACAGCCATTGGGAGGTCGTCGGCGAGAAGATCGAGACCCGCCGCGACGGTCTCGTCAGCCATTCGACCTGGCTGCTCGATCTGAAAAGCCCGACGCCGCAGTTTGGGCTGCTGCTCGATTTCTTTCCGGCTTCGGCCGGCCGCCGCTCGGCGGCGTTCACGCCCGGTGACCGGTTCCACGCCCGCCTGGTATTCTACCCGTCGCGCCAGCCACTGCGGGCCTTGGTGGCGGAGCGCAAGGGCGACGTCGTGTCGGGCGCCTGGCCGGATTTCGGCCTCGACGCTGTCAAGGACCCGCTCGCGGCGCATGCGGCGCACCAGGACGCAGCGCCCTGGTCGACCGATAGCCCGCTGATGCTGCCTGCCGGCGCGATCCTGCTCGATGAGCGCGGCACCGCCTGGTGGCAAGCGGCGCACGACCCGCAAGGGATCGCCCTGCCTGTTAGCGGGACCGTCGATCAGACCGTGCTTGGCCTCGACCTCGCGGCCACGGCAGCGCTTTGGAACGGCGCGCGGCTCGATCTGCTGGCCGCGCAAAGCGGCTTCGGGAGGCTCGATCTGTCATGAACGAGCTCGAACTAACCGGCCTGGCGACGATGCGCGACTGCTGGATCACCGGCGGAACCGCGTTCGATCTGGCGCCAACCGCATGGAAGGAGATCGCGCGTGGCGCAAGCCCGGACGAACGGGAGCGACGTCTGCTGGCGATCGCGGCGCAGGCGCTCGATGTCGGCCTGCGGCCGTCGGCGCCGAAGACGCTGAAGCGGCGCCCGCCGCTGCCGAGGCTTGGCCTGCCACTGCTGCCGGAGCGGTTGCGGCCGCTGTTGCGGGCGGCCCTGAAGAACGCCGCCGATGCGCGGCGCAAGTCGCGCGTCGCGACGCTCGTCGCCAGCCGCGGCTACGTGCTGCATCCGATGGACTGGATGCCGTCGGCATCAGACCAGAACAGCCCTGACATCTATGCGCCGTGGATCGACTGGCAGGCCAGCGTCGAGGGGCTGAAGATTGCCCCGCAGGAGCAGCTGACGGCGCAGAACTGGGATGACTTTTACCCCGCCGCGCGCCGTATCGCGTTGGCCGAGATGCGCCGTCGCGATCCGGCCACGGCCCGCAGCCTGATGGAAGCCAAGGCGACGGGCGAGCCGGCTGAAGTCCGGCTGGCGCTCATCGAACTCATGCATTTCAACCTGACGCCCACGGACGCGCCATTCCTGAAAAGCCTGGCCACCGACCGCTCCGGCAAGGTGCAGGAGCTGGCGGGCCGGCTGCTGGCAAGGCTGGGCGAGCATGGCCGGCCGGGCAACGACGGAGCCGACGACCCCGTTGCCGAACTCGCCGCCTTCATCACAGAAGGCAAATCCGGCTTCATCCGCCGCCGCACCACATACACGCCGGCAAAACTCAAATCGGCTGCGCAAGAAAGTCGTCGCGTCGACCTGTTCGCAAGCTGTTACCTGGTCGATCTTGCGGCGCATTTCGGCAAAACAGAGTCCGATTTCATCGGGGCATGGCAATTCGGTGCCGATGACAGAGCGGATCTGTCTCTCGTTCGGATGGTCGCCGTGTCCGGCAGCGATGCCACGGTGGCGCTGTTGGCGGATACGCTTGTCGCCGAAGGTGGCAAGTCGGCATTGTTTGTCTTCCACCTCATGTTGCGTTTGGACAGCGGCAGGAAGCGGAACCTGATCAGGCGGATCCTGAAGGACGCTCAAAATCTTGAAGCGCTCAACCTGGTCGAAGGCGCCGAAGCGAGTTGGCTTGAATGGGACGATTTGACAAATGGCAAGGCGCTGTCGGCACTGCGCACCATGGTTGCGGGAAACGACGAGCCCGCGAAGCGAAGCGCGGACCACGCCCTGGAAACGATAGGCTTTCTTGCCACAGCGGAGACCGCTGAACGGTTGATCGGCGACATTGTTGCGGCCGGCATGCTGCCGGCGGCAGCCTCGCTCGTTTTCCTGCGCCTCAACGCGGCAATGACGGGAACCAAAACATGACAATCCGGAGAACAGCACCATGAACGCAGCCATCCGCCTCCCTGTCGAGCAGGCCTATGCCGCTGAACTGCAGGCGCTGGCGCGCAATGACGAACGCCAGAAGCCGGCCGGATGGAGCTTGTCGCCGAAGGCCGTGCTGACCTATCTGCTCGGCGGCAAGGCAAGCGACGGCACCGTGATATCGCCGAAATATGTTGGTCGCCGCCGGCTGATGGAAACCGCGGTGGCGACACTCGCTACCGACCGCGCGCTGCTGTTGCTCGGCGTTCCCGGCACCGCCAAGTCCTGGGTGTCGGAACATCTCGCCGCCGCCATCATGGGCAACTCGACGCTGATCGTGCAGTGCACGGCCGGCACCGACGAGAACCAGATCCGCTACGGCTGGAACTATGCGCAGCTTTTGGCCAAAGGGCCGAGCCAGGAGGCGCTGGTGCCGACGCCGCTCTACCGCGCCATGGAGAGCGGCAAGCTATGCCGGCTAGAGGAACTGACGCGCATGGGCTCGGACGTGCAGGACACGCTGATCACCGTGCTGTCGGAAAAGATGATGCCGATCCCGGAGCTCAACACCTCGCTCTATGCCCAGCGCGGCTTCAACATCATCGCCACCGCCAACAATCGCGACAAGGGCGTCAACGAACTGTCCTCGGCGCTCAAGCGCCGCTTCAATGTGGTGGTTCTGCCGCTGCCCGAAGACATGGCCGAAGAGGTGGCGATCGTCTCCAAGCGGGTCGACGAGATGGCCGGCGGCCTCGACCTGCCGGTGCCGAAGAATGTCGGCGAGGAGATTGCGCGCGTGCTGACCATTTTCCGCGAGCTGCGCTCGGGCGCAACCGCTGACGGCAAGGTGACGCTGAAGACGCCTTCGGGTTCATTGTCGACCGCCGAGGCGATCGCCACCATGGTCGGCGGCCTCAGCCAGGCGGCGTGGTTCGACAGCGGCAAACTCGGCGCCGAAGGCCTCGCCGCCAGCCTTGTCGGAGCGATCGTCAAGGACCCGGTGCAGGACAAGGTGGTGCTGGAGGAATATCTCGAAACGGTGCTCAAGAAGCGGCCGGGCTATGCCGGCTATTACGCGGCACTGAACGCAGCGATCTGAGGTCATGAGCGACGTCGCCTATTTCGGCATCCGCCATCACGGGCCGGGCTCCGCCGACAGCCTGGTGCAGGCGCTGCGGGACTTGCAGCCGGTCGCGGTGCTGATCGAAGGGCCGAGCGACGCGTCCGCCCTGCTGCCATTGCTGGCGCGCCCGCAGATGCAGCCGCCGGTGGCGCTGCTCTGCTACCCCGAGGACGACCCGGCCGCGACGAGTTTCTGGCCGTTCGCCGAGTTCTCGCCGGAATACCAGGCGGCGGTGTGGGCGGTGGAGAACAAGGCGGCATTGCGGTTCATCGACCTGCCGTCATCGGCACGGTTCGCGGCACCGGCAACCGACGACACCGACAAAACGGCTGACGCCGACAAGCCCGAACCCAAGGACGAAACCGGTGAGGATGGCGAGCCCGCATCGCATCGCGACCCGATCGGCACGCTGGCTGCGGCCGCCGGCTATGAAGATGGCGAAAGCTGGTGGGCCGACATTATCGAGCAGAATCCGCAGCCGGGTCCAATCTTCGCTGCCATCACCGATGCGATGACGACGCTGCGCGACGGCGAAGGTGCGATCGCGCCGTTCGAGGCCAAGCGTGAAGCGCATATGCGATTGGAAATCGCCGCCGCGCGCAAGGAATTCGCCGGACCGATCGCCGTCGTCTGCGGCGCATGGCATGTGCCGGCCCTGCAGGCCGCGCACGCGCAGAAGAACGACCAGGCGCTGATCAAGGGAATTGCCCGGCGCAAAAGCATCATGACATGGGCGCCATGGACCGGGCCGCGTCTTGCGCTGGGCTATGGTTATGGCGCTGGCGTCGTCGCGCCCGGCTGGTGCAAGCATCTGTGGCGCACACGAGGGCGGCGCGACGCCGCGACGCTGTGGCTGGCGACGATCGCGGCGGTGCTGCGGGCGAAGGGCCATCTGGTGTCGACCGCGTCGCTGATCGAGGCCGAGCGGCTTGCGCGCACACTGGCTGCCATTCGCGAGCGGCCGAAGCCCGGCTTCGAGGAATTGCGCGATGCCGCGATCGCGGCGCTGTTCAACGGCGAAGCGGTGCTGTGGGCGCTGGTCGAGGCCGAGCTGCTTTTGGGCGCGGATGTCGGCGAGATTCCGCCCGACACGCCGCTGGCGCCGCTGATCGAGGACCTGCAGCGCAACCAGAAGGCGGCGCGGCTGAAGCCGGAGGCGCTGGAACGCGAGCTGTCGGTCGATCTGCGCAGCGAAAGCGGACTGTTTCGTTCGACATTGCTGCACCGGCTGAACGTGCTTGGCGTGCAATGGGGCAGGCTGGCCGACGCCGGCCGCAGCCGCGGCACCTTTCGCGAAAAATGGACGCTGGCCTGGGAGCCGGAATATGCCGTGCGCCTGGTCGAGAACCTGATCTACGGCCCGACTATCGAAAAGGCCGCCAATGGCCGCCTGATCCAGATGCTCGGTGCGGCCGCGAGCCTCGACACGCTTGCCGCCCTTGTCCAGAGCGCCATTACGGCGGATCTGTCGGAGGCCGCGAGCGCCGGCCTTGTAGCGTTGGAGGCGCGCGCAGCGCACAGCAGCGAATGCCTGGAGATGCTGGCCTCGGTGCCGCCGCTTGCCGACATCATCCGTTACGGCGAGGCGCGCAAGACCGAAACCAACCGGCTGTCCGGTTTGTTGGAACGGTTGATCGTCGAAGGCGCGATCGCGCTGCCCTATGCGGTGCGCGACCTGGACGAGCAGGCCGCCACCACGCTGGTCGGTGCTGTGCGCAAGGCCGACACGGCGATCCGGCTGGTCGAGCCCGGCGAAGGCGTGCTCGATGCATGGCGCAACGGCCTGACCGGCGTGCTGGAAGGTCCGGGCTCGACGGCGCTGCTCGCCGGCTGCGCCGCGCATCTGCTCTATGAAGCCGGCCAACTGTCGGCAGAGGACGCCGCCGGGCTGCTCGGACGCAGGCTGTCGCCGGGGACGCCGGTCGCCCAGGGAGCGGGGTTCTTCGAAGGTTTCTTCAGCACTGCCGGCCAGCGGCTGATCTATGACGAGGGCCTGCGCGGCGCCGTCGATGGGTGGCTGAAATCGCTCGACGAGGACGCTTTCATCGCGCATCTGCCATTGCTGCGCCGCGTCTTCTCCAATCTGGACTCGATGGAGCGGCGGCGGTTGATCGAGGCCGTGCTCGGCCGCACCGCAAGGTTGCCGGCCGGCCTGACGCCGGCGCCGGATGGCGGCGAGGGCTGGCGCCGTCACCTGGAGCGGCTTGGGCCATTGCTGGCGGGCGGAGTGTGACAATGGATGACGAAGCCGAAGTGCCCGAACCCGGCCCAGCATCCTCCGATAGCGGCCGCGAGCGCCGCTGGCGGCTGGCGATCGGCGCCGATGACGAGGCTTCCTCCGCCCTTTCCAGTGATGACAAAAAACTGTCTTCGGCGCTCGATGCGCTTTACGGCGACGGCGCCAATGCCGATGCCGACCCGCGCAAGCGGCGCGGCGGGCTCGGCCGCTCGGCGCCACGCGTGGCGCAATGGATGGGCGATATCCGCTCCTTCTTTCCCGCCCAGGTGGTCCAGATCGTCCAGAAGGATGCCTTTGAGCGGCTGAACCTGAAGCAGATGCTGATGGAGCCGGAATTCCTCAAGGCGATCGAGGCCGACGTCAACCTCGTCGCCGACCTGATCTCGCTGCGTTCGGTGATGCCGGCCAAGACCAAGGACATCGCCCGCACCATCATCGCCGACATCGTTGCCAAGCTGATGCAGCGGCTGGAGCAGAAGACCGCCGAGGCGATCCGTGGCGCGCTCGACAAGTCGCGACGCACCAACCGGCCGCGCCAACGCGACATCGACTGGCCGCGCACCATCTCGGCCAATCTTCGCCACTACCAGCCTGAGCACAAAACCGTCGTGCCGGAAAAACTGGTCGGCTTCATGCGCAAGCAACGCCGGCTGGTCGATCTCGACGAAGTGGTGCTGTGCGTCGACCAGTCCGGCTCGATGGCGAGCTCGGTGATCTACGCCTCGATTTTCGCCGCGGTGATGGCGTCGCTGCCGGTCGTGCGCACCAAGCTGGTCTGTTTCGACACGGCCATCGTCGACCTGACCGAAGAGCTCAGCGACCCGGTCGAGGTGCTGTTTGGCGTGCAGCTCGGCGGCGGCACCGACATCAACCAGGCGGTCGCCTATTGCGCCGACCGCATCGAGCGGCCGACCAAATCCCACTTCGTGCTGATCACCGACCTCTATGAGGGCGGCAACGGCCAGGACTTGCTGCGGCGGCTTGCGGCGCTGGTCCGGTCCGGCGTCAATGTCATCGTGCTGTTGGCGCTGACCGATCAGGGCCGGCCGGGCTATGATCAGGCGATGTCGGCTTCGGTCGCGGCACTTGGCATACCGGTCTTCGCCTGCACGCCGGACCTGTTTCCCGACATGATGGCGGCGGCGTTGCGGCGCGAGGATATCGGCGCCTGGGCAGCCGGCGCCGACATCAAGCTGATCCGCGCCGAGACGGAGCCGAGCAGTCAGGCCTGACTATTCGAACGAATAGGCAAACCCGTCGGTGGAAGCGCTGACGGTCACCTTGGTCATCTTCTCGCCGTCGAGCGACCGGTTCAGCACGCCGCGGCTGAGTTCCGGCAACAGCGTGTTGGTGAGGATGGCGTCGATCATGCGGCCACCGGACTCGATTTCGGTGCAGCGCGCCTTGACCAGCGCCATGACGCCGTCGCCGATCACCAGTTCGGCGTCGTGGCTGGCGCGCAGCCGCCGCGCGATCTTGCCGAACTGATGGCGGGTGATGGCCTCGATCATCGAATCCGAAAGCGGATAATAAGGGATGGTCACGACGCGGCCGAGGAAGGCTGCCGGAAAGACTTTCAGCAGTGGAGCGCGCAAAGCTGCATCGAGGCCGTCGAGCCCCGCCCTCACCGTGCCGTTTTGCGTCCGCTCCATGATGACTTCGGACCCGACATTCGATGTCAGCAGGATCAGCGTGTTCTTGAAGTCGATGCGCCTACCCTCGCTGTCATCCATCATGCCCTTGTCGAAGACCTGGAAAAAGATCTCGTGGACGTCGGGATGGGCCTTCTCGACCTCGTCGAGCAGGATCACCGAATAGGGTTTTCGGCGCACGGCCTCGGTGAGAATGCCACCCTTGCCGTAGCCGACATAGCCGGGCGGTGCGCCCTTGAGCGTCGAGACGGTGTGCGCCTCCTGGAATTCGGACATGTTGATCGAGATCAGGTTCTGCTCGCCGCCATAGAGCGTCTCGGCCAGCGCCAGGGCCGTCTCGGTCTTGCCGACTCCCGAGGGGCCGCAGAGCAGGAACACGCCGACCGGCTTTTCCGGCGCTCCGAGCCCGGCGCGGCTGGTCTGCACGCGCTTGGCGATCATCTCCATGGCGTGATCCTGGCCGACGACACGTTCGGACAGCGTGGTGGCCAGCTTGATCGCCTTTTCGGTCTGGCTGGACAGCATCCGTCCCGTCGGGATGCCGGTCCAGTCCTGGACCACGGCAGCGACCGCATTGCGGTCGACCGACGGCAGGATCAGCGGCGTCTCGCCTTGCGCGGTGGCAAGCTCGGCCATGAGTTCACGCAGCCGCGCCAGATCGGCGACAGGATCTGACGGCGCAGCCTCCGCAGCCGGCGCTTCGGTCTCGAACGCTTTGGCCTTCGGCTTTTCAGGCTTGGACGTTTCGGCCTTGGGCGGTTCAGCCTTGGGCACCTTGGTCTTTTCTTCGTCCGGCGCTGCTGGTTCGGCATCGGCCTCGGTTGTCGCCACCGCATCGAGCGGCACGCCGTCGCCGCGCAGCCGCGCGCGCAGTTCGAGGATCTCGGCAACCAGCGCCTTTTCGCGCTCCCAGCGCTCCTCGGCGGCGGCGAGCATGGTCCCGGCCTCAGTGAGCCCGGCCTCGACCCGCGCCTGCCGGTCAGTTACTTCGATGCCGATCGCGGCCTCGCGGCCGATGATGCCGCTTTCGACTTCCAGCGCCTGGCGGCGCCGCAAAATGTCCTCGACCTCGGCCGGCGTCGCATGCTGCGAGATCGCCACCCTGGCGCAAGCGGTGTCGAGCAGGCTGACCGCCTTGTCGGGCAATTGCCGCGCCGGGATGTAGCGATGCGACAGGCCGACCGCCGCCTCGATCGCCTCGTCCAGGATCTGCACTTCGTGATGCTGTTCGAGCACGCCGGCTACACCGCGCAGCATGAGCACGGCGACCGCTTCCGACGGCTCGTCGATCTTGACCACCTGGAAACGGCGGGTCAGCGCCGGGTCCTTTTCGATGTGCTGCTTGTATTCGGCCCAGGTGGTTGCGGCGATGGTGCGCAATTCGCCGCGCGCCAGCGCCGGCTTCAAGAGATTGGCTGCGTCGCCGGTTCCGGCGGCACCACCGGCGCCGATCAGCGTGTGCGCCTCGTCGATGAACAGGATGACCGGCGTCTCGGAGGATTGGACCTCGTCGATGACCGCCTTCAGGCGCTTCTCGAACTCGCCCTTGACGCTGGCCCCGGCCTGCATCAGGCCGACGTCGAGCATGCGCACGCTGATGCCTTGCAGCGGCGGCGGCACGTCGCCCTGGGCGATGCGCAGGGCAAAGCCCTCGACCACCGCGGTCTTGCCGACACCGGCCTCGCCGGTCAGGATCGGGTTGTTCTGCCGGCGCCGCATCAGGATATCAATGATCTGCCGGATCTCCGGGTCTCGGCCGACGACCGGGTCGATCTTGCCGTCATGGGCGCGCTGGGTGAGGTCGGTGGCGTATTTGGCCAGCGCCGAATCCCCGCCCGGAGCGCGCCGCGGCGCCTCCGCGGTGGGAGCCACTGCTGCCGTGGCGCCGGCTTCGAGCGAGCCCTCCACCACCTCGGCAAAGCGGGCGATGACCCCGTCGGCGTCGATCTTGTCGAATTCGCCGCTGATCTTCGCCACCAGGCCTTCCAGCACCGGCGTCTTCAGGCAGGCGAGCACGATATGGGCGCTGCGGACCTCCTCCATGCCGAATTCCAGCGTCGCCAGGTTCCAGGCCTCCTGGATGGCGTGGAAGATGTGGTCGGAAAATTCCTCGATCGAGGTGGCGCCGTAGGGCAGCTTATCGACGGCGCGGGTCATGTCGCTGGTAAGCCGGCTGGCATCGACGCCGGCATCGGCAATGATCATCTGCATATCCGAACGCTCGAACAGCACCAGTTGTTCTATGAAATGGACGAGTTCGACGTAAGGATTGCCGCGCAGCTTGGCGCTGTCGGCGGCGGCCTTGAAGGCGCGCAGGCAGACCGGATTGAGCTTGCCAACCAGTTCCTTGCGTTTGAACCCCTGCGACGACCGGCGCTGTTCCATCGAACGTGCTCCTGCAATCTGCCCGTCGACAGCCTGCCACATATGCAGCCGCTTGACAAAGCGCTTGATGCAGCCGGCCTTTCTCTTTGTGGAGAGTCCCGCGCCGCCAAATGCAGACAACCACGATTTTTTCTAATCCTATGCGATGCGCTTCACATACGAGGTTGGGCAGGCGCGCCATGAATTGCGCCATTCGAGGCGCAGTTGCACCGACATTCATTAGCGCTCATTAACTTTTGAGCGGATGGCGAATTGTGGGAATATGCAACCGTGTGCTAACGTTGGGTCACGTACGGTTTTAGAGCCGGTCGCCGGGGGTATCTGTGATCGATCTCGCACTCTGGCTTGCTCCGCTGGACGGTGAAAATCCGTCAGGCGAAGACTTGCGCAACGATCCGGCTTTTCATGAGCTGGAGCGGCTCACGGAGCCGCAGGTCAAGGTCGTCCATGACGGGCGCAACAAGCCAGCCGCGCAATCGACCATTCCGGTCGACTGGCCTGCCGTGCTCGGCAAGGCCGAGGAGTTGCGTTCGCATGGCCGCGACCTGCGCCTGCTTGTCATTGTCGCCCGGGCGCTCGCCAATGAAGAGGGATTGGCCGGACTGGCACAGGGCCTGACCCTGATTGCAAGGACCTTCGAGACGCATTGGGAGACGATGCACCCGGCGCTGCGGGCCAGCCCCCAACCACGCGAGGCCGCCTTGCGCCGCCTCAACGCGCTGGCCGACCTGCAGAACGGCCAGGAAGGCCTGCTGGCGAACCTCAGGCAGATGGTCTTCTTCGCGCCGCGTCCCATCGGGCCGATCAGCGGACGCGATCTCGAACAGGGTGCGCTCGATGATCGCGTCATGCTTCAGGAAGCGGCGTCGGGATTGAATGCCACGGAGAAGGCAGCGCTGGTCAGCGCGCACGGACAGCTCCTGAACCGGGTGGGCAGCGGTTGTGCCGCCCATCAGGACCAGGCCGGTGAACAGATGACAGCGCTCATCGCCGGGGCGCACGCAGCGATCGAGGCGCTCGACGCGGTCGATACGGCCCTGAATGCCCGTCTTGACAGCAACGGGGCTGCCGTCCCGGACCTGAAACGATTTTTGCAGCGCGTGCTGACGACGCTGGAACGCAACACGGCGGTCGAGACCACGGAAGAGGCAGCGACGAAAGGGGCTGCCAGCCCGGCTGCTCCCCCGGCAAGCCCGGCCGCGCGGGTCAGAAACGGTCATGGAGCCGAGACGATGGCAAGCTACGCGGAGACCGGTGCGGGGCTCCCGGACAGGATTTCCTCGCGCGACGATGTGGTGAAGTGCCTCGACCTTGTGGTCGCGTTCTACGACCGCACCGAGCCCTCGAGTCCGATCCCGCATCTCGCCCGCCGGGTGCGCAGGATGGTGCACATGGATTTCGTTGAACTGATGGAAGACCTCGCCCCGTCGGGGCTCAAGGAATTCCGGCTGCTCGCCGGCGTTCCCGACGCCAAGAAGACTGCCCAGAAGGATGAAAGGTAGCAACACATGCCAGCCGAAAGCAAAGCGAAGGTCATCGAGCGAAATCGCGCCCCGCGCGTGCAGATCGCCTACGATGTCGAAACCTACGGCAGCCCGACGACGATCGAACTGCCGTTCGTCATGGGCGTGATGGCCGACCTGTCGGGCGCATCGCAGACCAGGGAAGCGTCCAAGACGGTGCTCGACCGTTCCTTTGTCGAGACCGATGCCAACCGCTTCCCCAAATTCATGGAAGCGCTGGGACCCAGGGTCAAGGCGCGGGTGAAGAACACGCTGCCGCAGGCCGAGGGACAGGAGCGCGACGAAGAACTGGCGCTCGACCTGACCTTCACCAAGATGGGCGATTTCGCCCCCGACAAGATCGCCGAACAGGTCCCGCAACTGGCCGAAATCCTCAAGATGCGGCGCCAGCTCGAGGAGCTGCTCGGCTTCATGGACGGCCGCGTCGATGCCGAAAAGCGCATAGCCCAATTGCTGAACAACCAGCCGTTGCTTGGCCAGATCGCCGCCCAGGCGCTGTCCGACGACAAGGGTGAGGAATAGATCATGGCCGAACAGCAAAAGACCGCAGCATCCGTCGCCGAGGCCGAGGCCGTCGATCTCGGTGAATTCAGCCAGCTGCTGGAGAAGGACTTCAAGGTCAAGAAGGACGACAGCGAGAAGCTGCAGCAGCTGGTGCGCAACTTGGCTCTGGCGGCGCAGTCGCGCTCCGAGACGACGACGATCTCGTCCAACTCGATCAAGTCGATCAAGTCGTTGATCGCCGGCATCGACAAGATGCTGACGACCCAGGTCAACGAAATCCTGCACGCGCCGGAAGTGCGGCAGATGGAAGGCACCTGGCGCGGCCTCTGGTACCTCATCAACAACACCGAGACGGATCAGAAGCTGAAGATCCGGGTGATGAACATTTCCAAGGAGCAGCTGGCCGATACGCTCGAAGACTATGAAGGCCAGATGTGGGACCAGAGCCCGATCTTCAAGAAAGTCTACACCGACGAGTATTCGATGCTCGGCGGCGAACCGATCGGCTGCGTCATCGGCGCCTACGAGTTCTCCAACCACCCGCGCGACGTCGGCCTGTTGCGCAACATCTCCGGGATCTGCGCCTCGGCGCACACGCCGTTCATCGCCGCCGCCTCGCCACGGCTGTTCCGCATGGACAGCTGGCAGGAACTGCCCAACCCGCAGGACCTGCAGCAGATCGTCTCCAACCCGGCCTACGCTTCGTGGCAATCGCTGCGCGAGAGCGAGGATGCGCGCTATATCGGGCTGACCATGCCGCGCGTGCTGGCGCGGCTGCCGTACGGCTCCGAGACCGTGCCGGTCAAGGGCTTCTCCTTCGAGGAAGAAGTGCAGGGCGACCACAACAAATATGTCTGGATGAACGCCGCTTTCCCGATGGGCGTCAACATCAACCGCAGCCACAAGCTCTATGGCTGGGGCACCCAGATCCGCGGCGTGGAGAATGGCGGCACGGTGCTCAACCTGCCGGTGCACTCGTTCCCGACCGACGACGGCTCGATCGCGATGAAGTGCCCGACGGAGGTTGCCATCGACGACCGCCGCGAGGCGGAACTGGCCAAGCTCGGGCTGATGCCGATCCTGCACCGCAAGAACACCGATCTCGCGGCCTTTATCGGCGCACACTCTCTGCAGGATGACGAGACGCGGGCGGGACGCCTGGTCGACCCCGACGCCCAATCCAACGAGCGGCTCTCCGCCAACCTGCCCTACCTGTTCCCGGTCTCGCGCTTTGCGCACTACCTCAAGGCGATTGCGCGCGACAAGGTCGGATCGTTCAAGGAACGCACCGACATGCAGATCTGGTTGACCGAATGGATCAACCGGTACGTACTGGCCAACCCGGCCTTCGCCGACGACAAGGCGCGCGCCAAGCGTCCGCTTGCCGCCGCCGAGGTGCAGGTCGACAGCGTGGAGGGCCGGCCGGGCTACTACAACGCCCGCTTCTATCTGCGCCCGCACTACCAGCTGGAGGGCATCAACGCCTCGCTCAGGCTGGTGTCGGAATTGCCGTCCGTTAAGACCTGATTGCAGCAACCAAACCTTTGTTTGAAAGCGGTGGAGAACGAAAATGCCCACAATGAAGATCGACGGTTTTCTGAAAGTTCCGGATATCAAGGGGCCTAGCACACGCGACGGCCATGACGACGAGATCGAAATCCATGGCGTCGATTACAAGATGGTCGCGCCCTACGACCCCAATTCCCTCTCGCGCCGAGGCCGCGTGTCGATGGGCATGATCAAGTTCACCAAGCACTATGACAAGGCCTCACCCTATCTGGCCAAGGCCCTGTTCGAAAACAAGGCGCTGGACGAGGTCAAATTCTCCGCGCGGCGGACCATCGACGGCGAGAGCAAGGACTATCTGGTCGTTACCCTGACCGACGCCTCGATCATGGAATACGACATGTCGCAGGCCGATGATGAAGCCGACCTGATCCAGGAGGAAGTCTCCTTCGCCTACAAGAAGATCAAGTTCGTCTATGACGACAATGACGAAGCCGAAATGGATGTCTATGTCGGCAAGTGAGGGGCGAGCAAAGCGCCCTGCCGCCGACAAGATACAGGCGGGCGGTTCACGGGCCAAGCGCGAGGCGGTACAGCCTTCGCTGTGGGACCGCCTCGTCAACGATCTGCCGGGCCTGAGCTCGGAGATAGACGGGCTCAGGCAGGCTCTGCAGGAGGAGCTTGGCGCAGAGCGCCTGGACGAGCTGCTGGCAGACGGACCGAGGCGCATCGACGCCGATGACGCATTGAACCCCGATCAGAAGCGCCGGCTGCACCGGCTGGCGTTTCAGAACCGGCACCGTGGCGAGCTTGAAAGCCGAGGCATCGTGGTGTCGCCCGATGTGCTGCGCGAGGCCGTGCGGCGCGACATCGAGGCGCTGTTCAACACCGAGCGTTTCGAATCCGCGCCGCTGCTATCCGATCTCGAGGCCGAGCAGATGACCGACAGTCCGACATCGCTGGCCGACTTTCCGGAGGTGCGCCGCAGCGTTGTCAATTATGGCGTGCCGTCCTTCTCCGGCCGGTCGTCGCGCGACTTCGATCGCGATGTTCTGGCACGCGAGATCCGCGCCGTGCTCGCCGCATTCGAGCCGCGGCTGAAGGAGAGCGCGACGAAAGTCACGGTCAACCTCGGCGACAAGACCGGCCTGAAGATCGAGATCGACGCCGTGCTGATCATGACGCCGACGCCCGAGCGCATGCGCCTGCGCACGACGATCAATCTCGACAACGGACTGGCGCGCACCGAGTTCAGGGAAGCCTGAGAGATGGACCGGGTCTTCGTAGAATATTACGAGGAGGAACTGTCCCACATACGCGGGCTGGCGGCGGAGTTCGCCGACATGCATCCGGCGGTTGCCCGCAATTTGTCGCTGGATACGGTGCCGTGTCCCGACCCCTATGTCGAGCGGCTGCTCGACGGCGTCGCCTTCCTCGCCGCGCGCACGCGCCTGAAGGTGGATGCCGAGCGCTCGCGGTTTTCGCGCAGCATCCTCGACGTGCTTTATCCCGATCTCGTCACGCCGGTGCCGGCAACCGCCATGGTGGTGCTGAAGCCCGGCCAGCAGGTGCAGACAATGCTTGCCGGCCACGTCGTCAAGCGCGGCACGCGGCTGGTCTCCAGCCTGCAGGCTGGCCTGTCGACACGCTGCACCTTCACCACCGCGCAGGACATGACGCTGTTTCCGATCGCGATCAGTTCGGTCGGCTATTTCCAGGACCGCAGCGCGCTTGCCGCCGCCGGCATCGGCCCGATCGCCGGCAAGGCCGGCGAAGCGGCACTTCGCATCACGCTGGCGCGGACCGGCAAAGGCAAGCTCGACGAACTGGCGCTCGACCGGCTCGACTTCTATTTCGCCAACCGCACCAAGGCGCCGCTGATCTTCGACGCCATCTTCGGAGTCTGCTCTGGTGTCGGCGCTCGACCGGAAGGCAAGACCAATCCATTGTCGCCGCTACCGCCGCCGGAGATGGTCGGCATTGCCGATGCCGAGGCGCTGATGCCGCGCACGCGGCCGACCTTCGAAGGCTACCGCCTGCTGCGCGAATATTTCATGATGCCCGAGCGCTTCCATTATGCGCGCGTCACCGGCTTGCTGCCGGTCGTGCGTAAATGCCAGGCCGGGCTCGAAATCGTCTTTTTGTTCAGGCGTCCCGTGCCCGAGCTCGCCGACCTGACGCCGGCGGATTTTGATCTGTTCGCGACGCCGATCATCAATCTCTTCGAGCGCGAGTGCAACGTCATCGAGCTCGACCAGCGCAAGACGCGGCAGGTGTTGCATGCCGACCGTACGCGGGCGCGCGACTTTGAAATCTACCGGGTCATCCGCGTCGAGGACGCCGATGCCGAGGGGCCCGATGCCGAGATACCGGAGCTGTTCAGCCTCGGGCAAAACCGCGGCAGCGGCTGGGTCTATTCGACCGAGCGGCGGCCGCGCCGGCCAACCGAGGACGAGCGGCGCCAGGGGGTGACCCGCACCTCCTATGCCGGCGACGACGTCTTCCTGGCGATCTCGCGCCCGGTCCACAGCCAGGCCAACAGGCCGCTCAAGCGCGTCGATATCATGGCGCTTTGCACCAATCGCGACCTGGCCATCCTCGACGACACGCCGACCCTGACGCTGGAAGCCGGCGACCCTGTGGAGACGGTCCGGCTGCTCGGCGCATTGCGTTCGCCGCAGCCGGCGATCCCGGCAGCGCTGCCGACCGGCGCCGACGGCGAGTCGCGCGCCGACGACCTGGCCTGGCGACTGGTGTCACAGCTGGCGCTCAACTTCCTCAGCCTGGCCAAGGAAGGCCGCGGCGTCGATCCGCTGCACGCGCTGCTCGATCTCTATGCCGAGCGCGGCGACCCCGGGCTCGCCCGCAATGTGCGCTCGATCGTGCGCATCGACTCGCGCGCGGTGATCGAAAGGCTGGCGATCGAAGGGCCGATGTGCTTCGGCCGCGGCACGGAAGTGACGCTGCATGT
Source organism: Mesorhizobium sp. M1078 (assembly GCF_040318615.1). Lineage (NCBI taxonomy): Bacteria > Pseudomonadati > Pseudomonadota > Alphaproteobacteria > Hyphomicrobiales > Phyllobacteriaceae > Mesorhizobium > Mesorhizobium sp. M1078. The sequence goes on from NZ_JAMYMP010000002.1 coordinate 228,422, forward strand.
CGACCAGTCGGTGCTGGCGGGACAGAGCACTCTGCTGCTGTCGGGCCTGCTGTCGCGGCTGTTTGCCCGCCATGCCGGCATTAACGGGTTCGTGCGCACGCGCACGCGGTTGCTCCAGAAACAGGAGGATGTGCCATGGCCGATGACGCCCGGCAATCGCTACCTGATCTAGAGCGAGCCGCAACCCTGTCCGAGAGTTTCGACTTTTTCGAACTGCTGCGCCGGCTCGAACGGCAAGGCGGCCTGTTCGGCCATTCCGGCCGGCCGGACCGCGAGCCGGCAAGGCTCGGCCAGAATGTGCGGCTGTCCTTCGCAGTGCAGGACGTGGTGGATTTCCGCGAGCCGACGGACAAGTCGCCGGCACGCGTCACGGTCAACAATCTCGGCCTGCTCGGACCCGAAGGGCCGATGCCACTGCATCTGACGCGCTGGGTGCTCGATCGCCTGTCGCAACGCTGGTATGCCGGCGCCGAGGCGCGGCAGACGAGCGACACGACCTTCGTCGATTTTGTCAATATCCTGCAGCACAGGATGATCGCGCTCTACTATCGGGCCTGGGCGGATGCGCATCCGGCTGTGCAGGTCGAACGCGGTGTCGGCGGCCGCGTCCGTTCCATGCTGGAAGCGATGGCCGGCATCGGGCTGCCGGGCACGCAGGATGCCGAACTCGATACAGTAAAACTTCGCCAGGCCGCCTCGCTCGCTGCCCAAGTCGACGGCCCCGAGCGACTGACGCTGTTCCTGGCCGAAGCCTTCAAAGTGCCGGTGGTGCTGAAGGAGTTCGTCGCGGCCTGGATGACCATCCCCAAGGCGCTGCAGACGCGGCTTGCCGGCAGCTATGCCACGCTCGGCCGCAGCGCCACCATCGGCCCGCGCAGCTTCAGCCGGCAGAGCCGCATCGAGCTGCGCATCGGCGCGCTCAGCTATATCGATTACAAGGCCTTCCTGCCGGGCGGTGAGCGGCTGAAGCTGTTGAAGCAGGCGGTGCGCGACCTGATCGGCGAGACCATCGATGTCGATCTCAGGATCGTGCTTGCGGCAAAGGCAGTGCCGCCGGCGAAGCTCGGCACCGTCCAGCTTGCCCGCACCACCTGGCTGGCGCGACCGGTCGAAAAGGGGGACGCCGACGACATGCGGTTGCGGACCATCGTCGGCTGGCGGGAAGAGGTGGCGGCATGAGCCTGCTTCTGACTCTCGAACAGGGACCACGCGCGCAAGTCACGCGGCAGGCGCGGCTGGACGAGGGCGAGCTGGTAATCGGCCGCAGCGCCGACGCCGACTGGCAGATCAACGATCCCGACATGTTCGTCTCGCGCGCCCACTGCAAGATCACCAGCAAGCAGGGCGGCTATTTCGTCACCGATACCTCCAGCAGTGGGTTGTTCATCGACGATGCCGCCAGCCCGCTCGGCGCGGGAAATACCGCGCGCCTGCAAAGCGGCATGCGACTGCGACTGGGCGACTATGTGGTGTGGGTCGATTTGCAGACGGCGAAGACCGAGGCGCCGGCCTCCAGGCCTTCAGCGCCTGCCAGTAAGCCGGCGGCGTCGCGGGCGCCGGTCAGCCTCGGCGGCGACGATTTCTTTTCGTCCACCACGGAAGAAGAGCCGGGACGGCCACGCCCTGCCAACCTGCCCGATCCATTCGAAAAGCCGGTGCCCGGCGCATTCGCGCGTGCGCGGTCCGATGAACGCAGCTCGCAGGCGTTCGACGATCCGTTCAGCCTCGACCCTGTGGCAACGCCGGTGGCCGAGACCGCCCCCGACAAGGGTGTTGGCAAGCCGCTGTTCGACGATCCCTTCGGCCTCGATTCCGCACCGCTGTCGAGAGAGCCGAGCAGATCCAGTTCCGAGCAGCCGCCGGCCGACGATGACGGGTTTGGTTTTGGCCCGGCCGAGTCCACCAGTCTCGACGCAGGCGCGACGGATGGCGGCGCAGTGGATGCGCCCTCGCCTGCCCCGGCGCCCTGGGATCTGCCGGTCCGCGCGGCCGAGGCATCGCCACAGCGGCCACCGCCAACCCCGCCTCCACCGCCACCACGTGCTCCTGTCCGGCAAGCTGCTGCGCGGCCGTCGACCGGACAGGCGGACGCGGAATTGCGCGCCGCTTTCCTGCGCGGCATGGGCATGGACGAGTCCGATTTTCCCGGCAGCGATCCGGTGGCCGACATGGAGAAGTTCGGCCGCGAATACCGGCTGATGATGGAAGGGTTGATGCAACTTTTGCGCAAGCGCGCCGAAGAGAAGGGCAACGCCCGCGTCGCCCAGACCGTGGTTGGCGCGTCCGAGGTCAACCCGCTCAAATTCCTGCCTTCGGTCGACGATGCTCTGGTGACCATCCTGGCCGAGCGCAGCCCCGGTTTCCTCGGCGCCGAAGCGGCGATCAAGGACGCGGTGCGCGATCTGGCGCAGCACCACGTTCGTGCCTGGCGCGGCGTGCAAGGCGCGCTCAAGCGCATGATCGACCGCTTCGATCCGGCGGCGATCGAGCAGGAACTGAAGTCGAGTTCGGCGATCGGCAATCTGCTGACCGGCGGGCGCGGCGCAAAACTCTGGGAACTGTACCAGAAACGCCACCGTGAAATCGCTCACAGCGCCGAGACGCGCTTTCTGGGCGAAATCGGCGCTGATTTTAGGGACGCATATGAGGAGGACTGAGAGATGATCGACAGACGCGAATTCATTCTGGCCATCGGGGCTACGGGACTGCTGACGGCTTGCCAGAGCGGCCCGCCTAAACCGTCCGTCATAACGGTCAATTTGGCCGGTGGGGCCGGCATGAACCCGGGACCGGGCGGCGGCGACAGGCCGGTAACGGTAATGGTCTTACGGCTGAAGAGCACCGGCGCCTTCAATTCGGCCGATTATTTTGCCCTGCAGGGCGGTGCCGGCGCGGCACTTGGCGGCGATCTCATCGGCTCCGACACGATTTCCGTCGGACCCGGCAAGACCGCATCGAAGACCATCACGGTCGAACCGGAAGTGGCCGCACTCGGCTTCGTCGCGCTGATCAGGGAACCCACCGGACGCAACTGGCGCACGACCAAGTCGGTGTCGCCGGGATCGAAGTTCACCGTCAATGTGAAGCTCGGCAGCGGCGGCATTTCCGCCTAGCGGCGGCGGGTCCGCAAAGCCGCGCCAAGGTGATGAGCAGGAAGCAGAGAGTGCCGGCATGAGCGATGCAAACAGGGTGCTGTGGTCGGAGGGGCTTTTCCTTCGCACCCAGCATTTCCAGCAACAGGACCGCTTCTTCGAAGCGACGGTGCGCGGCGCCTTGCAGGCCGGGCATCTGCATACGTTCGGCTTTCGAACGTTGACGCTTGATCAGGCACAGCTCGATGCCGGCCAGATCTCGGTGCTTTCGGCGCGCGGCATCTTTCCCGACGGGACGCCGTTCGCGATCCCTGAGACGATGGATGCGCCGCGGCCGCTGGCGGTAACGCCGGAAATGGGCGCGGGACCGGTGCTGATCGCGCTGCCGCTCGAACCGCCCGGCGGCGTCGGCTTCGACCCGGCTCACGCCGAGCCGTCCGGCGCGCGCTATCGCGGCCGGATCGTGTCGGTGCGCGACGCCGTGCATGGCGGCTCCGATCCCGAGGAAATCGAGATCGCACGGCCGCAGGCGCTGTTGCTGGCGCCGGGCACGGCCGTCGGCGGCTACACCGCGCTGCCGGTGGCCGAACTCAAGGGCGTGCGCGCCGATGGCGGCGTGGCCTTGGACGACACCTTCCTGCCGCCGACCTTGGTCATCGGCGCGGCGTCCTGGTACAGCCGCCTGCTGCAGGAAGTGGTCACCGGCCTCGACCAGATCGCCGAGGCGCATGGCAAGATGGTGCTGGGCGGCCCCGGCCGCAGCGTCGAGGATCTTCTGATCCTCAATTTGGTCAACGCCGCGCGGCCGCGGCTGGCGCACATGCTGGCGCAGGACGTGTTCCATCCGGCCGAGGTCTATATGGAGCTGGCCGGCCTTGCCGGCTCGATGGCGACCTATGGCTCGAGTGCAAGGCGGCTCGGCGAACTGCCTGTTTACGACCACATGGCGCCAGGCCCGGCCTATTCGGCGCTGGCCGACGCGCTACGCTCCCTCATCCTCAGCCTGCGCTACATCGAGCCGAAATCCCGCGCCCTGCCGGTCATGCGCCATGCGACCAATGTGTGGAAGATCCGCATCGACAACCCGAAACTTCTGGTGGCGAGCCGCATCGTGGTGCGGATCGGCTCCGAACTGTCGGAGGATGCCTTGCGCAAGATTTTCGTCAACCAGGCGACCGTCGGCTCGGCCAGCGAATTCGAAGGGCTGTGGAAATCACGCCTGCCCGGCATTCCGCTGAAGCCCCTGCATTCGCAACCGCGCGAAATTCCCTATGACGGCGACCGGCTGTGCCTCGAACTCGACCAGAAAAGCGAGCACTGGGCCTCGCTGCTCGAAGCGCCCGGTTTCGTGATCGGCGTTTCGGGCGTGCTGCCCAGCGAACCGCAGGTCGACTGCTACTCGGTCAACAGGTGAGATGATGAGCAGGGACGATCCATTCGGACTGTCCGAGGATCGGGAGCGGACGCGCATTCGGCTGAGCGGAGCGCCAACGCCGCGCGCCATGCCGCTGCCGGCGTCAGGGGTGACTGCGAAACGCTCCGCGCGCGCGCATCCGAACGTGCTCGTCAACGCGTTCTCGCCGCTGCTGGAATTTGCACCCGAACTCGAAAACGCACAGCCGCCGGAGAACCCGGAAGCCCTGCGCACCAGGCTGCTCGACGAACTTGTGCGCTGCCGCGACACCACCATGGCGCAGGGCTCCTCGCTCGAGCGCGCCGACCAGGCCGCGTGGCTGGTGGCTGCGTTGCTCGATGATCTGGCGCTGAATACGCCGTGGGGCGGAGCCAGCGCGTGGCCACGCCAGCCGCTGGTGGTGATGCTGCGCGGCGACGTCGATGCCGGCGCGCAGTTCTTCGCCCGGCTCGAAGAGCTTGAACGCCATCCCAATCGCGACCGCGAAATGCTGGAGTTGCAGTATCATTGCATGGCGCTCGGCTTCCGCGGCAAATATCGAGTGCCGGGCCGCTCCGGCGACCGTTCGCTCAATGCCGTGCGTGTGGCGGCCGCGCGTTTCCTGCGCGACAGCGACGGCGAAGGCGCACCGCTGTCGCCCAACTGGAAAGGCGTGATCGCGTCCGATGAACCACAACGTTTCATCGTGCCGATCTGGGTGATGGTTGCGGCAGCGGCGGTGATCGCGACGGCCATCCATATCGGCCTGTCGATGAGCCTGAGCAGCCAGGCGGTCGAGCTTTCGGCGCTGGTGCGCGCACTGCCGCCGCCGACGCGTACGGATGTAACCCGCGCTTCGCCGAAGGTCGACGCGCCGCCGCCGGTGGCGGTCGATTTCGCGCTGCTGCCGGAATTCCAGGCGGCGGCGCCGGACGAGCTCAAGAGAGCGCTGAGCGGCACGGAGAGCGTGTCGCTGGCGCGGCTGGTCATCCAGGCCTCCAATCCCGAACTCTTCCAGTCGTCGCGAGCACAGCTGACAGACGGCTTCGATCCGCTCATCGCCTCGGTCGCCAAGGTGATCCTCGAGAATCAGGAGTTGATCGGCGATATCACCGTGGTCGGCCACACCGACGGCGTTCCCTTGCAAAAGACCAACCCACTGTCCACCAACCAGCGGCTGTCTGAAGCCCGCGCCGCGGAAATTGCCGATATCCTGGTCCAGAACGGCGTGCCTAAGGAGCGCGTGCGCTCCGAAGGCCGGGCCGCCACCGATCCGGTGGCCGACGACGGCACACGCGAAGGGCGGGCCTTGAACCGCCGCGTCGAAGTGCTGGTCGAAAAGAGGCTGTGACATGTTCATCCTGCGCTTCCTCTGGGCGGTCCTGACTTCGCGTTTCCTGTGGACGCTGATCGGCCTGGCGCTGCTGTCGCTGATCATCTGGGTATTCGGCCCGATCGTACGGGTCGGCGACTATGTGCCGATGGCGTCGGAGACGGTGCGCATCGTCATCATCGCGCTTCTGGTGATCTTCTGGCTGATCTGGCTGATTGTCGCGCAGCGCCGCGCGATCCGCGCCAACCGCATGTTCGTCGCCGAGATTTCCGCCCCGGTCGAGGAAAAGCGGCTCAGCCCGGGCGAGGAAAACGTCGCCGCGGTCGGCGCCAAGTTCCAGGACGTCATGGTCGAGTTGAAGCGCCGCAAGCTCGGCGGCCGCAAGTTCCTGCGCGAGATGCCGTGGTATGTGATCGTCGGCCCCCCGGCGACCGGCAAGACGACGGCCTTGCGCCAATCCGGCCTCAACTTTCCGATCGACCTCACCGACGATCTGCAGGGCATCGGCGGTACCCGCAACTGCGACTGGTTCTTCTCCGAAAACGCAGTGATGATCGACACCGCCGGGCGCTATGTCCAGCAGGAAAGCCAGCCCGATGTCGACGCCGTGGAATGGCTGGGTTTCCTCGATCTGTTGAAGAAGCATCGTGGCCGTCGTGCGCTCAACGGCGTCATCGTCGCGCTTGGGATCGACGCGCTGTCCGAGGGCGACGAAGCCGTCAAGGCGCATGGCCGCAAGATCCGCAGGCGCCTGGCCGAACTCGAGGAGCGGCTGGAGATCCGCTTGCCGGTCTATCTCATGCTGACCAAGGCCGATCTGATCAGAGGCTTCGAGGCCTTCTTCGGCGGCCTGTCGACGGCGGCGCGCGAACAGGTATGGGGGACGACCTTCCCGCTCGATGCACGCGTCGACGCCAAGACGATCGCGGGCGAAATCACGACGCTGTCGAGGGAGCTGGAAAAGCGGCTGGTGCCGCGGCTGGAGGATGAGGACAAGCTGGCCGAACGGGCCGAGATCTTCCGCTTTCCCGCACAGCTGCAAAGCCTGTCCGAGCCGATCCAGGTGCTGGTCGAGGCGATGTTCGGCGAGAGCCGCTACGAGGAGGCAGCCTGGCTGCGCGGCCTCTATCTCACCTCGGCGACCCAGGAAGGCGCGCCGATCGACCGGCTGACCGCGGCGCTCGCCTCCTCCTTCGGCCTGCCGGCACGACGCACGATGCCGGCGCAGCGTTTCGAGAAGCGCAGCTTCTTCCTCAAGAACCTTTTGACCGAGGTGATCTTCAAGGAGGCCGGGCTCGGCACCTTCGATCCTGTGGCGCAGCGCCGCCGCAGCTGGATCTGGCGCGGTGCCGCCGCTGCCTGCGCGGCTGCGGCCATACTCGCCGGCGGCCTGTTCACCTGGTCCTACTACGACAACCGCAACGCCATCGCCGCGCAAGCCGGCCAGTTCGAAGCACTGCAGGCGCCGCTGACGTCGGCCGCCGCGACGCCCGCCTCGGTGCTGCAGCCGGCTATGGACGTTGCCCTCAACGCCATGGACGAAGTCGCCAATGCCAGGACTGCGCCTCCGAACAAGGCACAGGACCTGCTCGGACCATCGGCTTCGGCCGAGATGATGCGGGCGCAGACCGACACCTATGACCACGCTCTGCGCAACGTGCTGGAGCCGCGCATGGTGGCGTTGCTGGAAGCGACCATGTGGCGGCAGATCCGCGATCCGGACTTCATGCTGGGCGCACTCAAGACCTACCGCATGATGACCGGTCTGTCTCAGATGGACTCCGACTTCGTCGAGAATTGGTGGGTGAACGACCTGCCCGAATTCGCGCCGGCCGCGCCCTTCCCGACCGCCGATGCCGAAGAACACCAGTTGGCCGCGATCCGGCGCATGGCGGTCGACGACAGCTACATCGCGCCCGACCAGGCGCTGGTCGCCGAAGCGCTGAAAACGGTCTGCACGATCTCGCTGCCGGCGCGGGCCTACAAGCAATTGCTGGCCGATCCGGCGGTGGCCGGATTGAAGGAATGGATCCCCGCCAATTTCGCCGGGCCGAATGGCGCCAAGGTATTTTCGCGACGCTCCGACAAGACGCTGCGCGTCGGCATATCAGGCGCCTTCACCTATGACGGCTTCCACGACGCGATCCTCGACCGGGTCGAGGATGTCGCCGCCCAGGCGGCACTCGACCGCGCGGTGTTTGCCGGCGGTTGCTCGGAAAATTCCGAGACCTCGGTGTCGGCACTGTCGGAAGATATCCTGAAGCTCTACTATGACGATTACATCGCGCAGTGGGACAGTTTCCTGCGCGACATGCGGCTGGCGCCGCTCAGCGACCTCAACATTGCCAGCGAGAATCTGAAGGACCTTTCCAGCGCCGATTCCGCGCTCAAGCGGCTGTTGACGGCGGTGGTCCAGGAGGTCGACCTCACCCGCTCGGACGAGGCGCCGACCGACGACAAGGCGGCGGCGAAGGGCGGCTCGAAACTGCTGGGCAAACTCGGCAAACTGGGCAAGATCGTCAAGACCGGCGCCAAGCTGTTGCCGCGGGCAGGCTCGGCGAGCGAAGTCGACCTGACCGGCACGCTGGTGGCCGAACACTTCAAGCCGCTCAAGAGCACGATTGCCGAGGTCGACGGCCAGCCGCCGGCGCTCGATGCCGCGGTCGTCGCGCTGACGGCGCTGTCCAACGTGCTGCAGACGGTGACCGCCAATCCCGACCCGCAGGACGCGATCAAGAAACAGGGCGGGCTTGCCGAACTGACCGGCGCCGTCGCCCGCCAGGCGCAAATCCTGCCCGACCCGGTCAACACCTGGCTGAGCGGCATTGCCGGCGACACCAGCGGGTTGACGCAGAAGGCCGTGGCTTCCGAGCTCAACGCCATCTGGCGCGCCGACATCCTGCCCTTCTGCCAGGCCGCGCTCAACGACCGCTATCCGTTCAGCCCCGACAGTGCCGTCGACGTCAACGTGCGCGACTTCGCCCGCCTGTTCGGACCGGCAGGGATGATCGACGGCTTCATCAACGACCATCTGATCGGCTATGTCGACACCTCGGCGCAGCCTTGGAAATGGCGTGCCGATTTCGGCCTCGACCCATCGGCGCTCGCCGCCTTCGAGCAGGCGCGGCGCATCCGCGACGATCTCTTTCCCGGCGGTCAGGGCCCGGTGATGGCCTTCACGCTCGAGCCGACCGACCTGTCGCCCAACATCACCCGCGTCACCCTCAACCTCGACGGCCAGAACCTGGTCTACTTCAACAATGCGACGCGGCCGCAGCCGATGACCTGGCCCGGCAAGGACGGCACCGGCGTCATCTCGCTCGCCTTCCAGCCGATCGACGGCTCGCCCGAAATCATGCTCAACGAGACCGGCAGCTGGGCGTGGCTGAGGATGCTGCGCGCAGGCCGCTTCACCGGCACGTCGCTGTCCGACGTCTACAGCCTGCGGCTCGGAACGAAAGGCATGTACGCCGACTTCAAGCTCAAGGCGGCGAGCGTGGAAAATCCCTACAACCTCCAGATGTTCAAGAAATTCTCATGTCCGCCGCAGATATGATCCTGCCCGGCTTCTACGGCAAAATGCCCGCCACCGGCGACTTCGTGACGCGGCGGCTGAAGGGCGAATTCGTACGGCTGTGGGACCGCTGGCTGGCGCAGCATCTGGTGCCATTGTTTGGCCAGGACATCTGGGCCACTGGCACCGCGCTGCGCTTTCTGGCCGGCACGAATTCCTTCGGCGCTTCGGCGGGCATCATCGTGCAAAGCGCCGACAAGGTCGGCCGGAAATTCCCCCTGAGCGTCGTTGCCCAGCTGCCTCAAGCGCCTGTCACGCTGACGCATGCCGAGGCATGGTTTGCGGGGATAGAAGAAGCGGCCATCGCCGCCCAGCAGGGCGAACTGACGCCCGACGAACTGGATGCAGCTTTGGCGGCACTGCCTGTTCCGTCGGTCGAGCCGGGCGAGGAACTGATCGCCGACATGGTGATGTGGACGGCGCATTCCGACATTTTCGACATCGACCCGCAATCGCCGCAAACGACGCTGGAGACAATCCTCGCCGGCAGTTGGGAGACCAGCTGATGAGGGTGAATTCGACGATGTGTAAAACACGGCACAGACGCAGACCCGATCGATAATTATGTCCAGCGCAGCCAAGGGCCCGCTGTTTTATCACCGTGTAAGGATGTGTGGTTTCGAATGTGGATATTGTCCAACCATACGCCATTCGCCGCCCAGGAAAGCTGGACGCGTGACGAGCGCGGGCACGAGGTCTGGCTGATTGCGATCAAGGCGTCGTTCGAGATCGATGCCGACGGCAAACAGCGGCTGTTGAAGGAGCAGACGCCGGTCAATTTGGCGCCCGTCTATGGCGCGGATCCGAATGAGCTTCTCGACGAGACGGATCTCAATCTGGAGAAGAAGCACACCGACATTCTGGTCGAGGGACATGTGTATACGCCCGGTGGTCGTCCGGGCGTCGAAAGTGCGGCGCGCATAAAAGTCGGCGACGTCGACAAGACCGTCCATGTGGTGGGCGACCGCGTCTTCCTGCCCGGCGCGGTGTCGGTGCGGATGAGCCGGGCCGAACCCTTCACCAAAATGCCGATCAGCTGGCGCCGGACCTATGGCGGCACCGATATAGAGGCCCCGAAACCGGACTGGGACCAGCGCAATCCGGTCGGCATCGGATTTGCTGTAGATCCGCAGCGGCTGATCAGCAAGACGGGGCCTAACTTCGAATATGCCGACGCGCCTTATCGCGATCATAGAAGCGGCAAGCCGGCCGGTTTCGGTCCGGTGGCGCGGCACTGGCAGCCGCGCATGAAACACGCCGGCACTTATGGCGCGGAGTGGGAAAAGACGCGCGATCCACTTTTGCCCAGCGATTTCAGCCGCATGTATTATCAATGCGCACCGGAGGATCAGCAGACCAGGGCTCCGCTCATCGGCTACGAAGATGTGCGGCTCGGCAATTTCACCGCCGATGGCTTCCTGCAGTTTCTCTTGCCGCGCATCACGTTCGATATGACGACCGAGTTTTACAATCGCCCGGACCGCAAGAACGGCGAAGCCATCATCCACACGCTGCGCATCAAGCCCGATCTCAGGCAGTTCTCGATCACCTGGATGTCGACCCTGCCGGTGCCTTACGACGAGGAGCGCCTGAACACCACGAATCTGCGCATCAGAAGGCGTACCGGATTTTCGCCAACAATCGCGGCGACAGGCGTCTGGCAGGCGAAAGAAAGAGAATGACGACCAAAAGAGATACGATCGTCGTGGTCGGTGTAGGAGCCCGCACGCCGCTGGGTTTCGACACGGCCTCGAGCGCGGCGGCTGTCCGCGCCGGTATCTCTGCCATTCAGGACCATCCCTACATGATCGACCGGTTCGGCGAGCGGATGAAGGTCACTCGTGACATCGGCCTCGATGATGGTCTGCGTGGACCTGACCGGGCCGTCGAGCTAGCAGTATTCCCGGCCCTTGACGCGCTACGGCCGTTTTTGGAATTGGGCCACTCAGCCGAGGTTACGTTGATCCTGTCCACCGGTGAGCCCCGGCCTGGCCAGCCTGATGGCTTCGCCGCGCAAGTCGATATGCGACTGCGCAAGCGGTTGGCTCAGCATGTCGTTCTGGAAGGCGGTGGCTCTACCGCGGGCGGCCATGCCGGGGGCCTGATAGCGATCTACCACGCTTGCAAGTCGTTGCGTGAAGGCAGGACCAAATTCTGCCTCGCCGGCGGCGTCGATACTTATCTCGAACCGGAAACTTTGGAATGGCTTGACGAGAACGAGCAGCTTCATTCCGAAGGCAACATCTATGGCCTTTGCCCAGGCGAGGCGGCGGGCTTCACTCTGCTCACGACGCTTGCCGTGGCGCGTGCCCACAGGCTTCACCCGTTGCTGGAAGTCGTCGGCTCCTCGATCGCGAGTGAAGAGAACAGGATCAAGACCGAGACGGTCGTATTGGGCGAAGGTCTCGGCGCAGCCTTCCGTTTTCTTTTCCAGGATGCGCCGATCGACAAGGTCGACCGCATCATCTGCGACATGAACGGTGAGCGCTATCGCGGCAATGAATATGGGTTCGCGGTCATCCGTAATCCCGGCCGTTTCAAGGATGCCGCCGATTTCGAGACGCCCGCCGATTGCTGGGGCGACGTCGGCGCAGCGTCGGGGCCGCTGTTCGTCAGCCTGATCACGGAAGCCGAAGCGCGCGGTTATCAACCTGGCCCGCTGTCACTGATCTGGGCAAGCTCCGAAAATGGCGCCCGGGCAGGTGTCTTGCTCGGTGGACCGAGAAAGGTTGCCTGATGCCAAGCCACATCACGGTCAACGGCCTCGGGCTAACCTACAAAGGCACTATCGGCCTCTCGATAGCGACGATCCCGGACGTCTGCAAGACACCCAGCCCCGGTGGACCGATCCCCCTGCCCTATCCCAATATCGCGACGCAAAGCACACTGAAGGACGGAACGACAACCGTCTTCGCCAAGGGCGGCAAGATGATCGCCGTCAAGGGCTCGCAGTATGGGATGAGTTCAGGCGACGAGCCAGGCACGGTCGGTGGCGTGAAGTCCAACGTCTTCAAGAAGGCGACGGACTGGATTACCTACTCGTTCGACGTGAAGATGGACGGCAAGAATGCCTGCCGGCATACAGATAAGAAGTTCCACAATGACAAGAATACGGTCAATTTAGCTGGCGATCTTGACCCTCTTCCACCTGGCGGACAGGCACTCCTTGACATTGTTTGCGAGTGCCACAAACACATTGACGATGTCGATGCCGGTCGATCTAGGAAGGCTACTTGTCCTGAACTCGGAGAGCAGAAGCATTCCTGTGTGGATGCCGGGTGCCGTTTGCATAATGCGCAAGGGAAAACACCGAAATTACAGGCCGAGGAATGCTACAGTGTGGAGACAGGCGACCATATTCCGAACGTTTCCCGTCAGTGCCCACCTAATGTGCCGTTCTGGCAACATCGCAGATGGCTGTCTGGAAAGATCTTTCCAGATGGGGCAATTCTCGATGCTAATGGGAAAGTTGATCGATTTACCGAGTACAAATTTCAATGTCCGAAAGGCACGCCGGTTGCCTATGCCAAGGCGACCGGAGCTCCAAGGGGCCTATCTGAAGGAACAACCCCGCAGACTTGGACCCCGGCAAAATTTAATAAGAAAGGCGTCATGAAAAAGGCCGATCAGCGCACCAGGACTGTTGAACTCGGAGCGAAACAGAAACCACCGGTCACCAACCCACCACTTTTGCTCACAAGCGAGATGTGCAAGTGATGAACCTCGACCAGTTGAATCATGTAGTTACCATGCGTTCCGGAGATTATCTGGCGGTACGCCCGGGGCTTTCGATATGCCTTTTTTACGCAGAACCAGCTTCTGAAATCAGCGCTGACGTTGCACGGATACTTGAAGCCTATATGGACTTCATCAAACCGAACTACTTGAATTCCTACCTGGCCACGGACGGCGCTTGGAAATCCGCGAAATCTAAGGTCTTCAGCTCTACCCTTGAGAATCTTAGAAGGGTCAAGAAGGGCAACTTTGCTGAGTTTCATTTCGGTCAAGAACCGAATTCAAACGTTGGAGAATTCGGAGCGCATTATAAGGCGGGGCCACTCAACGACCCCTTTTTCGATCGTTCGACTAATGTCCTTCACCTGGAATTTCCACTTTATTACGCTGAGGAACCACAAGCGGCGAGGCTAGCCAGCTTCGTTGAGCAACTTATACGATTCAGAATGCCGGATTCTGGCTATTGTGGGTACGCGTTTAAGCACCTCTTTATGACGTTCACTGACCAAGCCTTCGCCTTTATCGCATCCAAGGCGATGCGCTTTGTAGGATTCGATGTGCCAGAAGACGCGGTAAGACTTTGGGCGCGAGGTCATGTTTACAATGTTTCTTGGATAACTTTGCTTGGTCCGAATATCATGAGGAAACTTGGTGGAAGCGACGGCTTGCGACGCGCCCTCGCAGCTTCTCTCAAGGTCACGGAAATCAATGGCGGCCTTCTGATACAGTCGTCGGAAAAGCCTGTTGCTGGCGACGTAAACCGAGGGATGAAAGACATTGAGCCTATGGTTCAGCTTGCCACGGTGACAAAGCCAGCCAGAATCGAGGTGGCCAACGTTGGACCGAGCATTCCAGACTTTGCCGAACGGTGGCTTAGTCGCTTCGATTCATTAAACAATTGAGCGCTTAAAGATATGGATCGGCCATTTCCCGTTTCGTTTTCCCCGAACTCGTCCCCTCGCGAGTTGAACGTAATTGTCGAATTCACGGATATTCCAACGGAATTCGCCATGAACTCTCTTAACAACGATGTTCTCTCTGTTTTCGCCAACTTGGCAGATCACGGGGGCCTATCTGGAGACTCAATTTACCCTGGCGCTTTTCAAGGACTGACATGGAGAGTTACGCTTTCACAACGTTCCGCACAATGCTCCTTACAAAATCTTATTGTTGACCCTTCATCGCACTTTATACTTGTAAACATGCTTCACTGGTTTCACATCAAGGTGTCTTCTCTCAGATCGGCTTTCATTCTATGGCCTCCTGAACAAGTAGTTAAGGACGCGTCATTTGTTGAATTCCCGAGCACATTTCCAAAATTATCTTTTAATCAAAGGATCGATGAAATATCCGACGAGTTCGATATAGAGGTCGATCTAGACGGCTTAGCTAGTGATGATATACTTAAACAATTTGTAGATGTAGTTGATATCTGGTTCATGGCAACACACCGCGGTGCATTTTCCAGCGACACTTTCGAGCCGTCAGCATCTGGAGTTTTCCCGGGGGAAGATATCGATATAGAGCCCGATAGCCTAATTTGGTACGTCGATCGATTCCGAACACAGATGGAAGCTCTGGACAGCCTGTTGAATATCTTTGAATGGCTTCATCACAATATATTTCGAATCAAGGAAGTTACTATCAGCCGATAGAATCCGTCGCGTGTAATATTTTTACAGCAGATTGCAGAGTTGACCCCACTCTTTCACCTTGTCCGATATCGGAACTCTAGCACTGTCATCTCCGAAATGATCCTCGAAAGCCTGGCCAATTTGGCTCGGTTCGGCGGTGAAGAGATCCGCCGCGCGCGCCTCGGGAAACAGCTCCAGAAACGCGGCGCCCGCCGGCACGGCCAGCGCCGGTGCGCGCATCTGGTGGATCAGCCAGTGCAGGACTGCGCGGTCACTCAGCATGCCGGCGCCGCGCACGGCCAACGGCGCGGTTTCAGGCGATTTGAGCAATCCTCCCATCCAGGCCCGTACATCCTTGTCGGGCGCCGCTTTGACCGCCGCACGCAACGCCGTCATTGCGTCGGGGCCGCCGCTAACCGCCACCTTGCGCAGCGCGGGACTGGCGAGGTCGCCGGAGCCGAGTTCGGCCAGCGCCCATGCGGCCCAGAAGCGCGGCTGCTCTTCAGCATCCTCCAGCGCCGTCCGTAGATCCGGGGCAAGGTCTTTGCGTTTCAGCTTGCCGGCGAGGCGCAGGCCGGCGGAGCGCACACGCGCATCCGGATCGCGCACAAGCCGCGTCAGCATCTGCTTGGGATCGACGCCGTGCCCGAGGCAGGCCGACACGCCGAGAAATCGCTTGAACGCATCCTGCGCGCCGATCCAGTCCCGCACCTCCGCGGCGATGGTTTGCGGCTTGTGCCAAGCCAGCGCGCCGACCAACCCACGTGCATCGTCCTGGCTTTTTCGGCCGAGCTCGACAGCCTCTGCCAGACGGCCGCCGTCGCACTGCTCGATCGCCATCCATGCGTAGAGGAACAGTTCGCCCTTTTCGGGGAAGTCTTCATAGGCCGCGACGACGAACGGCCAGGCGGCCGGGCCGGCGATGCGCAAACCATCGAGGTTGGCTTCCATGCGCCGGTCGACGCCGGCGACCACATGAAGGTCCGGCGGATCGTCCATCATCAGCGTGTCGCGCTGCGCCCAGAAGAAGGCGGCCTGCTCGGCGTGCTGCCTGACGATGTCAGGAACGATTGGCCGTTCCGGCGCGCCTTTCAAATTTTGACTGCGGGTCGCGGCCATCATCAGTTCAGGTCGATCGAACCGCCGCGGATACGATTGGCGGCGCTCGCCTGGCTGGTGACGTAAGTGCCGCGAATGGTGATGCGGCCGTCCTTTTCCATGATGATCGTCGCCTTGCCACAACGCAGTTCGATACGCTCCTCGCCGATGACGCGAACGCGCTCGCCGTCGCGCACGATTTGCGGCGCACCGGTCTTGCGCGCCGGCTCGACGATGCGGCCGACGATCAGCGGCTTCATCGCGTCACCTTCCTGAAACAGCAAGGCCACTTCGGAGCCGATCATGTCGGCTGTCAGCTCGGACAGGCTTCGCGCGGGTAAGGCTGTCTCTTCCGGGTTACCGGGGAACACCACCAGCGGTGATGCATCATCATCGAAACCGAGAAAGATTCCTATCACCACACCGTCAATGCGTTCACGAACGTCACTCATCGTTGGACCTCAATTCTCGCTTATCTTCGAGCCCTTCATGGTGATGTCGCTGGAAGCCTTGATGCTGATCTTGCCCGACGCCTTGACCGAGATATCCTTGCCTTCGATCGCGATCGTGCCATCTTTTTTCATCATAATTTTTGCTGACCCAGTCTGGATCAGTATCTCGTCGCCCGCGTCGATGACCAGCTTCTTGCCGATTTTGATGGTGCCATTGCCAGTGACCGAAATGGCACTGTCTTTGCCAACGGAAAGCGAATGCGCGCCCGCCACGGATGTCGAATCGTCCTTGCCCACCGAAGCGGTGCGTCCACCGCCGACCGTCGAGCCTTGATCCTTCGCGATGCTCTCGGTGTGGCCGCCGCCTATCGACACGCTCTGGTCGGAAGCGATCTGCCAGCTGTCCTTTGCGCCGATGCTGTGGCTCTGCCCTGCACCAACCGTCACCGAGCGCGAAGCGCCGATGGTGTTAGTCTGGACGGCACCGACGGTCCTGGTCTCCGCCGCACCGACGCTGTCGACCCGCGCCGCGCCGACCGTCACCGTCTGGACGATCGCAACCGTCTGTGTGTGATTGGCGCCGATCGTCTCGGTCGAGTTCGAGCCGATGTTGATCGTTTCATCGACCCCCACCGTCAGTGAGCGGTTCTTGCCCACCGTCTCGGTGTCGTTCGACCCGATATCGGTGGTCTGGTCGACACCGACCTTGACCGTCTTGTTGTTGCCGACGTCCTCGTCGAGGTTGTGGCCGACGGAGTGCTTGGCGTCGTGGTCGATGCGGTCGGACTGGTCGTGCTGGACCAGCTTCTGGCGATCATTCTTGATCAGAAGGTGGTGGTCCTTCTGCGCCTGGAAGTTGACCAGCTCGGAGCCGGCCTTGTCCTCGAACATCAGTTCGTTGTAGCCGCCACCGCCCTTCGACGAGTTGGACTTCCAGCCGGACTGCGTGGCGTTGCCAGGCAGTCCGTAGGGCGGCATCTGCGAGGCGTTGTAGACCCGGCCGGTGATGATCGGCAGGTCCGGATTGCCTTCGATGAAATCGACGATAACTTCCTGGCCGATGCGCGGGATCTGGATGAAGCCCCAGCCGCTGCCGGCCCAGGTCTGCGACACCCGCACGAAGCAGGAGCTCTTCTGGTCCTTCTTGCCGAGGCGGTCCCAGTGGAACTGCACCTTCACCCTGGCATATTTGTCGGTGAAGATCTCCTCGCCGGACGGACCGACCACGGTCGCCGTCTGCGGCCCGCGCATGATCGGCCTTGGCGTGATGCGCGGCGGCCGATAAGCAACTGAGGTCGGCGCCACACCGAGCACCACCTTGAAATTCTCGCCATCGGTGTCGACGCCGGCGCGATAGCCCGGATCGAACAGCCGGTACTCGGCGCTGAGCACCAGATAGTCCTTGTTCTGGTCGTCGCGCGGAAAGCCGTCGAGCTTGAAGGTGCAGCCGGAAAACAGGCCGCGCACCGTGCCGACGGCGGCAATGCGCAGGTGTGGCGCCTGGATTTCTTCGCGCCTGATCGCCGCCAGGCTGTCGCCGCGCCCGACTTCCAGATGCGCGCCGGGGTGGCGATAGTTCTCGCCCGCGGCCTGCTTGTGGCCGAAGGGCTGCTCCGACTTCGCCATCAAATCGGCGGCGGGTTTTTCGAAGTCATAATCGGTGTGGGCATAGGCGCCGGGGCGCACCGCGCTGCCTGGAATCCAGTCGGTGATGTATTCGACGTCGCGGCGCGAGCCCTGCCCTTCGAACTGATATAGCACCGTCTCATAGCCCGGCGCCGGCTTGAGCTTGCTCATGGCGTCGGCCAGGATCAGCGTGTGCTCGCCCTCGGCATGCTCGAAGAAGTACATTATGCCTTCATGCTCGAGCAGCCGCTGCACGAAATCGAGGTCGCTCTCGTCGTACTGCACGCAATATTCGCGCGGCGGATAGGAGCCTTGCAAGCGCTTCTCGAACTTGGCGATGCCGCCATATTTGGAGAAGATCTCCTCCACGATCTCGACGGCAGTCTTGTCCTGGAAAATGCGGCAGTCGGTGGTATTGCCGAGGAACCACAGCCACGGCCTGACGACCGCCTCGTAGTGAGCCAGCCGATCTTCGATGCGGGTAAGGCGAAACTCGGCGATGAGGCCGCTGAACCAGCGCTTGGGGTCGGCCTCGCCTTCGATCGAAACGGCGCCGCCCAGCATCTTCAGCGGGTCGATATCGGCATTGGTCGAAACAAATCCAACGGTGTAGGCAAGGCAGCGGCTGATCTCGTCGCGGCCGACGAGATGCGTGAAAGTCAACAGTTCGGCGCCGACCGGCGTCTGCACAAGCGCGGCGCGTTGTTCACTCGGCATGGGTCGTGCCCCTCCTGAGCGCTAGTGTGGCAGGTTCGAAGCCCTTCTTGTGTTAACGACCTCACGTTCAGGGATATTTCGCAACTTGCCACCCAAGCCATGTTGAGCCTACCACATGTTCTATGGCAGACCAAAGAGGACAAGGCGGCAGGCCGTTGCTGTTTGCGCCGCTTTCGCCAGTGTGAAACGCCGCTCTCCCGCTGTGCCCGCAAGCTGCTAGACTGTGGCACATCGGATCAATGGAAGCGCAGCGGTCGACGGTCCATAGCGCATGTTCATCAGTCTGCAGATCAGCAATGTCGATGTCCTGCCTGCCGGGCTGCCGCCCGGCTACGCATCGCGCGACCGCGGCTTCGAGATCGGGCGGGAGAACTGCGCCTGGACCTTGCCCGATCCGGACAAGTTCATCTCCGGCCGACATTGCGAGATCCGCTACGAAGGCGGCGCCTTTTTTCTCCACGACGTCTCGCGCAACGGCACATTCGTCAACAGGTCGAGCCAGCGCCTGACCGGCCCGCATCGGTTGGCGCAAGGGGACCGGCTCCGGATCGGCCGCTATATCGTCTCGGTATCGATCGATGACGGGAACCCAGCCTTCGGTGGCCATGGCTCGACGCAACGGCAGATGCCCGTTGCCGGATCCTTTCCAGACCATGCCGCTTCGCCACGGCCACTGACCGCGCCGCCCGCTTCGGTCTCCAGCCGGCCACAGCAAGCCGACGAGATCCTGCGCGCGATTGCCGCCGGCGCCGGCATTCCGCCAGAGGTGCTTTTGCTGCGCCAGCCGCAGGAGGTGGCCGGCGAGATCGGCGCGGTGCTGCGCATCGTCGTCGACGAACTCGTGCTGCTGTTGAAGGCGCGCGCCGCCGCGAAAGTCCTGGCCAAGACCAGCGACCGGACCATGATCAATTCCGCCGACAACAATCCGCTGAAGTTCGTGCCCGGGACCGACGAAATCCTCGACATCATGTTCGCGCGGCGCAGAGCCGGCTATCTTGATGCCAGGCACAGTATCGAAGACGCTTTCCACGACCTCAAGACGCATGAATTCGCCACCTTCGCCGCCATGCAGGCAGCGCTGTCGCGGTTGCTTGACGATCTGTCGCCCGAGGCGATTGCGAAAAAACTGCCGCCATCCTCCTTTGCCTCGAAGAAAACGCGCGCCTGGGACGCGCTGGTCGCGACCTGGCGGGCCAAGGAGGAAGCGCACGAGAATGGCATGCTGGACATATTCCTCACCTATTTCAGTGAAGCCTATGCCAAGGCCGCCAAACAGAAGACCGGCAAGGGCTAAGCCCGCGCACCGCTGAAGACACCGTGAAGGCGACCCGAGCACGGGCCGGCCACCAAAATTGCGCCGGGTTTCCATCGCAACCTTCTGAGACTACGATCACATACGACGATTGAGCACGCGGGTACGGTTGGTCGACCTCGGGGGTCTGCGGCACATGTCATGTCACGGCGAGATAGCGTCCTGCGGTCCGCGTTTGCGCGGACATGGCGCTGTGCGTCGCGGCGCGCGGGCGTAGAGGCAGAGATCGGCGATGAGCTCGAAGGATGATCCTTTCGATCCGACCGGCAAAACCGTCATCCGCCCCAGCCGCCCCAATCCCGGCCGCAAGCAAAAGACGGTTCTCGCCCGCGATGCGCCGGCCCCCGGCAGTACGGTGATCGCCCCTGCCAGCGTCCCGGAACCCACGGTTTTCGATCCCAACGCCGGCCGCCAGCCGCCGTCCGACGTCACGGGGACGGTGATCTATCAGGGAACGCCCTTCGCCAACGCGCCGGCCGATCCGCCCGTTCACGGCTCAGCCGGGACGGCGGGGAAAACGCCATGGGATGCGCTGCTCGGCGCCAGCGATGCCGTCGATTATGGCGCGGCCAACCCGATCGTCGCTGCCGCGGCGCCCTTGCTGATACTGCTTGGGCATCTGCGGCTGATGGCTGTCGAAAGACCGGCCGAGCCGCTGGCGCAGCATGTCGCCGGCCTGATCGAGGATTTCGACCGCAAGATCGCCAGGACCGATACCTCGGAAGAGGATGCGCGCATCGCCAGCTATGTGCTTTGCGAAACCGCCGACGATATCGTCGCCAATCTGCCCGGTTCCAGCCGGGATGCGTGGGCGCAGCACGCCATGCTGCAGCGCTTCTTCCAGGTCAAACCCACCGGCGCCGGTTTTTTCCAGGCGCTGAACACGGTGCTGGCGACGCCGGAACCTCATCGCAATCTCATCGAGCTGATGCATGTCTGCCTGTCGCTTGGCTTCGAAGGCCAGTATCGCGGCCAGCCGCGCGAGAGCCTCGAACGGGTCCGCCGCGACGTCTACGAGACATCAGCCTATTTCCGCGTCCTCGGTGACGACGACATCTCGCCGCGCTGGCAAGGCTTGTCGGTCACATCGGCGCAAGGCTCCAGGCGGGTTCCGCTCTGGGCCATAGCCGCTGCAACCGCGGCAGTTTTGACCGCAGCCTTTTTCACGCTGCGCGTGCTCATCACCAATGATGGCGAGGCTGTTGCCGGCGAGTTGCTGGCGCTCAATCCGGCGACGCCGGTCACCATCGAGCGCACCGGTTTCGTGCCGCTGACCGAGGAGGTGAAAGTCGTCGCAGCGCCAACGACGATTGCGCAGGTCGATCGCATCCGCACTGCCTTGGCCAAGGAGATCGAAGGCGGCGGCGTCAGCGTCGGCACCAAGGGTGATTTCATCATCGTGGAAATCAGCAACGCCCTGCTGTTCCAGTCGGGACGAGCCGAGGTCAAGCCGGAGTTCGAGCCGGTGGCCGCCAGCATCGCGGCGGCTCTCGACGCGGAGCGCGGGCCGATCCGGATCGTCGGCCACACCGACAACGTCAAACCGAAGAAGACCAGCGCCTTCAAATCGAATTTCGACCTCTCCGTCGCACGTGCCCAGTCGGTGGAAAAGATGATCGCAGCGCATTTCAGCGATCCGTCGCGGACAAAGGTCGAGGGCAAGGGCGAGGACGAGCCCATCGACGACAATGCAACGCCGGAGGGCCGCGCCAAAAACCGCCGTGTCGATGTAATGATCCCGCGGGAGGAGACGCTGTGACCGGCTGGCTGCTGCGCATCTTCAGCGCGCTCGCGCTCGCCGGCTTTGCCGCCGCGGTCTGGTACGCCGGCCCGTTAATCCGCTTTGCCGGCGCCCGGCCGTTGGATCCCATCTGGCTGCGGGCAATGATCATCGGCATCGTCGTCGGAACGGTGGCGATCATCTACGCAATCCGGCTCTGGCGCAGGCGCAAGGCGCAGAAGGCGCTGGAGGCCGCCATGGCCAGCGCCGAGGATGACGGCAGCGATGCAAAGATGCTGGAAGCTCGCATGAACGAAGCAGTCGCGACGCTCAGGCAGTCGAGCGGCAAGCGCAACTTCCTCTACGACGTCCCCTGGTACATCGTCATTGGCCCGCCGGGCGCCGGCAAGACCACCGCGCTGGTCAATTCCGGCCTGAACTTTCCGCTTGCCGGGTCGGGCCAGGCGCAGCCGGTGGCGGGTGTCGGCGGTACGCGCAATTGCGACTGGTGGTTCACCGACGAGGCGGTGCTGATCGACACGGCCGGGCGCTACACGACGCAGGATTCCCATGCACGGACCGACAGCAAAAGCTGGCTGGCGTTCCTGTCGCTGCTCAAGCGGCACCGGACGCGCCAGCCGATCAATGGCGTCATCCTGGCGATCAGCCTTTCCGATCTGATGGCGGACAGCGAGCAGGCGGCCCGCGTCGCCGAGATCCGCAGCCGCCTGCAGGAAATCCACGAGGTCCTGAAGGTCCGCTTTCCCGTCTATGTGCTGTTCACCAAGGCCGACCTGGTCTCCGGATTCATGGAATATTTCGGCGGTTTCGACGAAGCACGCCGGCGCAAGGTGTGGGGCGCGACCTTCCAGACCGCCGAGCGCGGCCTGAACATGGTCGCGGAAGCGCCAGCCGAATTCGACGCGCTGGTGAAGCGCCTGACCGAAGAGATGAGCGAGCGGCTGCAGGCGGAGACCGATCCGGTCGCGCGCATCGCCATTTTCGGCTTCGCCGCGCAGCTCGGCGCGCTGAAAGGCCGGATCGTGCATTTCCTCGAGGGCGTTTTCGAGCCGACGCGCAAGCAGCTGAACGCCCCCCTGCGCGGCCTGTATTTTTCTTCCGGCACGCAGGAAGGCACGCCGATCGACCAGTTGCTGGGCAGCATAGGCCGCACTTTCGGCAGGAGTGCCCAGGCGCATCTTTCCGGCACCGGCAAAAGCTTCTTCCTGCACGATCTGTTGAGCCGCGTCATTTTCGCCGAGTCCGGCTGGGTGTCCTATGACAGGGCGGCCGACAGGCGCGTTGCGATCGCCCGCTACGCCGGCCTGACAGCGATCGCGGCCATAGCGATCGCCGCGCTTGGCGTTCTCGGCCTGAGCTTTACGACCAACAAATCGCTGGTCGCCGCGACCGGACAGGCGGCAGGCCAATACCGCGCGACAGCCGCGCCGCTGCTGGCCAGCACGACGGTGTCGGATGCCGACCTCGAAACCGTCATCGGTGCGCTAGATGCGCTGCGCGGCCTGCCGGCCGGCTATGACACCAAGGATCAGCCGACGCCGGCCACGGCGACGTTCGGCCTCAGCCAGCGCGAGCGTATCCTTTCGGCTTCCGAGACTGCCTACCGGCAAGGGCTGGAGCGCATGTTCCGCTCGCGCCTGCTGTTCCAGCTCGAACGCACGATCGAGGCCAGGATGGCCGATCCGATGGCGCTGTACGAGCCGCTGAAGATTTACCTGATGCTGGGCGGCAAGGCGCCGAAAGTGGATGACGAGCTGGTCGTCACCTGGCTGAAACGGGACTGGGAACAGAACCGCTATCCCGGCGCCCACAATCGCGACGGCCGGGCGCAATTGGAGAAGCATTTGCGCGCCATGCTGGCGCTCGACAACGACCAGGATCCCTCGTTCGAACTCAACCGCGCGCTGGTCGAATCCGCCCAGCGCTCGCTCGGCCGCATGAGCCTTGCCGATCGCGCCACCGCTCTCATCCAGTCGGCCACCTATGCGGCGGCGCTGGACGATTTTTCGGTGGCCTCGCAAGCCGGCCCGGAAGCGCCGATGCTGTTCGAGCGCAATGACGGAAACGATGTCGCCGGCCTTCGCGTCCCCGGTCTCTACACCCATGCCGGCTTCGACTTCTATCTGGCGCAACTTGCCAGGAGCGCGCAGGCGCTGGTCGACGATCAATGGGTGATCGGCTCGAGCGGCGAGCAAGCCGGTTTCGACCAGGAATTGCTCAAGCTCGGCCCGGAGCTGCTCGATCGCTATGGCAAGGGCTTTGCGGCGGCGTGGAACGAGGTGCTCGACAGGTTGAAGTTCAAGGCAATGGCCGCCGACAAACCGCAATATCTGGCGCTGTCCGCAGCGGGATCACCGAGTTCGCCGCTGATGCAGCTGTTCGAGGCGATCGCGCGCGAAACAGCTTTGACGCAAGAGCGCAATCCGGCTGCGCCGTCTCAAGACAGCGACCAGGAAACCGCCGCGCGCGCCAAGGGCCTCGCCCGCATCGGCATCGAGATTGCGGCGCGCAAATCGCAGAGCAGGGCCGGGACCGCCTTTGTCAGCACCCAGAACCAGGATCCCGGCGCCAACATCGAAGCCCAGTTCCGGTCTTTCCAGGCTTTGGTGGCCGGGGCGCCGGGGCAGCGGCCGCTCGACGCCCTGACCCAGAATTTCCGCGAAATCTATCAGAGCGTGCGGCTGGCCGCCGATGTCCCCGCCCAGACGGACCAGGCCAACGCCAATCTGCAGCTGCAGATATCGACTCTACGCGCCAACGCCTCGCGGCTGCCGAAGGCGCTGGCCAGGATGGTGAGCGCGGCGGCGGACGATTTCGAGGGCACCGTCGCCGAAACATCGACCACGCATCTCAACGAGATGCTGGAGGAGACCGTCGGCCGTCCGTGCGAAGAGATGATTGCCGGGCGCTTTCCATTCGCCCCCGCCGGTACCGACGATGTCGCCATGGCGGATTTTGCCAGATTGTTTTCTCCAGGCGGGGTTCTCGACCGGTTCTTCGCGCAGAACCTGGCGTCGCTGGTCGACATGAGCGGCCAGGACTGGGACTGGAAGCAGGACACCAGGTTCGGCCGCAATCTGGCGAAATCGACGCTGAAGAACTTTCAGCTCGCGGCACAAATCCGCGCGGCTTTCTTTCCGCTCGGCGGGCCGGTGCCGTCGATCAACATCACCTTCACGCCGCTGTCGCTGCATGGCGATGCCGACATGGCGCTGCTCAATATCGACGGCCAGGTGCTGCAGGCCACCCAGGCCGGCAACACGCCGGGACTGATTCCGTGGCCGGGCAAGACCGGTTCGGCCAGTCTCAGCCTGACGCCGGAGCTGCCCGGCCGCGAGTCCGCAATCAAGTTCGACGGTCCCTGGGCTTTGAAACGATTGCTGGACAAGGGGCAGGTCACCGCCAATGGCGATAGTCTCGAAGCGCATTTCGTCATCGGCGGACGGGATGTCGCCTACACGATCAAGACCGGGGAGGACGGCAACCCATTCACGCTGCCGGCGCTTTCCGCGTTCAGCTGTCCGAAGGCTTTCTGATGGGGAATTGCATGGCAGGACCAGCGATTGCAGGACGCAGAGACAGCGGCGGCACCACACGGTCCGTCATCAGCGGCTTAGATTTCGATACTCTAATGAATGGGGCTGTGGCAGACTGGCCAGGCACGTCGGCCAAGGCGTTGCGGAGCGTAGGCAAGTGAACGATGCCGCCTTTGAGAGCTACGGCGTGAGCCACAAGGGCTGCGTGCGTGACCACAATGAGGACAGCTTCCTGGTCGAGCCGCGGATCGGCCTCTGGGTGGTGGCCGACGGCATGGGCGGGCACGAGGCCGGAGAAGTCGCTTCGGCAAGCATTGTCGAGCATCTGGCGACGATCGGCATCGCCAGTTCGGCGCCGGATCTGCGCGCCCGCTTTGAGGATCGGCTGAACCGGGCGCATGCCGAGATTCGCCGGATTTCGCGCTCACGCGGCGTGACCATCGGCTCCACCGTTGCCGCACTGCTGGCCATGGACGGCAGGTTCGCCTGCCTGTGGTCGGGCGACAGCCGCGTCTATCTCGTGCGCAACGCCGCGATCGCGCAGATTTCGCGCGACCACACCGAGGTCCAGGAACTGCTCGACAGCGGCGCGATCAGCGCGGCCGAAGCGGAGAACTGGCCGCGCCGCAACGTCATCACCCGCGCCATCGGCGTCAACGACGAAATCGCCATCGACTTCCAGCAGGGAGAGACCCTTGCCGGCGACATTTTCATCCTCAGCACGGACGGCCTGACGGCGCATGTCAGCGACGCGGAAATTGCGGCAGCAGTGCTCTCGGCAGCGCCGCAGGCTGCCTGCGAAAAGCTGCTTTCCATGGTGCTTGAGCGCGGCGGCACGGACAACGTCACCATCGTTCTGGTCAAGATCAGAGACAAAGGCAATGGCCTGTCCCGAGCAGAAGGCCGCGACCGATGAGCTCCGACGACAAGACCCGGCTATTGCCCAACATGGCGGATACCAGCGTCGGCACGCAGCTCAGCGGCATCTACGAGCTCGACGAACGCATCGCGTCGGGCGGCATGGGCGAAGTCTATCGCGGCCACAACATCCAGACCGGCGATCATGTCGCGATCAAGATCGTGCTGCCGGAATTCGCCCGCGATCAGACGATCCTGTCGCTGTTTCGCAAGGAAGCCTCGATCCTCAACCATCTGTCGCATGACGCGGTCGTGCGCTACCACGTCTTCACCATAGATCCCGGCATCGGGCGGCCCTATCTGGCGATGGAATTCGTCGACGGCCAGTCGCTGTACGACGTCATGCGCGGCGGGGCGATGGCGACTCCGGATGTGCGCAAACTGTGCCACCGGCTGGCCTCGGGCCTGAGCGCCGTGCACCAGGCCGGCGCCATCCACCGCGATCTGTCGCCCGACAACATCATCCTGCCGGGCGGCCGGGTCGAGCGGGCAAAGATCATCGATTTCGGCATTGCGCGATCGGCCGCGGTCGGTGGCGAGACGCTGATCGGCGGCAAGTTTGCCGGAAAATACAATTACGTCTCCCCCGAGCAGCTCGGGCTCTATGGCGGCGAGGTCAGCGAACAGTCCGACATCTACAGCCTGGGGCTGGTGCTGGCGGCGGCGCTGCGCGGCAAGCCGATCGATATGGGCGGCTCGCAATACGAGATCGTCGAAAAACGGCGGACCGTCCCTGATCTCTCCGGCATCGATGCCGATTTCAAGGACATCGTCGAAGCGATGCTGCAGCCTGACCCGGATGATCGACCGGCCAGCATGGCCGAAATCGCCCGGTTGACGCGCGACGACAGCGACGCGACCTTGCCGCCGGCATCGCTCGCGCCCCGGCCCGGTCTGCCGCGAACCGGGCAGACCGCAGGGCCTGTCTCGAAGATCGGGGACTCGCCGGCCCAAGGCTTCGGTTCGGCCCCGCCAAGCGGCACGGCGGAGCCGTCTTTCGTGCCGCACGTGCGCCCAGCGCACCTGTCGCAGCCGAAACCGGCTGCTGAAACTCCCAGACGAGCAAGCACACCGCCGAAGCGTGCTACTACAGGCAGAAATCTGACGATCGCGGTGCTGTCGGCGGTGGCCGTGGTATCGCTTGGAGGGCTCTATGCATCGGGTATCGTGGGATTCGGAGACCGGCCTCGCCTCACCGACACCGGCAAGCCGCTCCAACCCGAACTGACAAAGCCGATCGTCGCTGACAAGCCCGTTCCGGACACTGCGCCGGTCGAGAAGACGGTGCCAAAGACGCAACCAGCGGAGACTGCGGCTGAAGATCAGGCCAAAGCGCCGGTCGAGCCGCAGCCGACGCCACCAGTCGCGTCGAGCGCTACGGCCCCGCAGCCGGCCGAACCGACCGACAAGACCGTCGCGCTGCAACCGCCATCCGGCCCGTCGAAGCCCGATGCCGCGAAGAACCCGGAGCCTGTCAGCACGCCGGTAGAGCCCAAGGCGACAGCCCCAGAGCCAGCCACGCAAACACCTGAAGCGACGGCCGAGGCCCCCAAACCCACAGCACCGACGCCGCAACCCACCGCTCAAGCGCCCGAGCCCAAGGCGCAGGCGCCTGAACCGACCGCGCAGGAGCCCAAGCCGGACATGCAGGCGCCTGAACCGACCGCGGAGCCTAAGCCGAGCCAGCCCGATATTGCCAGCGGCGAGCAGGCCGACAAGCCGGCAGAGCCCGACATTGCCATGAACGTGCCCAAGCCGGAGGTGCCGCCACCGGCCGATGCGGCCGCGGAGCGGGTCACCTGGGTACGCGCCTTCAATGGTGGTGACTGTTTTTTTGCGACGGTGACGTCGGCCGCCGACAAGGGTGTCGCGATCGAGGGCTTCGGCACGTCGGTGCCACCCTTCGAACAGTTGCTTGGGGAATTCCAGGCGAAGTTCCATGTCGAGCCGGATATCAGCGTCCGCCTTATCCAGCCCCCGCAATGCGGGATCACCGGCTTCCTGCGTTTCATGGGCGCGAGCACGGCCGACAGGCCGCAGCTTGTCCTCGACCAGACATCGGTGCCGGACGGCTCGCCGATCGACGGCACGCTGGTGACGCATGGCGGGCTGGTGTCGAGCGTGTTCCTGATCGACCACAGGGGCATCGCCTTCAACCTCGACGACCATGTTGTCGTACAAGCCGACAAGGCGACCTTCTCGATCCCGATCGGGCTCGGCGCCGCCGACAAGGCGGCAGGCAAGGCGTTGCCGCAGATCATCATGGTGATCACCGGGCCGCAGGACATAAAGGCGGCGGACTTCACAACGCCGACGCCGGCCTCGGTGCTGTTGCCCAGGATCCTTGACGAGATCGGCGCCAGGAGTTCGGCATTTTCGGCGACCGCCAAATACTTCCGCCTCGGCGGCTAGCACCGACGCCGATGCAACGCCGTCGCCGAGATCCCGTCCTGCTTGCCCGGAACGTGCGCGTGAAGCTCGCCGCGAGCGCGGTCGCGACGCTGTTGCTGGCGCTTCTTTCCACCGGGCAGGCGCGCGCCGAATTCACCGTCTGCAACCAGACGCTCGACGTCGTCAATCTTGCCGTCGGCCAGAAGGTCGACGATGCCGACCAGACCGATGGCTGGTGGACCATCGGCGCCAATCAATGCGTCAACGTCATTCGCGAGGAGCTGACCAACCGCTACATCTACATCTACGCGACGGATGTCTTCGGCCACGCCATTCTGGCAGGCTCCACCGACATGTGCATCGAGCGGCGGCGGTTCTCGATCCGCGGCATCGATGAATGTTGGCAGCGCGGCCATATCGCGGCGAAGTTTCTCGAAGTCGACACGCAGGAACAGGTGCGCTGGACCTTCTTCCTGACCGGAAGCGCACCGTGACGCACAGCATCGACACCAGCTTCAAGGCAAAGAAGCAGGCGCGCGCCGCGCTGCGCAGGCGCAGGATCTGGCTCGGGCTGGCGGCTGGCCTGGCGACAATCGTCCTCGCCGCGATTGCCACCGGCTTCTATCTTACCGCCGACTACTGGTCGTTCGGCGACGAGGACGAGGAACTGCATGCCGTCGAAGGCTCGGACGACGTGCCGGCCGACGCATCGGTCTACGTGCCGGCCATCATCGACCTTGCCGGCGACCCGATGTGGATCACACTGGCGCCGGAGGCCGGCGCCGCGAAGAGCCGCGAGATGCCGCGCCCGACGGAGCTCGACCAGGCCGGCATCTCCCCTCAGATCATGGTTCTCTCCGACGTGATGCTGAGCGCCAGCGAAAAATTCATGACGACGATCCCCTCGACGCAAGAGGATTTCGCCTTCTTCCAGGCGCAGCGGAAGACCGCGGTCGCGCCACCCGCCGAACCCAACGATCCGCAGAATGACCTGCAGAACGATCTTCAACCATCGCCCGGCGCGGACGGGGCTCCGGCGGCCTCCGGCCCAGCTCCTGACCCGCAGGTCGCTCCGGGTGCATCGGCGGCGGCCGATGACCCCGAGGCCGGCTGGGGCGAGACCATCGATGAGGGCGAAGCAGCACTCCCCGCCTTTCAGAAGACACCGGTCGAAAACAACACCAGCGTTGCCACCGTCAGCTCGGAATACCAGCGCTTCGAGGCGACCCAGGACATTTTCGTGAAAATCCTCAACGACCGCAGCCTGGACAGCGTGGCGCTCGATGCGCATTTTTCCGCCGACGACGCAAAGCTTGCCGGCGAGAGGCTGAAGGCGCTGTTCGACAAGGACGGCCTGCAGCCTGGTTATGTCGTGGCGATGCGCGGCTTCAGGCCGACGCGCGAGACCACGACGATGTCGCTGATGCAGGTCTCGATCTACGCCAGGAACGTCTTTGTCGGCACGCTGACACGCAACGCGGCCGGCGCCTTCGTGTCGGGCGTCGACCCCTGGGTGCGCGAGGACCTGTTCAATTATTCGGGCGCCGAGACCGAAGGCACGCAGAAACGGCAATACCGCCTGCTCGACGCGATCTATTCGACGGCTGCCCGCAACAATGTGCCGAGCGGCATCATCGGCGAAGCCATCATGTATCTGTCGCGGGGACAGGATCTGGATGCTTTCGCCAGCGAGGACCAGCGTCTTGTGCTGATCTATTCGCAGACGCCGCGCGGCAAGAACGAGACCGACGGACGGGTGCTCTATGTCGGTATCCAAGGCACGCAAAAGAGCTTGGATTGTTTCGTTTTCCAGCAGAGCGACGGCCAGTTTTCCTGCGTCTCGGGCGATGACCAGGTGCGCTCGCTGACGGTGGCCAATGGCATGGTGACGCCGGTCAACGGTGTCATGACGTCGACCTTCGGGCCACGCAAGCATCCGATCCTGGGCGTTGTTCGCATCCACAAAGGCGTCGACTGGGCAGCACCCGTGGGGACCCCGATCGCCGCAGCCTTCGACGGCGAGATCATCTTCCAGGGCGACGGCGGCGGCTACGGCAATGTGGTCAAGATCGCCCATGGCGGCGGCCGCGAGACGCGCTACGCGCATATGTCGAAATTCGCCATTGCCAGCGGTGTCGGCACCAAGGTGAAGGCCGGCGACATCGTCGGCTATATCGGCACCACCGGCCTGTCGACCGGGCCACATTTGCATTTCGAACTCTATCAAAGCGGTCAGGCGATCGATCCGCTCGGAACAGTGACCGCTGCAATCGCCGTCACTTCCAGCGATCCCGCCGTCGAAACCCTGACCGACCGTATCGTCCACGTCGAATCGGGCGGTAGCGCGCGGGCCAAGAACCCGCTGTCTTCGGCGACAGGCGCCGGCCAGTTCATATCCAAGACCTGGATCCGGATGATGAACACCTATCGTCCCGAACTGGCGCGCTCGCTGTCGACCGCAGACCTGCTCGCTTTGCGCTACGACGCCACCATCTCGCGTGAGATGGTGCGCAATCTGGCGCGCGAGGGCGAAGCCTATCTCAAGGCGCGCGGCCATCAGATTACCGCCGGCCGGCTCTATCTCTGCCATTTCCTCGGCATGGAAGGCGCACATCAGGTGCTGGCGTCGCCGGGATCGGCGCAGTTGAGCGCCGTGCTCGGCTCGTCCGTTATCCAGGCCAACCCGTTTCTTGCCGGCAAGACCGCCAGCTACGTCGTCGACTGGGCGGAACGGAAGATGGGCCGCAAATTGCCGACGCCCGCCACCACCGATGCGGGCCAGCAGACGACGACGGAAGTCCGCCAGACATCGCCGGAGTTCGAAAAATACAAGCAGGCGATAACGGCACTGGTCGGCTCGATCCAAAATACTCTTGAGCCGGGCTAGAGCTGGCAGTTCGCCCCGGCTTTCGCCAAGCCGATTGGTTCTGAGGCCGGCGAATGGTATGTTTGCGGATATTTGGGAAGGTTTTTGGGTCCTTGTGAACCAAAACTGTGGCTGGGATCACATACGCCCAACAGCCATTTTGGCAGAAGCGATACAGTCGCTGGTGAAATTTAGCATGCGCAGCCATCAATAACGCGCCCCATTGGGGCGGAGGGCCGATCCCATGAAAGCGTTTGCCGTCCTTTTGAGCGGATTTTTTCTGTTAATGCTGACCGCGCTTGGCACCGTCCAGGCGGCGGCGCCGGATGCCGGTGGCGTCAAACGCGTCGCGCTGGTCATCGGCAACAGCAAATACGTCCATGCCGTCGAATTGCCCAATCCGGCCAATGACGCGCATCTCATCGCATCGACGCTGCGCAATGCCGGCTTCGAGGTGATCGAGGGCGTCGACCAGGACAATGCCGGCATGCACAGCCTGATCAGCAAATTCACCGAGCAGTCCTACGATGCCGACCTCGCCGTCATTTTCTATGCCGGCCACGGCATGCAGGTCGACGGCAAGAACTTTTTGATCCCGGTCGACGCCGAACTGACGTCACCTGCCTATCTCAAGACCCGCACCGTCCAGATCGACGACTTCATGGCCGCATTGCCACCCGACCCGGCGGTCGGCGTCATCATCCTCGATGCCTGCCGCGACAATCCGCTGGCACGCACACTGGCGGCCGCGATGCCGAAGACCCGCTCCACCGCGCTGGGCACCGGCCTGGCGCCGATCGACCCTAAATCAGAGGGCGTCGGCACCGGCGGCATCCTGATTGCCTATGCCACCGACCCGGGCGCCATCGCCTTTGACGGCAACGGCGTCGACAGCCCCTACTCGACCGCGCTCGCCCGGCACCTGACCGAACCCGGCGTCGAGATCCAGAGTGCGCTGACGCGGGTGCGCGGCGAAGTGGCCGAGACCACGCAAGGCCGCCAGCGGCCATGGCACAACGCATCGCTGGGCCGCGAGGTTTTCCTTGGCAAACCGGCCGCCGAAGCCGTGCCGGTGGCAAAACCGGCCGCCGACGACGCGAACGCCGCGACAGCGCCCGCCCCCACTCTCGTCACCAGCGAACCGCCTTCGTGGGAGGTCGAGCAGCGGCTTTGGGACGAGGCCTCGAAGCGCAACACCGCGCCATTCTACGAAGCCTATCTCGAACAGTTCCCGAATGGCCGCTTCGCCACGGTGGCGCGGCTCAACATCGATGCGCTGAACGATCCGAAAGCCCAGGAACGGGACGTCGCCGCGCTTGCTGCCGAAGAAGCGAACTCGGGTTCTGCCGTGCGCACCTCGGTAGGCATTTCGGACGACATGAAGAAGGTGCTGGGCACCGAGGCGACGGAGAACGCGATCGGTCTCGATCGCCAGGGCCGCATCGACCTGCAATTGCGCGTCGAGGCGCTGGGCAACGAGCTTGGCCGCGTTGACGGCAATATCGGCGCCAAGACCCGGCAAGCGATCGGCGACTGGCAAGAGGGGAACGGGCTGCCTCCGACCACCTTCCTGACGCGCGAGCAGCTGGCGTTTCTGATCATCCAGAC
Organism: Mesorhizobium sp. M1078; assembly: GCF_040318615.1. NCBI lineage: Bacteria > Pseudomonadati > Pseudomonadota > Alphaproteobacteria > Hyphomicrobiales > Phyllobacteriaceae > Mesorhizobium > Mesorhizobium sp. M1078. Next base: position 261,448 of record NZ_JAMYMP010000002.1, read on the forward strand.
GGATCCGATGAGGGAGGCCGTGCGTGCCAAGCATGAGGCCGACCAGGCCGGCGTGGACAAGCCGAGAAAACAGGTGGTGCAGAAGGTCCGCACGCTGAAGCCGGTGGCGGAAAAGCCACGCAAGAAGCAGTACGCCCAGAAGCCGCGCCGACAACAGCAGTTCGTGCAGAAAAGGCGCAACCGCGAGGTCGTGCGCGAGGATGAGCCGCCGCCGCGGGACAATAATGATTTCCTGACCAAGGCGCTGATCTTCGGCACCGGCGTAGCGGTCGGCGGCGTGCTCAAGAACTGATCGATCACATCGAACAACAACAACGCCGCGTGTCCGTTGGACGCGCGGCGTTGTTGGTAAACCTACAGAGAGGCGTGCCTCGAAAGACGCTACTGCGCCTTGATCCGCATCTCGACCCGCCGGTTGACGGGATCGTAGGGATCGGGATTGCGTGGATTGGCCTCGCCGAGACCGACCGCCTTGATGCGGGTGGATTCGATGCCGTTGGATTCGAGGAAGGCGGTGACCGACTGCGCCCTGCGCTGCGACAGCCCCTCATTGTAGGTCGCCGAGCCGGATGCGTCGGTATAGCCTTCGACGACGAAGGACAGCTTGCTCAGCCGATCGTCCTTCAGCGCCTTGGCGAATTCGTCGAGTTCGCTGCGCGCCTTGGCGTCGAGTTCGGACGAATCCAGGCTGAAATTGATCAGCATATCGAGGCCGGTCTTCTCCGGAGGCTTTTCTTTCTGGCCGGTCTTGCTCTTGCACTCGTCCTCGGTGCCGACACAAATCCCGCGTGCCGCGCCGTGATCGATCGCGCCGGCAAAGAACTTCACAATGTCTTCCGATTTCTGAAGTGGGTCGGCATAGACGTGAGTCGAGAAAAGCACGGTCGCCAATGCCAAGACTAAAATGTGCCGCTGCATAACGGTTACTCCCGTTTCGAGCATCCGATTTTCACTCAGGCCCGATCCATGGATCCGGGCCAACTCTTCCTGTTCGACAATGATCTGTCGAGATCACGGTCGGCTGTGGAATATACCAAACCGTGAGGCGTTTGTCTGTGAACAACGTCATGGACATGTGGTGGTCGACAGACTTGACCCGCGCCTCGCAGGCGGGTTGAGTGAGGGCTGGGGGAGGATAACAGCAGCGATGGTCAACGGGCTTCGATTCCAGACCGCACGCGATCTCTTCGCCGCGAACACGGCTGTCGCCCGGGACATGACGGCTGTTCCGACCGACCAACCCTCGCTCGAGTTCTGCCGCCGGCTGATGGCCGGGCGCATCCCGGAGGAAGCGATTACCTTTTGCGCCTATCTCCTGCCTGACCGGGCCGCAATCTGGTGGGGCCATGAGTGCCTGGGGCATCTGACCGAGCTGCTCGAAGAGCAGGACCTCGCAACGCTGGCACTGATCCAGGAGTGGGTCGGCGACCCCAACAATGCAACCCGCCGGGAGGCTGTCGCCGGGGCGGCGATGACGCAGCAGCACACGCCTGCCGGCTGGATCGCGCTAGCGGCGCAACGGCACATCAATGGCCTGACGCCGCAGACCAACGGGTCGAGGCTGCGGCCGCTGCCGGCTGCGCATGCAGTCAATGCCGGCATACTGGCCGGACTGGCGCGGGTTGCGGTGGCGGACCGTTTCTCCGTGCTCACCGCCTTTGTCGAGATGGGCATCCATCTGGCCGAAACCGAGGCGCTGCGCCGAGCCTGATTGCTCTGGATCGTGATGAGATTTCATTGAAATCTGATCCAACCCATTGTTGGCGGTCTCATTTGCAGCCGTTTTGCGCCCATTTGCCGAGTGCCACCTTGAAGCGCGTGCCCAGCGGGTGTTGCAGGCGCAACACCGAGACATCATTGGTGACGTAGGTCTTGGCCTGGTCGCACAGCCGCTCCTCGGTCCATTGATGACAGTTGCTGCACTGGTTGTCCCAGACGGACTTTTCCAGGCCCTCGACCGGACTGAAGTGCGGCTTGCCCTGGATGAGCTGGGCGATGCTCTTGCCGTCGATCGCCGGGTCGCCGAAATTGACCGGAACGTCGAAAAGGACTGGCGCGTCCGAGCCCAGCTTCGGAATTTCCTCACGCAGCTGTTCCAGCGCCTGCTCGCCGGCGTCCGTACCCGGCGGGTTGGCGGCCGCGCCGGTGCGCGCCTGCGTATCGCCTTCGGGCGCAGCCGCGCCGGAATCGCCGACGATCAGCGGCGCCTTGAGATCGACCTTGTGAAGCACGACATCGGTAGTCAGCGAAACGTTGACCCAGGGCTGCTGGCGTCCGGCTGTGGCCTTGAACACATCCGACGTAACCCGGTTCATCGCTTCGGTGATCGAGACGTTGACCTCGCCGATATGGGCAAGCAGCGCCGCCGAAAATGGCGAGTGCTCGCCCGGTCCGTCATAGGCGAGCTGGTTGGGATTGGCAGCGAAGGCGACCAGCGTGCCGGCGCCGCCATTCTCGATCGGTATTTCGGCAAGGCCGCTGCTTGCCGTGCTGTCGCCGCCAGTCTCCTTGGCAAGCACATCGGCGAGCGGGTTGTCGCGGCAGGCGTCGAGGAACACCAGCCTGATGCTGGTCTCGCGCGCCATCTGCCGCAGGATGAAATCCACCTGCACGGCTTCGAAGTCGAGCGAGGTCTCGTCCTCCAGCGCCGCATCGACAGGCAGCAGGTAATTCCTGCCCGAGACCTGCAGGCCATGACCGGCATAGAAGAACAGCGCGACATCGGCGCCACGCACCTGCCTGGCGAATTGCGCGATCTTTTCCTGCGTCTGCGCCTTGGTGAGATCGAGGCCGGAGACGATTTCGAAGCCCAGGCCCTTCAGGCGATCGGACATTGCCTGCGCATCGTTCACCGGATTGGGCAGCACCGGCGCGTTCCGGTAATGGGAATTGCCGAGCACCAGGGCGATGCGGCGTTCGGCACTGGCCGCGGTCATGGTAATGGTCATGGTCAACGCAAGCGCCAGCACGGCGAGGCCGATGCCGCGCATGAAGTTGCCGCAACTTGCAATCATGTTCAAACGCACCGGATTCCTTTTCGGTTGACGGGCCTTCTCAGTTAAGGACCGGCTCAGTTGGAGAGCGGCGTGGCGGAGAACTCGATCCGCCGGTTCAGCGCCTTGTTCTTCGGCGTATCGTTCGGCGCCACCGGCTTTTCCTCGCCATAGCCGGAAGCCGTGATCTGCGCCGATGGAATGCCCGCAGCGATGATCGCGTCGGCGACCGCCTTGGCGCGCCGTTCCGACAGGTTCTTGTTGGCCGTCGGCGAGCCGTCGGAATCGGTATGGCCCGAAACCTCGACCTTCAGTTTCGGACATTTGCCGACGACGCCGACCACCTCGGCCAGCAGCGGGCGGCTCTTTTCATCGAGCCGAGCGCTGGCTGGGCGAAAATAGACGGCGCCGGTGCGCGACAGCACCTCGAACCTGTTCAGGCATTCATCGTCGCTGAAGGACGTCTTGCCTGCATCTGTGGCGACCGGCCCGGCATCGGCTGGGGCTGCGGCCGCGATGGCAGGCGTGGCCGCAGGCTTGGCGCCATCAGCGGCGAAGACGAAGTCGAACGACACCGAAGCCGTCGGGACGATGCTGCTGACATTGGCCGCCTGCTGGAGTTTTTCGATGTTGGGCAACAGGCCGAAATCCTCGACATGCACGGCGACCGGCGCCTCCGAGGCGATCGACACCATGCTGTCGGTGATCATGGTGACCACGACATTGGCCTCAAGGTCCTTGTCGACGCCGTGCAGGCTCAGGCGAAACGGGATATGCGCGCTCATGCGCCGTTTGGTGGCGAGATCGGCAAAAGCGGCGGGATCGACTTTCGCCGTCACTTCCGCCGTCGGGAATTTGAAGGTTTCGAAGAACAGGAAGCGCATGCGGACATTGCGAAGGTCGATACCGGTGTCGACCGAGTTGAGGTCGAACGTGACCTTGGCGGCGCCATCCGATGTCAGCGTGCCCGAGAGGTTCCTGATCTTGTTGGTTTCGACAATGGTGTTCTTCTTCACCGATTGATAGGTGAGTGTCGAATTCGCCGGATCGAGCGTCCAGTTCAGCTGCGCGTTGGCCGCCTGCGGCGCAAGCAGCAACAGACCGAACACCACGACCACCAGAGCGGGCGGACGCCAGCGCTGCGACGACTTTCCATGCCTTACTAATCCGACGACCCCGAACATGCATGTCCCCCGTGACAACACATTTCAGTTGCGATGACGGCGGTCGAACGCCGTGACCTCAGCCAGCATAGAGCGTTAGCCGCGGCTTAGCGAGTAGCGGAGGCGTGATATCGCCGTTGCTTGCTCGGACAGGCCCCGGTTACCGGCTGGCCCACAGCACCCCACGCTCGAAGATGGTGCGCATTTGCGGGACGGAAAACTCATCCGCGGTGTGGCCGAGCGCGCTGAAGAAGACGCGGCCCTTGCCGTAGCGGCGCTTCCAGACCACGGGCATGACGACGCCGTCGATGAAGTCGAGATGCTCACCGCTGAACGTCGTCGTCGCCAGCACCTCGTTGCTCGGGTCGACATGCATGTAATACTGCTCGGAATGGTAGGCGAAACCCTCGATACCCCTGACGATCGGATCGTCGCTGATGATGTCGACACGGTAGTGGATGATGTCGCCGGGGTGCGCGACCCATTGGCCGCCGGTCATGAACTGATAGGCCGGCTCGTTGCGAAAACTGTCGCCCATGGTGCCGTGGAACCCGGCAAGGCCGGTTCCGCCGCTGACGGCGGCGGTGAGGTTTTGCAGCTCCGGTTTCTCGATCGTCGACATGGTGATCACCGGCACGATCAGATCGATGGCCGGGAGCTGCGGATCGGCGAGCGCCGATGTGCCCTCTTCTATCCGCACTTCGAAGCCATGCCCCGTCAATATCTCGCTGATGACAGCGGCGCTGCGGGCCGGCGTGTGACCCTCCCATCCGCCCCAGAAAATCAGTGCCGTCTTGCTCATGCTCGTCTCTCCTTTGGTCGGCAATATTGATAGGCAAGCGGAACGCTTTTGTCTTCCCTTCCATGATGGGCATTCTGGGACGGGCATTTCTGGTCGGAAATCACGACCCGGCGATGAATTCCGTGGATGAGGACCGATTGGCCGCGCTGGCGTCTTGTTTCAATGCCGGGCTGCACTCAAATCAGCTGTCTTCGCGTTTGCGCAGACATCGGTCCGATCCGCCGCAACCAGCCGGAGCCTTCCGGGGAGACCGCTCTATGAGTTTCGACCAGACGACTGTCGCCGCCTATCTGGAAGTCATCACCATCAACCTTGTGCTGTCTGGCGACAATGTCGTGGTGATCGGCATGGCGGCCGCAGGCCTTGCCAAGGCGTTGCGGCAGAAGGCGATCGTCGCCGGCATTGCCGCGGCGGCGGTGATCCGCATCGTCTTTGCGGTGATCGCGGTGCAGCTGCTTGAAATTCCGGGCATCATGCTGGTCGGCGGCATGCTTTTGTTCTGGGTGTGCTGGAACATGTTCCAGGAGTTGCGCTCGGCCGGCGACGGCGAGGACGTCGACACTGAAGCCGCAGGTCGCAGATATGCCGCGTCCGGCCATAAATGCTTTTTCTCTTCCAGCCCTCGGATGCTGGGCTGATTCCTTGGCCGGCGCAAGAAGTTGCTGCGCGAGGCCGCACATCTACGCCGCTATCTGCAACCACTGACGAGATCCAAGGCCAGGCTCAACTCCCGGCAGACGGGCAACGAAACAACGGGATTGGCCGTATGTGGTTCCAGCCTATACGTCGCCTGGACCGGCGATCACATGCCCTTCATATTGCGGCAAGTCGTCGGCGATGGTGAACCATGGCGCCTTGGAGCCGACGAAGATGTGCGCGGTCGGCCGGATCGTCGGATCGTCGACCAGCGTGCCCATGGCGACATGGACATAGGCGCCGTCGCGGACCAGCGAATACAGCAACGAGCCGCAGCGGCTGCAATGCGCATCGTGGCCGCTGTCATCGCCGAAATGGATGAGCCCGTGATGCCCTTCGGCAAGGGCAAGTTTCTCGCGCTCGATGCCGGCGAAGGGCTTGAAGGCGGAACCTGTGGTGCGCCGGCAGTTCGAACAATGGCAGATCGCGGCATAGACGAACTCGTCCGCCACTTCATACTGAACCGTGCCGCAAAAGCATTTGCCGGTGAGCCTGCGACTCATGGTTCCTCCTTCGCTCCCCCGCCAAGGGATGTTCTTATTCAAGTCAGCCGAGTCGAAAGTGGCGGAAGCGCAGGTATCATCCATTCGCAGGCCGGCCTCAGCTGAATATGAACATATCCTAGTCGAGGTCGGCCACGGCTTCACCGGCACCGCCCTCGATGCGCTGCGACAACGAGGCTTCCATGAAGTCGTCGAGGTCGCCGTCGAGCACGCTCGACGGGCTGGTGCTCTCGACGCCGGTGCGCAGGTCCTTCACCAACTGGTAGGGCTGCAGCACATAGGAACGAATCTGGTGACCCCAGCCGATGTCGCTCTTCGACGCTTCTGTGGCATTGGCCACCGCTTCGCGCTTCTTCAGCTCTTCCTCGTAAAGGCGCGAGCGCAGCATTTCCCAGGCCTTCGCCTTGTTCTTGTGCTGCGAGCGTTCGGCCTGGCAGGCAACCGCGATGCCGGTGGCGATATGGGTGATGCGAACCGCCGAGTCCGTGGTGTTGACGTGCTGGCCGCCCGAACCGGATGAGCGGTAGGTGTCGATGCGTACATCGGATTCCGAGACGTCGATCTCGATCCTGTCATCGACGACCGGGTAGACCCAGACGCTGGAGAAGGACGTGTGGCGGCGCGCATTGCTGTCATAGGGTGAAATGCGGACCAGGCGATGAACGCCCGACTCGGTCTTCAGCCAGCCATAGGCATTGTGGCCCTTGATCAGGAGCGTGGCGGACTTGATGCCGGCCTCTTCGCCGTCATGGACTTCCAGCACTTCGACCTTGTAACGGCGACGCTCGGCCCAGCGCGTGTACATGCGCAGAAGCATCGAGGCCCAGTCCTGGCTCTCGGTGCCGCCGGCGCCGGCATGGACTTCGAGATAGGTGTCGTTGGCGTCGGCCTCGCCCGACAGCAGCGTCTCGACCTGGCGGGCCTTGGCCTCGCCCTGCATCGAGCGGAGGGCTGCTTCCGCCTCGGCGATCACGCTCTGGTCGCCCTCTTCCTCACCCAGTTCGATCAGGCCGATATTGTCTTCCAGCGCCTGAGTCAGGCTTTTGACGCCGGCGATCCCGTCTTCGAGGCCTTGGCGCTCGCGCATCAGCTTTTGCGCTTCCAGCGGATCATTCCAGAGGCTGGAATCCTCGGCGCGCACGTTCAGGTATTCAAGCCGCTTTATGGCCTGATCCCAGTCAAAGATGCCTCCTCAGCAGGGTGATCGCCTGCCTGATCTCGTCGACAATATTCTGCGTTTCCGCGCGCATGGCTGGTTGTTCTGTCCTGTTTTTGAAGTGGCGCTTGGGTCGGCGCGATACATAGGCACGGCATTGCTGCCTGTAAAGCGAAATGGGCCGGCTCAACAAGCCAGCCCACTCGACGTAAAAAATCAGGTCGTCAGTAGAGTCCGCCGCCGGGTGCCTGGATGGCTTCCGTAGCCTGCGGCGATAGCGGTCCGCCGGCGCCGTTGGACCCGTCGGCGCCCATGCCGATCACCCAATAGCTGTCGGCTGGGCCGGTGCCGGGCTTGAAGGCTTCGATGATGGTGCCGGGATCGCCCGACGCGGCACGCATGCCGGTCTTGCGGTTGATCGCGACCAGGTTCATGCCTTCCGGCACCTTGAAGTCGACATTCGGCGTGCCGTCCAGCGCAACGCGCATGAAGTCCTTGAAGATAGGTGCCGCCAGACCGCCGCCAGTGGCGCCATGGCCGAGACCGCGCGGCGTGTCGTAACCCATGTAAAGGCCGACGACGAGGTTCGGCGTATAGCCGATGAACCAGGCGTCCTTCTCGTCATTGGTCGTTCCGGTCTTGCCGGCGATGTGGCGGCCAAGCTCGGCGATGGTGGCGCCGGTACCGCGCTGGACGACGCCTTCCATCATCGAGGTGATCTGGTAGGCGGTCATCGGATCGAGCACCTGCTCGGAATTGTCGACCAGTTCCGGTTCGGGCTGGTTGTTCCATTCGGGCGCATTGCAACCTTCGCAGCCGCGCTCGTCCTGCTTGAACACGGTCTTGCCGTAGCGGTCCTGGATGCGGTCGATGAGCGAGGGTTTGATCGACTTGCCGCCATTGGCCATGATCGAATAGGCCGACACCATGCGCATCACCGTCGTCTCGCCGGAACCCAGCGCCATCGGCAGATACGGCGCCAGATGGTCGTAGACGCCGAAACGCTCGGCATATTCCACCACCAGCTTCATTCCCATGTCGTTGGCGAGCCGCACCGTCATCAAATTGCGCGACTTTTCGATACCGGAGCGCAAGGTCGCGGGGCCGGCCACCGTGCCGTCATAGTTCTTCGGCGTCCAGGTCGTGTTGCCGCTCTGGATGGTGATCGGTCCGTCCATGATAACCGAGGCCGGCGTATAGCCATTGTCGAGCGCGGCCGAATAGACGATCGGCTTGAAGGACGATCCCGGCTGGCGCATCGCCTGCGTGGCGCGGTTGAACTCCGACTGCGCATAGGAGAAGCCGCCGACCATGGCCAGCACGCGGCCGGTATGTGGATCCATGGCGATCAGGCCGCCCTCCACTTCCGGCACCTGGCGCAACGTGTAGGCGCCTTCCGACCCTTCGTTCTTCTGCACGAAGATGACGTCGCCGGGCTGCAGTACATCGGCCGGAGACTTGGCCTTGACCGTCTTGCCATCGACCACATGGCGCATGGCAAAGCCCATGTCTTCCTTGCTGACGGCGCCTTCGACGCGTTCCTTGACGATATCGCCCGAAATCTGCCGCGTCGGCTGCAGGCCGATGGAAAGGCCGGTCGCCGAGCTGTCGAGCACGACGGCAAGCGACCATTCCGGCACGTCTTCCAGCCCCTTGACGTTGCCCAGCGCCACGCCCCAGTCGCCGGAAGCATCGATATGCGTCACCGGTCCGCGATAGCCGCGCAGCGTGTCGTATTTGAGCAAGCCGTTCTGCATCGACTTGCGGGCGATGAGCTGGATCTTCGGATCGAGCGTCGTGCGCACCGAAAGGCCGCCCTCATAGAGCGCGTTCTCGCCATAGCGCGAGATGATCTGGCGGCGCACTTCCTCGGTGAAATATTCACCCGCAAACAAATAGGAGCCATTGCGACGCGGCGTCACGCCGAGCGGCTCGGCCTTGGCCTTGTCGCCTTCCTCGCGCGTCACGTAGCCGTTCTCGACCATCTGTTCGATGACCCAGTTGCGGCGCTCGATGGCGCGGTCGGCATGCTTGAAGGGATGGTAGTTGTTGGGCCCCTTCGGCAGCGACGCCAGATAGGCGGCTTCCGCGACCGTGAGTTCGTTGACCGACTTGTCGAAATAGGTCAGTGCCGCGCCCGCAACGCCATAGGCGCCGAAACCGAAGAAGATTTCGTTGAGATAGAGCTCAAGGATGCGGTCCTTCGAATAAGCCTGCTCGATGCGGAAGGCCAGGATCATCTCCTTGATCTTGCGCTCGTAGGTCTGGTCCGAGGACAAGAGGAAGTTCTTCGCCACCTGCTGGGTGATGGTCGAGGCGCCGACCTGGCGCCTGCCCGAACCCAGATTCTGCAGGTTGACGTAGATGGCGCGGCCAAGCCCGGTGATGTCGATGCCGGGATGGTTGTAGAAATTCTTGTCCTCGGCCGACAGGAACGCCGCCTTGACCCGGTCCGGAACCGCCTGGATCGGCAGATAGAGCCGCCGTTCGCGCGCATATTCGGCCATCAGCGAGCCGTCGGAAGCATGGATGCGGGTCGTCACCGGCGGCTCGTACTTGGCCAGAACCTCGTAGTCGGGCAGGTCTTTCGATAGATGGCTGATGTATATCGCCACGCCCGCGGCGACGATAAGCGCCAGCGTCGTGCCGATACCAAAGAAATAGCCGATAAGACGAATCATGCCCGCTCCAGTCCGAGGTCCGGGAATTTCCTAGACGAAGCCGCCTTTCGCGCAAGCCTTCGCAACTGTCCCGATCCGTGAAAACCCATGTCGCCACCATGTGGGCAAAATACGGCAGTGCCCGGTTTAGGCATCCCCCACCTGAAATAAAAGCGCCTGGTGTTGTCGTCGTGCAACGCTGCCTCCGGTTGTGGGCGGCGGCGACCATCTCAGCCTCCGGTTCCCGTTCCCATCTTGGCGGAGGCAAACAGGGCGACGGCGTTGGTGATGCTCTGCGCCGCCTTGCCGCGCCAGTCGGCGTCGAGCAGTTGCGCTTCATCCTTGGCGTTGGAGAGATAGCCAAGTTCCACCAGCACCGACGGCACATCGGGCGCTTTCAGCACTTTGAAGCCGGCCGAACGCTGCGGATTATTGATCAGGCCGACGCTGGTGGACAACTGGCCGACCAGAGTGTGGGCAAAGCTCATCGAGAAATTATGCGTCTCGCGGCGGATCAGGTCGATCAGTATGTCGGTGACTTCCTTGTTGTCGTCCTTGATCACCATGCCGGCGAACTGGTCGGAGAGGTTTTCACGGTCGGCAAGCGCCTGCGCTTGCGGATCGGACGCCTTGTCGGAGACGGTATAGACGGTGGCGCCTCTGATACCCTTGACGCCGATCGTGTCGGCATGGATCGAGATCAAAAGGTCGGCCTCGTGCTGCCGGGCGATGCGCACGCGGTCATCGAGCCGCAGGAACTCGTCGGTATCGCGCGTCATGAACACGTCGTAGTTGGCGACGGCGGCGAGCTTGTCGCGCAATTCGGTGGCGAAGGCCAGCGTCACGTTCTTCTCGATGGTGCCGTTGAGGCCTTCGGCGCCACCGTCGATGCCGCCATGGCCGGGATCGATGACGATGGTGAAGCGATGCCCGGGATTGGAGATCGGCCCTGTGCCGACCCTGGAGCCCTTGTCGGTGGAGACGGTCGAGCCAGTGGTCAGCGCCTGGTTGGCAAGGGCTTCGTCGAACTCGCGGTCGGAGGCTGCCGACATGTCGATGGCGATGCGATAGCCTGCGCCGTCATCGTTCTTGAGCACGTCGAGCTTGTCGACCGAGAACGGTCCCTTGCCGGTCAGGATCAGCCGCGATCCCTCGCCCTGATCGCCATAACGCACCGCCTTGACCAGGCCGCGGGCCTTGGCGTCCTTCGCGCTAATGGCGAATCGGGTGCGCGGCAGGTCCACGACCAGCCGGTTGGGGCCGCGCAGCAGGAACCATTTGATGTCGGGCTCGCGGTCGAAATCGATGACGATGCGCATCTTGGTTGCGTCGCCGGCCATCTTGTAGGCGGTGGCGCCGAGTGGCGCATCGGCGGCGCGTGAAACCGGCGCAAAAGCAAGGCAAAGCGCCAGCAGCAACAGCACACCGGCAGCGCGCAGGAAACGGCCTGCACGGCCATGGCCCTTGTCTGTGGTGCCCGCCAGTCCCATTTCTTTGCAGTCGCTCCCGGTTTGGCGCCTTGCGCCCGTGGTTGGTCGAAATGCCGGTCAGGCCGCAGACTCGATTAACGATTGGTATCCAGAGAAGGTTAACCAAGCCTTTTCATCGAGGATTAAGGCCTGTGCTTCCGTTACGGCACTGCTTTTTGCCGGCATCCGAAATCGGGGTTGCCTTCCACCCCGTCAAATCATAAAAGCGATGGTGGATCACTGCAATCCTGGAACCGCTTCTCCCGCAGCTTCCTGCTACAGGTCAGATGAAAGGCGGCTCCTTTCGCTCCAGCGAAAAGGCTTAGGTGATCGCGACGAATTTCGCAGGTGTGCGCCCGTGGCGGGGGAATCGCCTGCGTGAGGAAAACGGCCGGGTTTGTTCCCGTGCCGGCTCTGTATGAGCAAACAAGCTGGTCCGGTTCGTCCGGGCTTTGGTTCAAAAGGTTCTGCTGGTGACGATGGCTTCAAGCGCAATCATGGAAAGGTCCGCATCAAACCGCGCCATTGTGGCTGCGGGCGGCACCGCCATGGCGCTCAAGCGGCGTCCGGCGGACATTCAGACATCCGGCACCCACATCCCAGACACGCAGCAGCGGGCTTTGTCTCGCAAGCTGCGGCTGACGGCTGCCGGGAGGAAACGAAATAATGCCCAACAAAATGCTGATAGACGCCTCCCACCCGGAGGAAACACGCGTTGTCGTTATCCGCGGCAACCGTATTGAAGAATTCGACTTTGAATCTCAGGACAAGAAGCAGCTCAAAGGAAACATCTATCTCGCCCGCGTAACGCGCGTCGAACCTTCCCTTCAGGCAGCCTTTGTCGAATATGGCGGCAACCGTCACGGTTTCCTCGCCTTCAGTGAAATTCACCCCGACTATTACCAGATCCCGGTCGCCGATCGTCAGGCTTTGCTGCGCGCTGAAGCGCAGGAAGCCGAGGACGAGGAGAACGAGGACAATGACGGCGACGACCGCCAGAGTCGCGATCGCGGCCGGCGCGGCCGCCGGCGCGGCGGCAAGGGTCGTGAGCGCGGCGAACACAAGCGCGACGCCGGCGCCGATGATGAGAACGGCGAACATGGCGATGCCGGCAGCGATGCCGTCTCCGAAGCGCCTGCTTCCGAGCATGCCGCGGCCAATACCGGCGGGCATGACGATCATGCCGGGCATGGCGACAGCGAAGCCTCCGACGCCGAGACATCCGGGACCGAACCGTCGGAAGGCGGCCCGACATCGATCGCGGCAAGCGTCGAAGCGGATGTGATCTCCGAAGCTGTCCCTGCGGCGGAGCCGGGTGACGAAAGGTCGTCCAGCGAGGCAAGTGGCGAAGCCACCTCCGAGGACAATGACCGCGGCATGCTGGAAGAGGTGCAGTCCTCGCATCCGGACGACCACGAGATCGAATCCGTAGGCGCCGAGGATGCGCTGGAAGAGGTGCGCAGCCGCCGCAAGCCGGTGCGCCGCCAGTACAAGATTCAGGAAGTCATCAAGCGCCGGCAGATCCTGCTGGTGCAGGTGGTCAAGGAAGAGCGCGGCAACAAGGGCGCTGCACTCACCACCTATCTGTCGCTTGCCGGCCGCTATTCCGTGCTGATGCCCAACACCGCACGCGGCGGCGGCATTTCGCGCAAGATCACCAGTGCGGTCGACCGCAAGCGCCTCAAGGAGGTCGTTGCCGATCTCGAAGTGCCGCAGGGCATGGGCGTCATCCTGCGCACCGCCGGCGAAAGCCGCACCAAGGCGGAAATCAAGCGCGACTACGAATATCTGATGCGGCTTTGGGAAAACGTCCGCAATCTGACGCTGCAGTCCACCGCCCCTGCCCTCGTCTATGAGGAAGGCAGCCTGATCAAGCGCTCGGTGCGCGACCTCTACAACAAGGATATTGACGAGATTCTTGTCTCCGGCGAGGAAGGCTACCGCGAGGCCAAGGATTTCATGCGCATGCTGATGCCGAGCCACGCCAAGGTGGTTCAGCCGTTCCGCGACACGACGCCGATCTTCGTGCGCAACGGCATCGAGGCGCAGCTCGACCGCATGCTGCAGCCGCAGGTGACGCTGAAGAGCGGCGGCTACATCATCATCAACCAGACCGAGGCGCTGGTCGCCATCGACGTCAATTCGGGCCGCTCCACCAAGGAGCACTCGATCGAGGACACCGCTCTCCACACCAACCTTGAAGCGGCGGAAGAAGTCGCCAGACAATTGAGGCTGCGCGATCTCGCCGGCCTGATCGTCATCGACTTCATCGACATGGAGGAGAACCGCAACAACCGCTCCGTCGAGAAGCGGCTGAAGGATCACCTCAAGAACGACCGAGCCCGCATCCAGGTCGGCCGCATCTCGCATTTCGGCCTGATGGAGATGTCTCGCCAGCGCATCCGCGCCAGCGTGCTGGAATCGACCATGAAGCCCTGCCCGCATTGCGGCGGCACCGGCCATGTGCGCTCCGATTCGTCGGTGGCGCTGATGGTGGTGAGGGCGATCGAGGAATTCCTGCTCAAGGATTCGCGCAGCCACATCACGGTGCGGACCCCGGCGGCGACCGCTCTCTATGTGCTCAACCACAAGCGCGGCACGCTGGTGGAACTCGAAAGCCGCTTTGGCTTGACCATCACCGTCGAGGCCGATGATACGGTCGGTGTGCAGCATTACGCGATCTTCCGCGGCGCCATTGCCGAAAAGCCGGAAGGCTTTGTCGAAGCGCGAACCTTCCCGGCCTATGTCGAGCCGGAAGAGCCCGAGGACGAGATCGTCATCGAGGAGGAAGACGACGAGGTTGTGGTACAGGCCGAGCAGCCGCGCCAGGCGCAGCCGCAGTCGCAGCAGCAGCAGCCGAGATCGGCTGAGGACGGCGAAGGCCGCGACCGCAAGCGTCGCAAGCGCCGCAGGCGGCGCGGCGGCAAGGATCGCGAACGCGAACATGGCGATCGCGAGCATGGCGCCGAAGGTGCTTCGGTATCTGCGGCAAGCGACGACTTTGCCGCTGAACCAGGCGATGACGATGCAACACAGCAAGACGAAGCCCAGGTTGGCGCCGTCGAAACGATGGAAGCATCAGATGACGCCCAGGGCAAGAAGCGCCGTCGCGGCAAGCGCGGCGGCAAGCGCAATCGTCGCGAAGACGGCACGGAGACCGAAGCCGGCGAAACCGCCTCGGTGGCCGAGGCCGCTGAAGTCGGAACGGCCGCAAGCGAGCCCGTAGCAGCCGTAGCGGTTGAAGAAGCAGCGGCTCCCGCCGCGGCGAACGACGACGCTCCAGCCGAAAAGCCGAAGAAGAAGCGCGCTTCAAGGGCAAAGAAGGCTGTGGTGGAAGTCGCCGATGAGACGGCGGCCGAGGCTGCACCGGAGGCTGCCGTCGAAGCAGCCGCCCCCGCTGCGGCCGATGCCGCCACGGAAACGACCGTCGACGACGAGCCCGCCAAGGCTCGCCCGTCACGGCGCAAAGCCGTGGCCGCGGATACCTCCGCGGTGCCGGTGGTTTCCTCCAGCGTTGCCGACGAGGCAAAGGCCGAGGAAAAGCCGAAGCGCGCCGGCTGGTGGCAGCGGAAGGGCTTTTTCTAAGCTATTCAGCCGATTAAGATAGGTTCCTGACAAAAATCCCGCGCCGTTCAAACCACGGCGCGGGATTTTTGCATGCGCGAATGACGGAAGGCGTCAGGGGGCGAAAATCGACCAGTTCATCATCCTGGCCAGTTTTTCCAAGGCGATCGACCCCAGCTTGGAATTGCCGTTGGCGTTCAAGCCCGGCGACCATACGGCGAGCGAAGCAACACCCGGCACGATCCCCAATATGCCGCCGCCGACGCCGCTTTTGCCGGGAATGCCTACACGGAAGGCGAAATCGCCGGAACCGTCATAGTGGCCACAGGTCAGCATCATGGCGCCGATGCGCCGCGCCCGCTCGGCAGACACCACGGAGTGCCCGGTTGCCGGGTTTCTGCCGCCATTGGCGAGGAAGCGGCCGGCCAGCGCCAATTGCCGGCAGCTCATGGCGATGGCGCAATGGTGGAAGTACACGCCCAGCGCCAGCTCCGGTGCATGGTTGAGATTGCCGAAGGATTTCATGTAGTTGGCAAGCGCGAAGTTGCGATAGCCGGTGGCGCGTTCGGAAGCCGCGACCTCGCGGTCGATGATGATCGCTTCGTCATCGGCAAGGAACTGGATGAAGCGCAGGATTTCGCCGATCGCCTCGCGCGGCTGGTGGCCGGCAAGCAGTATGTCGGAGACGACGATGGCGCCGGCATTGATGAACGGATTGCGCGGAATGCCGTTCTCATGCTCGAGCTGCACGATCGAGTTGAACGGATTGCCCGACGGCTCGCGTCCGACACGCTGCCACAGCGCGTCGCCGACATTGCCGAGCGCCAACGTAAGCGTAAACACCTTGGAGATGGACTGGATCGAAAACGCCTGGTCGGCGTCGCCGGCGACCAGCACGCGGCCGTCATTGGTCACGGCGGCAATGCCGAATTTGTTCGGATCGACCTTGCCGAGCTGCGGAATGTAGGTGGCGACCTCGCCGCGATCGGAGCGCTCGGCCATCTCGGCGGCGACGTCGGCCAGCGCTTGTTTAAGATCCGGCATGCTCGTCCCCGCTATTTCAGCCAGCGCTCGATGCGCGCCAACGCCTCGACCATGTCGTCATGGCTGCCGGCATAGGAAAAGCGCATCGTGCGGTGTCCGGCCAGCGGATCGAAATCGCGACCGGGCGTCGCCGCCACATGCGCTTCGGCCAGCATTTTGCGCGCAAAGGCCATGCTGTCATTGGTATGCCGGGTGACATCGCAGAAAGCGTAGAAGGCGCCGTCCATCGGCGCCGCCAAGGGAAATCCGAGTTCCGGCAGGCGCCGCATCAACAGCTCGCGGTTCCAGGCATAGCGCGCCTTCACCGCTTCCAGCTCTTGGGTCGCCTTGAAGGCCTCGATCGCGGCGATCTGCGACAGTTCCGGCGGCGAGATGTAGAGGCTCTGGGCGATGCGCTCGATCGGCCTCACCAGAGCTTCCGGCAGCACCATCCAGCCGATGCGCCATCCGGTCATGCAATAATATTTCGAGAAGGAATTGATCACCGTCACGCCTGAGCCATGGGCCAGCGCCGTGGTGTCGGGCGCGGCATAGGCCAGCCGGTGATAAATTTCGTCCGATATCACCGCGATGCCGAGTTCTTCGGCTGTCCTCACCAGTGCCGACAACTCGTCGACGGGAATGACCGCACCTGTCGGATTGGCCGGGCTGGCGAACAACACACCCTTCAGCGGTTTTTCCCGGTGCGCCGATTTCAAATGTTCGGCATGAAGATAGGCGTCGCTGCCGAGCTCGATCTCGACGATCTGGATACCGAGCGCGGCCATGATGTTGCGGTAGGCCGGATAGCCGGGTGCTGCGATGGCGACGCGGTCGCCGGGATCGAACATCGCCAGGAATGCCAGATTGAAGGCGGCCGACGATCCCGTGGTCACGGCGATCCGGTTCGGCGCGACATCGATCCCGTAATGGTCGCCATAATGCGTGGCGATCGCCTTGCGCAGATCCGCCAGACCGAGCGTGTCGGTATAGCCGATGCGTCCGATCCTCAGCGCATTTGCGGCTGCTTCCCTCACGCCCACGGGTGCCGGATCGGATGGCTGGCCCACGGCCATGGACACGACAGGCACGCCCGTCGCCTTCAGCCGGTTGGCTTCGGCCAGAATGTCCATGGCGTGAAACGGCTCGACTTCACCGCGGCGCGACAGCGAAACTACCATTTGACCTCAATCTTTCCGTCCGGCCCGCCGCTCAAAGCCATCAACCGGCGGCAGCGCCGCACAAATGCCCGATTGATGTGAGGATCACAAGTTCGCCTAGTTTCGGTGCCGTGACTTTTCATCGTTCGCCCGCTCGTTTACCAGTGGACCTCATGCTGAGCCGACCCAAATCGACAATGTCCAAATCTTCCATGGGGAAGACAGCGCGCGGCTTCGCGACGCTTTTGCTTGCCGCCGCCGTCGCTGTCACCGGCTCGGTGACGGCCTTCGCCCAGGCGGTGCCGGTCGTGCGCGATGCCGAGATCGAGGCGCTGGTGCGCGACTATGCGCGGCCGATCTTCAAGGCGGCCGGTCTTGCCAATGACGGTGTCGATATCGTTCTGGTCAACGATCAGAGCTTCAACGCCTTCGTTACCGGGCGCCGGCTGTTCATCAACACCGGCGCGCTGATGCAGGCCGAAACGCCCAACGAGATCATCGGCGTCATCGCCCATGAGGCCGGCCACATCGCAGGCGGCCATCAGCAGAAATTGCGCGACCAGCTCGAGCGCGCCAAGACCATGGCCATCATCGCCACGCTGCTTGGCGCCGGCGCCATCGTTGCCGGCGCCACCACCAACAGCCGCGGCCTTGCCGGCGCCGGCATGGGTGTCGCCGCGGGCGGCGGCGAGATGGCGCAGCGCAGCATTCTTGCCTACCAGCGCACCGAAGAGTCGACCGCCGACCGCTCTGCCATCACCTATCTCAATGCCACCGGCCAGTCCGGCATGGGCATGCTGAAGACCTTCGCCCGCTTCCAGAGCGCGCTGTCGCTTTCCGGCACGCAGGTCGATCCCTACCGCATCAGCCACCCGATGCCGCAGGAGCGCATCGCCAATCTCGAAGTGCTGGTCAAGCAGAGCCCTAACGTCGACAAGGTCGATCCGCCGGCACTGCAGCAGCGGCACGACATGATGCGCATCAAGATCGCCGCCTATATGGGCGGCCAGGCCGCGGCCACGCGGCTGATCCGCAAGGCCCCGGGCAGCCTCGCCTCGCGCTATGGCGAAGCGCAGATGGCCTATCTCTACGGCAATCTGGGTGCGGCGCTGACCAAGGCCAATGCACTGATCAAGGAACAGCCGAAGAACCCCTACTTCCAGGAAATGCGCGGCGACATACTGATGAAGGCCAACAAGCCCAAGGACGCCGCGGACGCCTATGCCAAGGCGGTCAGCCTCGATCCGATGAGGTCGGGCCTGTTGCCCGTTTCTCTCGGCCAGGCGCTGATGGCCATCGGCACGCCCGATTCGCTGAAGAAGGCGGTGGTGCAGATCAACAACGGCCTCGGGCGCGACAAGGAAAACACGGTCGGATACCGCTATCTCGCCCAGGCCTATGGCGAGCTTGGCAACATTCCGGCGGCGGAACTCGCCACCGCCGAGGGCCATTTCTATTCCGGCGATTACACGAATGCGAAAATTTTCGCCATGCGCGCGCAAAAGGACTTGAAGCGTGGCGAACCCGGCTGGATTCGGGCGCAGGACATCATAAACTACAACCCTTCAGGCAAACTCAAGAAATGAACCTTCCGGTCGCCCGCGGCGACTAGGATAGACCGGAACCGGTAAAGAGGATGAGACGATGAACAAGGCAATATTGCTCGGCACGACGGGAGTGGCGGCTGCTCTTGCCATGCTCGCTTTCGGGTTCGTCGCCGGCAGTCCGCAGGTGGCCAAGGCCGGCACGGCGCAGACCGTGCAAACCGCCTCTGCCGACACCAAGATCGATCGCACTGAGATCGAGGGCATTATCCGCGACTATCTCCTGAAGAACCCCGAAGTGCTGCTCGAAGTGCAGGAGGCGCTCGAGGCCAAGCAGAAGGAAGAGCAGCGCATAGCCAGCCTCGGCGTCATCGAGAAGGCCAAGTCCGAGATTTTCAACTCGACCTTCGACGGCGTCGTCGGCAATCCGAAGGGCAAGGTCACCATCGTCGAATTCTACGACTACAATTGCGGCTTCTGCAAACGCGCCATCGACGACATGCAGGCTCTGACAAAGGCCGATCCGGAACTGCGCTTCGTGCTCAAGGAATTCCCGATCCTCGGGCCGGATTCGCAAAAGGCCAGCGTCGTCTCGATGGCTTTCCACCTGATGCATCCGGAGAAATACGGCGAGTTCCACAACGCCCTGCTCGGCGGCCAGGGCCGCGCCACCGAGGCGGCGGCCATGAAGGTTGCGCTGTCGCTAGGCGCCGATGAGGCAAAATTGCGCGAGAAGATGAAGGATCCGACCATCACCGAGGCTTTCTCCAAGACCTTCGACCTCGCCAACAAGCTGGCCATCACCGGAACGCCTTCCTACGTGGTCGGCAATGAGGTGGTGTTCGGGGCGCTCGGCCAGGAAGTGCTGGCTGAAAAGATCGAGGCGGCGAAAGCCGCGCTCTGATCTTGCACGCGAGCCTATTTCTCACGGGCACATTTCCGCCTGTTGTGGACAGTGAAAGATCGCACTTGTGCTCTTTCCGCGGGCGGCTATGCCCATTATAGAAGGCCCTGCGCGCCGGCTTGAGGCCGGCGTCGGAAAAGGTCGGCATTTTTGAAAACGATTTTCGTCCTGAACGGCCCCAACCTGAACGCGCTCGGCAAGCGCGAGCCGGGCATCTATGGCGGCAAGACGCTTGCCGCGATCGCCGACGACTGCAAGCAGGCGGGCGCCGCGCTTGGCCTCGAGATTGATTTTCGCCAGTCGAACCATGAGGGCGACCTCGTCGACTGGATCCAGGAAGCCGGCGACAAGGCAGCCGGCATCGTCATCAATCCGGGTGCCTACAGCCACACCTCGATTGCCATTCACGACGCCATCCGCGCTGTCGCGCCGCTGCCCGTCGCCGAAGTTCACCTCTCCAACATCCACGCGCGGGAACCATTCCGCCACGTCTCCATGGTCGCGCCGGTCGCTGTCGGCATGATCTGCGGGTTCGGGCCGCTTGGCTACTCGCTGGCGCTGCAGGCGCTGGCGGCACGCCTATGACCGGCCCACAAACAGAAGGCTCGAAAATGTCGATAAAGAAGACCGGTGTTGACCAGCAACTGATCCGCGATCTCGCGGGCATACTGAATGACACCAATCTCACCGAGATCGAAGTCGAGCTCGGCGACCTGAAGGTGCGCGTGTCGCGCCAGGCGCCGGCCGTCCACGCCATCGCCGCCCCGCAGGCCGGTTATGCTCCGGCAGCGCAGCAGCCCGCGGCGGGCGCGGCTGCCGCACCAGCAGTGGCCGACCCGTCCAAGAACGCGGTCCCCTCGCCGATGGTCGGCACCGCCTATCTCGCGCCCTCGCCCGACGCCAAGGCCTTCATCGAAGTCGGCCAGAAGGTCAAGGAAGGCCAGACGCTGCTGATCATCGAAGCGATGAAGACGATGAACCAGATCCCTTCGCCGCGCGCCGGCACGGTGACGGCGATCCTGTTCGAGGACGGCCAGCCGGTCGAGTACGGCATGCCGCTCGTCGTGATCGAGTAGAGCGGGCCGGATGTTCCAGAAGATCCTCATCGCCAACCGCGGCGAAATCGCGCTTCGGGTGCTGCGCGCCTGCAAGGAACTCGGCATCCAGACCGTGGTCGTGCATTCGACCGCCGACGCTGACGCCATGCATGTCAGGCTCGCCGACGAAAGCGTGTGCATCGGTCCGCCGCCGTCGCGCGACAGCTATCTCAACATCCACCAGATCGTCGCAGCCTGCGAGATCACAGGCGCCGATGCCGTGCATCCGGGCTATGGCTTCCTGTCGGAGAACGCCAAGTTCGCCGATATCCTCGCCGCCCACAACATCACCTTCATCGGTCCGTCGGGCGACCATATCCGCATCATGGGCGACAAGATCGAGGCCAAGCGCACGGCAAAGCGGCTCGGCATTCCGGTTGTGCCGGGCTCCGACGGCGCAGTCACCGACCAGAAGGAAGCCAGGCGCATTGCCGCCGAGATCGGCTATCCCGTGATCATCAAGGCTTCGGCAGGCGGTGGCGGGCGCGGTATGAAGGTCGCCCTTACCGAAGCCGATCTCGAGATCGCCTTGCAGACAGCCAGCACGGAGGCCGGCGCGGCCTTCGGCGACGATGCCGTCTACATCGAGAAATACTTGGAAAAGCCGCGCCACATCGAGGTCCAGGTATTCGGCGACGGCGCCGGCCGCGGCGTGCATTTCGGCGAGCGCGACTGTTCGCTGCAACGCCGCCACCAGAAAGTCTGGGAAGAGGCGCCCTCGCCGGCCCTCAACGCCGAGGAGCGCGCCCGCATCGGCAATATCTGTGCCAAGGCCATCGCCGACCTCGGCTACTCCGGCGCAGGCACCATCGAATTCCTGTACGAGAATGGCGAGTTCTACTTCATCGAGATGAACACGCGGCTGCAGGTCGAGCATCCGGTGACGGAGGCGATCACCGGCATCGATCTGGTCCACGAACAGATCCGCGTTGCCTCCGGCGGCGGGCTTTCGGTGCGCCAGGAGGACATCAAGTTCAACGGCCACGCCATAGAATGCCGCATCAATGCCGAGGACCCGCGCACCTTCACGCCTTCGCCCGGCACGATTACGCATTTCCACACGCCTGGCGGTCTCGGCATCCGCGTCGATTCCGGTGTCTATTCCGGCTACAAGATCCCGCCCTATTATGACAGCCTGATCGGCAAGCTGATCGTGCACGGCCGCAACCGCGTCGAATGCATGATGCGGCTGCGCCGGGCGCTCGACGAGTTCGTCGTCGATGGCATCAAGACGACACTGCCGCTGTTTCGCGACCTGGTCGGCAATGCCGATATCGCCAATGGCGACTACGACATCCACTGGCTGGAAAAGTATCTGGCCAAAGAGGAATAGCGCCCGACTTGCCGCTATGATGCCGCGATGACCCGTCCTTACGCTCCCGGCTATCGCATTCCGACCGACCTGTTGCTCAAGGCCTATGCCTCGGGCGTCTTCCCGATGGCCGAGAGCGCTTCCGACCCGGAAGTGTTCTGGGTGCGGCCGGAGACGCGCGGCATCATACCGCTCGATGGCTTCCACACGCCGAAGAGCTTGCGGAAGACAATTCGCAAGCACCCGTTCGACATCCGCTTCGATTTCGATTTCGAGGCGACGATCGACGGCTGCGCCGAAAAGCGCGAGGAGCGCCGCTCGACCTGGATCAACGCGCCGATCCGCGAAGCCTATATCGAACTGCACCGTCTGGGGCACTGCCATTCGGTCGAGGCATGGCGCGAGGAACGGCTGGTCGGCGGCCTCTATGGCGTCTCGCTCGGTCGCGTGTTCTTCGGCGAAAGCATGTTCGCCCGGGAAACCGACGCGTCCAAGACCTGCCTGTATCATCTGGTCGAGCGGCTGAAGGCGCGCGGCTTTGCCCTGCTCGACACGCAATTCACCACTGAGCATCTCAAACGCTTCGGCGCGGTCGACGTGCCGCGCGTCAAATACGAGAAGATGTTGGCCGACGCGCTGAAGGGCGAAGCCGTTTTTTATCCCTGATCGGAGACCGAGCGGCCGAGCCGGCTCGACCGGTGAAAGGGGTCAGCCCTTCGCGGTTTCCATCGGCGTCTGCGAATGGAACATCATCTTCCAGCCGTTGACACGGTGGACATAGCCGGTGCTGACCAGCGCCGCGTAGGGCTCGCCGTTTTCCCGTGTCGCATGAGCCTCATAGGTCAGCATGATAATGTCGCTGCCGGGCTCGATGATACCCTTGAGGTCGATCTGAAGGTCGCGCCAGCGGTTGGGCTTGGTCGCGGTCTTGGCCAGATCGGCATTGTCCATTGCCTGTGCCATCTCAGGAAACGCCACCAGGCATTCTGTGTCGACATTGGCGGCGTAATAAGCTTCGTCGCCCGTCCAGAACCCCTTTTCGAGTTCGAGCAGGTCGTCTTTGCTGGCCGTGATCCGTTTGCTGTCCGACATCAGAATATCCTCCAAGCGCGCAAATGCGCGGTCGTCCATGGCCCAACGCATGGTGGCCATGACGGTTCCGGGGATCAGTTGGTGTTGGTCGCGTCAGGCTCCGTGGGGTCCGGCTGTTCGGCGGCCGGAGCAGCGGTAGGCTTTGGCTTGGACGTGTCGACCTTGGGCGTCTCGGCATTGGCCGCGTCGGGCGGCGGCACATCCGACTTCTGCTTGCAGCCCTTTAGCCAGACGTCATAGACGGCGTGCTCGACGGCGTTTAGGCCGGGGCTCTCGGCGAACATCCAGCCGGTGAAGATGCGGCGGATCTTGCGGTCGAGCGTGATTTCGTCGACTTCGACGAAGGAATCGGTCTTCGGCTCTTCATTCTCCGGCCGCGAATAGCAGATGCGCGGCGTCACCTGCAAAGCGCCGAACTGCACCGTTTCGTCGATGTAGACATCGAAGGTGATGATACGGCCGGTGATCTTGTCGATGCCGGCAAATTCGGCGACCGGATTGGTGATGCGATCGGAGATTGCGGGTGCTGCCGCAGGCGCCTGCGCCGCGGCAAACGCTGTCGGGAACATGGCGATAGCGCCAATTGCCGCCAGTCCGGCCATCGATGTCAGGCTGAAAATGTTCATGCGGAGATACCGGTGGTTTGGGCCCGGGTGATTCTGTCACGCCCAAGGCTATTCGCCGTTGTCATATCAGCAAGCAGCTAAACGCCAATTGTGGCGACAAAGGACCGGCCGGCGGTCAAGAACCAGGCGTCCACGCATCGTAGTCGCCCGTCACCTGCGGACGGTGCTGATTGGTGAGCACGGAACCCTTTGGGCGATAAGCCGCCGGTGTTCCCGTGAGGTTCGGCTCATGCGCCTTTTCCCATTCGCGCGGCCGATAGTCATCGCTTGGCGGCGCCACATCGACGCGGTGATGCATCCAGCCGTGCCAGCCCGGGGGGATCGCCGACGCCTCCGAATAATTGGCGTAGATGACCCAGCGGCGGGTGCGGCCTTCCGAATCGACGCCGCCTTCGTAGTAGACGTTGCCGGCCCCATCCTGGCCGACCTTGTTGCCGTGGCGCCAGGTGTGAAAACGGGTTCCCAGCGTCTGGCGGTTCCACCAGGTGAAAAACTGCAGAAGGAAAGTTTTCATTCAGATCCTCGCGGGCGCGCGGCGGTGGCTGTCCCTGCTTATGGCGTCAGGCCTTGGCGAAGGCAAGGGTTTTGCGGCGCCTGCGGCACTGACGGCATGCCGAAACGCTCGGTCATTGGCCGATCCATTTCGCACCTGCGAACCGACGCTTGCCAAGCCGGCTGCGTCTTCCTAAAGCTCTCATCGCTCGGCGCTGCCGCATGACCCCGAAAATCGAAATCGATTTTCGGAAAGGATCATGCGCAAACCCAAGTGCTACAGCGTCCTTTGCGCGTCCACGGGACGCGCGGCGCTGTAGTCAACGCCGGCTGCGGGAGGTGAGGAATGGCCTTAGCTGTCGCCAGGATCAGTGCGGAGACAATACGCGCCCGCAAGGGCGGCGTGCCGGTCGTATGCCTTACCGCTTACACCTATCCCGTCGCCCGCCTGCTCGACGATCATGTCGACCTTCTCCTGGTCGGCGACAGCGTTGCCATGGTGCTGCATGGCCACAAGACCACGCTCGGCGCCTCGCTGGAGATGATGATCGCCCATGGCCAGGCCGTGATGCGCGGTTCATCAAAGGCCTGCGTGGTGGTCGATATGCCGGCCGGCAGCTACGAGACTTCGGCCGCGCAAGCCCTTGCCTCGGCGCGCCGCATCTCTGAGGAAACCGGCTGCCAGGCGGTGAAGCTGGAAGGCGGCGTCGAAGTCGCCCTCCAGATCGCGGCAATCGTCGGGGCCGGCATTCCAGTGATGGGCCATATCGGCTTGCAGCCGCAATCGGTGGAAAAGGACGGTGGCTACAAGATCAAGGGCCGCACGCCGGAGAATGTTGCCGCGCTCATGCGCGACGCCGACGCGGTCGAGAAAGCCGGCGCGTTTTCGCTGGTCATCGAAGGCACGGTCGAGACCGTTGCCGCCGACCTCACCCGGCGCATTGCCATTCCAACCATCGGCATCGGCGCCAGCCGCGATTGCAACGGCCAGATCCTGGTCATCGACGACATGGTCGGCCTGACGGTCGACCGGGTGCCGAAATTCGTCAAGGAATACGCCGATTTGCGCAGCGCGGTCGCCGATGCCGCGGCGCGCTACGCAGCGGAGGTGCGCAGCCGCACCTTCCCCGGGCCGGGCCACGTCTTTTCAGCCGCGAGCGACAAGGACAAGGCATGAACCGGCCCCCCATCAGCCAGCCGCTCGTCGTCGACACCGTGCCCGGCCTTCGCGCGCAGATCCGCGAATGGCGGCGCGAAGGCCTGAGCGTCGCCATGGTGCCGACCATGGGCGCTTTGCATGACGGCCATATCTCGCTGGTCGGGGCCGCGCTCGCAACGGCCGATCGCTGCGTCGTCTCGATCTTCGTCAACCCGGCCCAGTTCGCCCCCACTGAAGATCTCGACAAGTATCCGCGTCAGCTGGCCCGCGATCTCGACCGGCTGACCGAGGCCGGCGCACAGCTTGCCTTCACGCCTACGGTTTCCGAGATGTATCCGGCAGGCTTTGCGACGAAGATTTCGGTCGGCGGCCCGTCTTCTGGCCTGGAATCGGATTTCAGGCCGACCTTCTTCGAGGGCGTCGCCACGGTCGTGGCCAAGCTCTTTCTGCAAGCCCTGCCCGACTACGCCATCTTCGGCGAAAAAGACTACCAGCAGCTTTGCGTCGTCCGAAAGCTCTGCCGCGATCTTGACCTTCCGGTGGAAATCGTCGGCGCGCCAACCGTGCGCGATGCGCATGGCCTGGCAATGTCGTCGCGCAACGCCTATCTCGACGCCGCCGAACTCGACGTCGCGCGACAGCTCAATGTCATCTTGCGCCAGACGGCGGCAGCGCTCGCGGCCGGCGCCGATGAAAACGGCGTGACCGGCAAAGCCACTGCCGCGCTTCTCGAGGCAGGCTTCGACAGCGTCGACTACGTCGCCGCGCGCAAGAGCCTGACGCTCACCTCGTGGCGGCGTGACGGCGATGGCCGCCTGCTTGCCGCGGCGTGGCTTGGCAGAACCAGGTTGATCGACAATGTGGAAGTTTCCTCATTTATTCCCTGAAAAATTGCAATTCCGTTCACTTTGATTTGTATCGCAGAGCGGCCCGAGTGCTCTTAGACAACGGCTCATCAGGCACGTTCTGGCCAGCCCGTAAGCGCTCACAATACACCGAACGCCGCTGTGAGACGTTTCACAGACGTAACCAAGCCGGCTATGTTGTGTGCGACCTCAGGCGGAGACAGTGTGTGACCTGCCACTACGCTGCAATCCTTACGAGGCTCTACGTGTCTGTCCAGGCCAACATATTCGGTCGCGCCCTGCCGCAGATCGTCGAAGCGATTTACGATTCGATTGCCGATGTCGGCCGTTGGCCATCGACGCTTGAATCAATCTGCAAATTGGCGCTCGGCCGGCTTGCCATGCTGGCGGTCGTCGATACGGCGAGAAACTCGGCCCGGTTTTCGACTTCCTGCGGCGATCCGGTCCTGCTTGAGCCGCTGCAGCGCGACTACGCCTGCGAGGTGCCCTTCTTCAAGGCGGTGCCGAAGATGGAAATCGACATGCCGTTCACCGTCGATAGCGTCTACGCCCTGCAAGGCCCTGACGCCCGCCAGAACTGGCTCGAAAGCCGCATCGTGCGCGAGTGGGTGGAACCCAACCGTCTCGACGATTTCTTCTGGGTGGCGCTGATGAAGCAGCCGGCGCGCGCCGGCACGCTGATGGTGGTTACCGACAAGGACAGGCCCCAGAATTTCAGCCAGGGATATCGACCTGATGTCCACGCTCGCCCCCCATGTCCGGCGTGCGGTGACCATCGGCGACCTGTTCGAGGCCGAGCGGCGCAAGGCCGACATCTTTCGCTCAATCCTCGAGAGCCTCGACCATCCGGTGCTGATCGTCGCCGACGATATGCAGATCATTTTCGCCAATCGGGCAGCCGAAGCCCTGCTCACCGAAACCGCCTCAGTGTCCTCGGTGCGCGGCCAGCTGTCCTTCGCTTATGCTAACGCCAACACCGCCATCGGCCGCGCCGTCCAGCTCGGCACGCGCGACGAATTCGCGCTCGGACCGTCCGGCATCAACATTCCGCTGGTGAAGGCCATGTCTCCGGCGGTGGCGCATGTCATGCCTCTGGCGCGACGCGACATTTCGGCCCGCATATCGCCGCGCGCCGCCGCGGCCATCTTCATTGCCGCCGCCGGCGCCACATCAGTGCCGGCGCTGGAAGCGATCGCTGCACTGTTCGGACTGATAGCAGCGGAAAAGCGTGTCGCCGGCCATGTCGCCGCCGGGCTGACACGGCGTGAAATCGCGGCTGCCAGCGGCGTCTCGGACGGCACCGTCAAATCACAGCTGGCGACGATCTTCGACAAGACCGCCACTGGCAACCAGCGAGAGCTGGAACTCCTGATGCGCGAATTGACGCCGCCGCTGCGCTCGGCCTGAAGCCATACTCGGAGCCAATCGTCAGATTTTTCAACTATTTGCCGGTACGCAGGCGTAATCCACAATACCAAGCCGGCATCGTTGCAATTCGGCCAAAATCATGGTGCGGTTCTGCTCCGGTCCGGAGACGGTGCATCGTGCACGACCGGACGTGGAAACCATTTCCTGGGCGGTCCCCGAACTTGATACCGACACGAATTGAACGGCTGCTGCCTTACCTCTTCCTGCTGGCCCTGCTTTGCATCGCGCTCGCTTTTCGTCCGCTATTGCCGGTCGATGAGACGCGTTATCTCAGCGTCGCCTGGGAGATGTATCTCGGTGGACATGTCTTCGTACCGACGATGAACTTTGCGCCCTATCTGCAGAAGCCGCCGCTGTTGTTCTGGCTCATCGATCTCGTCTGGAACATCTTCGGTGTGAGCCGCGCGGCGGCGATGCTCGTCATCTTCGCCGCCTCGTCGCTGGTCATCTGGCTGACGACACTTCTGGCCAAAACCCTGTTTCCCGAGCGCCCGGACATTGCCAGTCGCATCCCCTGGCTGGTGGCCGGCAGCACCGTCTTTGTCATCTATTCGACCCTGATCCTGTTCGACATGCTTTTGACGGCTTGTGTGGTCGCCGCACTGCTGTCGTTGCTGGCCTTCGCCAGGACCGGCAACCGGTGGCAGGCGGTGCTGGCGGGTCTCTTCATCGGGCTCGGCGTGCTGGCCAAAGGCCCGGTGGTGCTCATTCACATCGGCGCGCCCGTCCTGCTCTATCCCCTCTGGCGTGACCGGCGAGCCGGCCTTGCCCCTTTGCAGTTCTTTGCCGGAGCCGGCCTGGCAATTCTCGCCGCCCTTGTCCCGGTCGCCATATGGCTGGCGCCCGCGACCATCCTGACCAAGGGCAGTTTCGTCTACGATCTCGTGTGGAACCAGTCGGCAGGTCGGGTTACCGGAAGCCTGCACAATTCGCATGGCCGGCCGTTTTACTTTTACCTGATGCTGTTGCCGCTCATGTTCGTGCCCTGGGCCTTTATCCCCCCGGTGTGGCGGCTGAGGCCGGTTGCCCGGATACGCAGCCTGATCGACACCAAATCCCCGGATCTGCGTGCCCTGCGCCTGCTGTCGTTCTCGTTCATTGCGGTGCTGCTGGTCTTCAGCGCCATATCCGGCAAGCAGCCGCACTATGTCGTGCCGGCACTACCGTTCGCGACCATTCTGCTGGGCTACTTCATGGCCGAGATTTCAGTCGCCAGGCTGAGGGCGACGGCCTTTGTCATGCTTGCCCTTTTCGCCATCGGCCACGCCGCCGCCTCGGCGACCGTGTTCAAACGCTACGATCTCACGCCGCTGGCGAGCTTCATCGACGAACGAAAGGACGCGGACTGGGCCGTCGCTTACGACTATCAGGGCGAGGTCGGTTTCCTTGGGCGAATAGAGAAGCCATTCGAGAACGCCGACAAGCCTGAGGAATGGCTCAAGTCTCATCCCGGCGGCTACGTCATCGAAAAGCAATCGAAAGATCCGGGCACATCCGAACAGATCGCCTTCCGGCAGCCGGTGGAACGCGGCTATCTGGTCGTCCTGAAGGGACAGCACTGAACGTTTCGTCGGACGCCTATCCCAGCGGCTTCTCGAAGATCAGCGCCGGCAACCCCGAACCGCCGCCGCAATCGGCGGTGCTGCCGGCCGGCAAAAATCCCTTCGAACGGTAGAAGGCGATGGCCGGCACGTTGGCCTCTTCCACCTCGACGCGCAACCTGTTCGCCTCGGGAAAGCTGGCTTCGACCTCGTCCAGCAAGGCCTGGCCGATGCCTTGCCGCTGGCAGGCCGGCAGTACATAGAGCTGGTTCAGCAGCACGATCTTCGTATCCGTCGTTGCGGCGGCAAAAGCCATGCCGCCGATACGCTTGCCGTCATCGGCGACCAGGAATTCCGAGTTCGGCCTTGTCAGCCGCGCCTTGAGCGAGGCGATCGAATGCCAGTCGTCGGTAATTTCGGTCACCCGCTCGGCGCCATAGATCGTGTCGTACGTTGCGTGCCAGGTTTCGACCAGCAGCGCGCGGACAGCGGCAAGGTCACGTTCGCTGGCGGTGCGGACGAACATTGTTCTATTCGATACCGAGCTTGGCCTTGACCAGATCGTTAACCGCTTGCGGGTTGGCCTTGCCGCCGGTGGCCTTCATCACCTGGCCGACGAACCAGCCGGCCATGGTCGGCTTGGCGCGAGCCTGCTCGACCTTGTCGGGGTTGGCGGCGATGACTTCGTCGACCGCCTTCTCGATGGCGCCGGTGTCGGTGACCTGCTTCATGCCGCGGCTTTCCACCAGCTGGCGCGGATCGCCGCCCTCGTTCCAAACGATCTCGAACAGATCCTTGGCGATCTTGCCGGAGATGGTGCCTTCCTTGATCAGGTCGATCACGGCACCGAGCTGCTCCGGTGTTACAGGAGCATTTTCAATGTCCTTGCCGGCCTTGTTAAGCTGGCCGAGCAGGTCATTGATGACCCAGTTGGCGGCAAGCTTGCCGTCGCGGCCCGAGGCCACCTGCTCGAAATAGTCGGCGATCGGCTTTTCCGACACCAGGATCGAGGCGTCGTAGGTAGACAGGCCAAGTGAGGAGATCAGGCGCGCCTTCTTGTCGTCGGGCAGTTCCGGCAACTCCTTGGCCAGCGCGTCGACATAGGCCTGGTCGAATTCCAGCGGCAAAAGGTCGGGATCGGGGAAGTAGCGGTAGTCATGCGCCTCTTCCTTGCTGCGCATCGAGCGCGTCTCGCCTTTGACGGCGTCGAACAGCCTGGTTTCCTGATCGATCTTGCCGCCATCCTCGAGGATGGCGATCTGGCGGCGCGCCTCGAACTCGATGGCCTGGCCGATGAAGCGGATCGAATTGACGTTCTTGATCTCACAGCGCGTACCGAATTCGCCGCCGGGCTTGCGAACGGAGACGTTGACGTCGGCGCGCATCGAGCCTTCGTCCATGTTGCCGTCGCAAGTGCCGAGATAGCGCACGATGGTGCGCAGCTTGGTGACATACGCCTTGGCCTCGTCGGCGGAGCGCATGTCCGGCTTGGAGACAATCTCCATCAGCGCCACGCCGGAGCGGTTGAGATCGACATAGGACATGGTCGGATGCTGGTCGTGCATCGACTTGCCGGCGTCCTGCTCCAGGTGCAGGCGCTCGATGCCGATCTCGATGTCCTCGAACTCGCCCTGCCGGTCGGGACCGACCGAAATGACGATCGTGCCTTCGCCAACGATCGGCTGCTTGAACTGCGATATCTGGTAGCCCTGCGGCAGGTCGGGATAGAAATAGTTTTTCCGGTCGAACACCGACTTGTGGTTGATCTGCGCCTTCAATCCGAGGCCGGTGCGGATCGCCTGCTTGACGCATTCCTCATTGATGACCGGCAGCATGCCGGGCATGGCCGCGTCGACCAGGCTGACATTGGCGTTGGGCGCCGCGCCGAAAGTCGTCGACGCCCCGGAAAACAGCTTTGCTTCCGAGGTCACCTGCGCGTGAACCTCGAGGCCGATGATGATCTCCCAATCGCCAGTGGCGCCGGGGATAAAACGTTTGGCGTCGGGCGTGCGGGTATCGATAAGGGTCATGGTGGCCTGCGCTTTTGGCTCGCGAAAACTTCGATTTTCGTGATTTGGGTAATCGGTCTTCGCTAGTGCAAACCGCTTCGCGAGACAAGCGCCCAAAGCAGCGCAGAGCAGCGGGCTGGCCTTTTCAGCCGCTTTCGGCCGCTCGGCACCGATAGAATGAACGCCGCCGGCCGGTATTCCGGTCGGCGGTCTTTTCGTCAGGTCAGGCCGTTGCGATATAGGCCCTGATTTCGTCGGCCTCGCGCTCGACATCCTCGATGCGGCGCTTGACCACGTCGCCGATCGACACGATGCCGTCGAGCAGCCCATCCTTTTCCACCGGCAGATGGCGGAAACGGCCTTTGGTCATGATCTCCATCACCTCGTTGACCGTGTGGTTCTCGTTGCAGATCTTCACTTTCGGCGTCATCGCCGAGCGTACCGTTATATCAAGTGCGGCAGCGCCTTCCCTGGCAACGACCCGCACGATGTCACGCTCGGAAAGGATGCCGACGATCTTGCGATCGCCATTGGTGATGACCAGTGCACCGATCTTGTGGTCGGCCAGGATTCGAATGGCTTCGCTGAGCTTTACATTCGGCCCGAGCGTGAACACGTCATGGCCTTTTCTCTCGAGAATTGCCTTAACCGTCATGGCGTCCTCCTCCTCCTGCTTGGCTAGCCAGCTCCCGCCCTGACCGGCTTCACATAAGAGTGAACATCGTGCGCCGTGATCGGTTGCTTTTCAAGTGTGCCAGTGGGGTGTGCCAGTGGGGTGTGCCAGTGGGGTGCGCCAATAGAGTGCGCTAGTCGGGGGTGCGCTGGTCGTCGGGGATCTCCCATTCAGGCGCCCGCCAACGCCGGTCGAACCAGCGCAACCCGAAGAAGCCTGCGACGAGGCCGCCAATGTGCGCTTCCCAGGCGATCTGGCCGGGTTCTCCGAGCCCGAGACCGTAAAGGCCGGTGGCGAGATTGATGACCATCCAGGCGCCGAGAAAATTGACGACGCCGCGCATGCGCAAAACGATTGCGATCGGCAGCACGGGGCCGGCAAAGGCCGCCCTGCCGGAGGAGCGGTCGGTACGGAACCCGAAACGCGCCGCAGCACCCATCATGCCCGATATCGCTCCGGAAGCGCCGACCAGCGGCGCTTCGCCGTATGGATGGACCGCCCAGAACAGCACCACCGCGGCCAGCCCGGTGGCGGCGAAAAACAAGGCGAACCAGAACCAGCCGAGACGGTTGGCCAGCGGCGACCCGAAGGCGGCCAGCGCAACCATGTTGATGGCAATGTGGGCAACGCCGCCATGCATGAAGGCATAGGTGAAAGGACGGGTGAAGAGGAACCAGTCGAAACCGTATTGGCCGGTGTAGAGGACCGGAATGAAGGCGCCATCGGTGAGCAATGTTATCTGCTGCTCTTCGGTCAGCACATATTGCTGCAGCAGGAAGACGGCGACGCAGATGCCGATCACCGCCAGCACCACCGGTGGCAGGTTGAACACCGGCTCGCGGCGCGGCGGCGGCGCCTCCGCGGTCTGTTCGGTCTCCAGGGGGCCGGCCGGTTCGCTCATATGCACTGATCCAGGGATTTGCGTGTCGCGAGCATCTAGGCCATGCCCGGACAAATCACAAACTACGAATCACAAAGCGCGAATCACAAACCGCGAATCAAAAAGAAGCCGTCCAAGGTTTCCCTTGAACGGCTGGTCGAGCCCCCTGCTCCCCTAAAACTATTGACCGAAGTGCTGTTGGTCGTCGCGAAACGACCGCTTCTGGAGTGGTTTTGGTGTGCCATGGCGAGCCTGTGCGCGCAACGTAAACCACTTGTTAACCTTAACGTCCCCGACCCGTGAACAAGTCTTAACGACGCTGGCACGCATCCTGCTCCGGAACGCATGTAGGTCATCGGAGGGCGCCCTTTCTGTTCACCGATGGGACCATCAGACGGCAGAATGCGCGGAGTTTCATAGCATGAACCAGAACGGATCAATCGCGCTGTTCCATTATTGGAATCGCCTGCGTCATGGACGTCCTGCCCCAAAGCGTTCGGAAGTCGAACCGGCCGACATCAAGGCGCTTTTGGCCGACACCTTCATCCTGGAAAGGGATACGCGCGGCGAAGCGGTGTTCCGGCTCGCCGGCACCAGGCTTTGCGCCGGCTACGGCCGCGAGCTCAAGGGATTTTCGTTCCCCTCGCTTTGGCGTGACAAGGACCAGCGGCTGGTGTCGCGCCTCATTCATGGCGTTTTCGAGCAGAAATCCGTTGTGCTGATCACTTACGAGGGGTTCAGCCGCAGCGGCCGGTCCAACCACTTCGAACTGCTTGCGCTGCCGCTCGATGGCGGCGTCGAGAACCCGCGCTGCCTCGGCGTCATCAGCGCCGTGGAAAAGCCGTTCTGGCTGGGCGCCGACCCGATCACCGATGCGCTGATCGATGCCATCCGCGTCATCGATCCCGACAAGGACCCGATGTTCCTGAAAAACCGGCCGGAAATATCCGTTCCGTCGTTGGCTCCCGAACTCGAAGCGCCGGAGACCATCTCGGCGCTCGGTCGGTCGCGCCGTATCCGCCACCTCGTCGTGTTCGACGGCGGGCGCGAGCAATAGTCTCCAAGCCGGCGCTAATCTTAACTATCGGGGGCCCACTTTTCCCCTTTGTTAACCTGCTTGGCTGTAGTTTTTGCCGAGATTCCACGCACGACGCGGGAATGCCAACGGGGTGTAGGCAGTCATGAGGTCAGCGGCGGTCGAATACGCACCGTCCCGCGCCGAAAGGCGTAATTTTCAGCGCGTCCGGGTCAAGATCTACGGGCGCTTCATGCTGGAGGACCGCACCGAGCACCCCTGCCAGGTCGTCGATATGTCGCCGGGCAATGTCGCGTTGCGCACCGAGCGCGTCGGCATGCCGGGCGAAAAAATCATTGCCTATATCGATCATATCGGCCGCATCGAGGGCGTGGTGACGCGCACCTCGCAGGACGGCTTCGCCATGACCGTCATTGCTTCGGATCGCAAGAAGGACAAGCTTGCCGCGCAGTTGACCTGGCTCGCCAACAAGCATGAACTCGACCTGCCGGAAGACCGCCGCCACGAACGCGTGGCGCCGCGCAATCCGACAAGCGTGCTGCAGCTCACCGACGGGCGCCAGTATCAGTGCCGCATCATCGACCTGTCGCTGTCGGGCGCGGCGGTCGAGATCGACGTCAAGCCGGCGCTCGGCATCCAGGTGATGCTGGGCACCATGCGTGGCCAGGTGGTGCGTCATTTCGAGGATGGCGTCGCCATCGAATTCGCCGTCATCCAGCGCCCGGAAACGCTCGATTCCGAGTTCAACGCCCCGCGCGCCTGAACGATCGGCAACAGGCAGCAAAAACGAACCGGCCCTGCGCGGCCGGTTTTTGTTGCCGGCGTTCCGCCTGCCTCTCCAGCTTGTAGCGGCACGCAGCAAATCCACGGCTCCACCCGGAAATCCGCGCCCCGACACCGCGGTTTTACGCCGAGACCTGAACGATTTTATTTTAAAATAGGTCAAATTTTACGCGTATTCTATTGAGCTTTTACTCAATGTCTACTTCGGGTTTTTGCGTCAAATAAATCCAGCGCTGTCATTGTCTCCTCAAACGGGGAGACTGACCAATGGCGAAGATTTGGGGCAAGCTGTTGCTCTTGGCAATGGCGATGCAGCTTTCCGCTTGGGGAACGGCGCAAGCAGCAGGACCGGCCTACATGCACACTGGCGGCCGCACGACACAGCCGGTCGGTCACTACGAATTCTGCCAGAAGCTGCCGCAGGAGTGCGCTCAGCGCACGCCGAAGCAGGCACCGGTCGAACTGACCCGCAAGCTGTGGGCGGCGATCGTCGACGTCAACAATTCGGTCAACACCCGGATCGTGCCGCGCACCGATATGGAAATGTGGGGTAAGGAAGAGGTCTGGTCCTATCCCGACAGTGGCTTCGGCGACTGCGAGGACTATGCGCTGGAGAAGCGCCGCGAATTGATGGCGCTCGGCGTTCCCGCCGGCAATCTCTTGATGACCGTGGCGCGCCAACAAAATGGCGACGGCCATGCGGTGCTGACCGTGCGCACCAGCCTCGGCGAGTTCATCCTCGATAATCTGGAGTCCAAGGTGCTGTCCTGGACCGACACAGACTACACCTACCTGAAGCGCCAGTCCGACCAGAATTCCGGCGTGTGGGTGACGATCAACGACGGCCGCGCCGACGCGGTTGCCAGCGTCCGCTAGGACGCCATCACAGAGGTCAAGCACATCGAATAATGCGACGTGCCTAACGAGAAAGCCCGGTCGAGTCCCCACCCTCCCCGTCCCCAACGACCGGGTTTTAAGGAGCCGGCCCCGTCCCCGGGCCGGCTCCACCATTTCAGACCATGATCCCGAACCGAAGGACCGCGGCAGCGAAAAGTGAGAACCGGTTTTTGCTGCGCTGACCCGCCGTTCGGAAAAGATCATCGCCAAACAGGAATAGAGTTCAGGCCTTCTTCAGCCCGGCCTTGAAGCGCTTGCCGTTGGCGACGTAGTGCGCGGCCGAGGCGCGCAGCCTGGCGACAGCGGCGTCGTCCAGCGTCCTGATCACCCGCGCGGGCGAGCCGACGATCAGGCAATTGTCGGGGAACTCCTTGCCTTCGGTGACCAGCGCGCCGGCGCCGACCAGACAATTCTTGCCGATCCTGGCGCCGTTGAGGACTATGACGCCCATGCCGATCAGGCTGTTGTCGCCGATCGTGCAGCCATGCAGCAAGGCGCGGTGGCCGATCGTGCAGCCCTGCCCGATCGTCAGGGAAAAACCGGGATCGGTGTGCATCACCGTGTGTTCCTGGACATTGCTGTCGGCGCCGATGACGATCGCCTCGTTGTCGCCGCGGATGACCACGCCAAACCAGAAGCCGGCATTGCGGCCGACGCTGATGTCGCCGATCAACGTAGCGTCCGGCGCGATCCAGTTGCTGTCGGCATCCTCGAAACGGGGCGCTTTTCCGTCGATTGCGTAGGTCGGCATTTGCAGTCTCCGATTCGTCGCAGGCCGGGACAAACCCTAGAACAATCTGAGGAAAACCGCGTGCCGGTTTTCTCCCGCATTTGCCTCAAGGCAAATACCGCGCCAGCGATTCCACCAAAAGCAGAAGCGCACCAGGAGAGCTGATGCCCCAGGAGGCAATGGCGATCAGCACGATGCCCAGCACCAGCGCCCAGGCGATCACCGTGCAGCCGCAGGACATCAGCATGAGCGTGGAAATGCGGCCTTCGCGCCGCGCATCGAGCGCATCGTTGGCGAGCATGAACGGCCCGGCGCAAGCGGTCGTGGCCAGCGAGCGCAGGATGTACGCCGGCGACACATAAGGCTCGGCAAAGGCAAGCCGGCGGCCCGCCGCCAGTTCCATCACGGACCCAGCGAGCCCGCAGGCGGTGAGCCCGACGGCAAAAGCGAAGAGAACGGGTAGCAGCAGGCTCATCTTTACCTTCCGTTTACCATGAAATCGCACAGTCGCGTCCAGCGCAGCAAGAGCCATGCCGCGGCATGTGTGCCGCCTAGGGACAGAGGGCGGCGACTATGGGGATTGCGATGAAGCAGGCAGCGACCGCAGAAGAGTTCAACGTCGTCGATTCCGTGCTGATGAAGCGGGTGTTCTATGCTTTTGCCGCACTGGCGCTGCTGTCGCTGGCGATCAGCCTTGGCGGAAAATGGTTCGGCCGCTCGATCGCCATGGCCGGCTACACCGACGACCTCACGGTCCACAGGGTAGTGATCGGCAACAATGTCATTGCCGTACCGGCCAACGCCATCCGCTTCCTGCAGGCGCGCCGCGACGGCATCGCTTCGCGGCTCGACCTCTATCTGCGCTATCCCGAAATGGACGGCTACAGCGAAGCCGCCCGCGACGATTTCAACCACACGGGGGCCGCCAAAAACATCATCTTCCTGTCGTTCGAGCCGCAGATGATGTCGCGCGACATGAGCGGCCGTTTCGCACCGATCTACAGCGCGCTCATCAGCCAGCCCGGCGTGCCCGGCCCCGGCGGCACGACGATTTACGGTTTTACGGAAAAATCAGGCTATCTCAACGAGGTGCTTGCGGTCGCCGGCCGGCCCGGCAAGGACCCGTTCGTCGCCCGCTGCCTGAGCGGACCGAGCGCTGAGGAATCGCTGGCGCCCTGCGAGCGCGACATCCAGGTCGGCGACAGCCTCAGCCTGACCTACCGCTTTCCCCGGGAGTTGCTGGGCAACTGGCCGGCGCTTGACGCCGCTATCGTCGCCGAGGCCACGCGCGTCTTAAAGACCGCACGGTAGCGGCCCTCTGCTTTTGTCATACACGGGCGCGAAGCCGCGCGGACCCGAGGATCCGTTCCATGCCCTTGAGGCAGCGAAGCGGTGCAGAATTACTGTTGGGAAGCAGCAGAGGCAGTTCTGGACCGCCACATTCCTGAGCCGAGGGCCGGAATGTATCCCAGCGTCTCAGCGACGCCGCTGTGCGGCTGCTTCTCCCCGGGATGACGATGGCGCAGCTGGCTGCCGCCAATCGCCGAAGTCCGTAGCCGTCTGGGCTCAGGCCAGATCGATGTCGAGGATCGCCATCGAGAAATTATAGTCGCCGTCGTCCTCGTCCTTGAAGACGATGCCGAGGAACTCGTCGCCGACATAGACCTCGGCCGAATCTTCCTTGCGCGGCCGCGCCTTCACCTCGAGTTTGGGATTCTGGAAGACGCGCTTGAAATAGGCGTCCAGCTTTCTGATTTCGTCCGGCTTCAAAAGTCTTCTCCGATCGTCGGGCTTGCTCGTTGGAACGCGCTTCTGGCACGTCGACAATGGCGATGTAAAGGCAAGCCGGTTGGATAGAACGCGAACCCTGGAGCCGGATGATTTCAGGTCCAATCCAAATCCGCCTCTAAATCAAGGAGGTAGAGCATGATGTCGTCCGAAAACCGCTTCACACTTTTCGGCATCATGCTCCAGAGGCAACGGCGCCGGCAACCGGACTCAGTCCGGCACGCCGGGTGTTGCAAATCAGATGTCGAAGCTGACGACCTGGTCCATCGACTGCGACGGCAAAAGCTGGTCCATCTGCCGCGAAGGCTGGTCGCAGCCGGTCTCGCCGACGACGCGGGCCGGTACGCCGGCAACCGTCTTGTTGTGCGGCACCGGCGACAGCACGACCGAGCCTGCCGCGATCTTCGAGCAATGGCCGATCTCGATATTGCCGAGAATCTTGGCGCCGGCGCCGATCAGTACGCCGTAACGGATCTTGGGGTGGCGGTCGCCGCCGGCCTTGCCCGTGCCGCCCAGCGTCACGCCGTGCAGGATCGACACATCGTCCTCGATCACCGCCGTCTCGCCCACGACGAGGCCGGTGGCGTGGTCGATGAAGATGCCCTTGCCGATGCGGGCGGCCGGGTTGATGTCGGTCTGGAACACCGAGGACGAGCGGCTCTGCAGATAGAGCGCGAAATCCTTGCGGCCCTGATTCCACAGCCAATGTGCCAGCCTGTGCGTCTGGATCGCATGGAAACCCTTGAAATAGAGCACCGGCATGATGAAGCGGTCGCAGGCCGGATCGCGGTCGTAATAGGCCTGGATGTCGACACGCACGATCGACGACCATTCCTTGTCGTCGGCCAGCATCGACTTGAACGTCTGGCGGATGAGGTCGGAGCCGATGTCCTGATGCGCGAGCCGCTCGGCGAGCCGATGGATGACAGCTTCCTCCAGGCTCTCCTGGTTGAGGATGGTCGAATAGAGGAACGCCGCCAGAAGCGGGTCGCGGTTGACCGCTTCCATCGCCTCGTCGCGGACCGAACGCCAGATCGGATCGACCGGCTGGACCATTGTGGGGCGGGAAATGCTGATGCTGTTCATCGACGTCTTGTCCTGCGTCCTGGCCGCTTGCCTATTCTCCGGCGGCACATATAAGCCAGATCATAGCACGATTGAACTCAATTTTCCTTAGTGCTCGGTGAAATGGATTTGGTTCACGGAAATTCAAGCCGCCATGGAAAACGAACCCTTGATCGACGCTCCGCTGAAACGCGCGCTCTCCGCGCTCTATCAAGCTCCGGATCGCCACTATCACAACCTCGCCCATATCGAGGCGTTGCTGGCGCTGGCGGACGAATATCGAGCATCGCTGCATGATTCCGGCGCCGTCGAAGCCGCAATCTGGTTCCATGACGCCATATATGACAGCCGCGCCAAGGACAACGAGGCCAGGAGTGCAGCACTTGCGCAGGACAAACTTGCCGCCCGCACCGATCCGGAGCGCCTCGGCCGCATCGCGGCGATGATCGTCGCCACTGCCACGCATGAACTGCCCAGCCTTCAACCACGGGGCCTTGCCGATGAGAACGCCCTCCGCGACGCAGCGCTTTTCCTCGACATGGACCTGGCGATACTGGGTGCGTCAGCCGACGCTTTCGACGCCTATGAACAAGCGGTCCGACGCGAATATGGCTGGGTCGAGGAGCCTATGTGGCGCGCCGGCCGCGGCGCGATTCTCAAGACTTTCCTCGCGCGCCAGCATATTTTTCACACGCAGGAATTCCGCCACAGGTTCGAGCCCCAGGCCAGGCAAAACCTGGCGCGGTCTCTAGAAACGCTCAAATCCTAATCCGGAAATGTCCCCATGCGCTGCGCATAGGCTTTGAAACCGGCGCGCCTGTAGACCGATTGCGCGGCCGGATGGTCGTATGTGTCGGTATGAAGCCAGACCCTTTGCGGCGCCCGCGACCAGATGGCGCGAAGCGCCTGGTCGAGCAGGAACGGGCCGAGCCTGCGACCCTGGAAGGCGGGAACCAGCCCGAAATGAACCAGCTCGACCTCAGGCTGGCCGACGCCGTTGAATTCGCACAGGCCAGCGGCCTCGCCCTCGACGCGCAGCACATGGATATGTGTCGAGGGCAGCGCCAGCAGGCGCTCGAGGTCTTCCGCCGGCATGCGCAGCCGCTGGTCCCACTGCACCGGCTCGCCGACAGCGCGGTAGAGGTCGATGTAAGCGGCGCTGTCCAGCCTTTCCAGCGCCACCGTGGTCGCTGCTGCAGGGCTGACGCGTGCAGGCGCCAAATCGCGCGGGCGCATGTCCATATAGGTGACGAGAAGGTCAACCAAAGCGGCACCGCCTCCGGCTGCAAGCCAGACGAAGATCGATCACCTGAAGGCGCCAACGGACTTGGTCGCCGCCCAAACAAAGAACAGGCCGATCACCAACGACAGCCCGTTGAGGAGGATACCGACGATGCCGAGGACATGATTGTCGTTTGAACGTCCCAGTGCCATCAAGCCAAAAACCACGCCGGTGATGTGCGCCAGCGGCGCCGCAACGAGAAACACCACCAGAAAAACCCCGCCGAGGACGTTTTGAGCGGCCAGCGACGCCTCGCCTGGCATCAACGCCAGCGTGACCACCGCCGCAAAATCCATTGCGAACGCCAGCAGGGCCAGGATCACCGAGCGTTTGCCCAAGCTGCTCCGCCCCACCACGCCGGGCATTGCTATCGTGCTTCTTCCCCATCCGGCCATTACTCGTCCCCGATCAGGTGAAAGCGCCTATCGTCGATGCCATTGCCACAAGCAGCAGGAAGCCAACCGCCAGGGAGCCGCCGTTGAGCAGGATGCCGACGACCCCAAGCACGCGGCTATCGTTCGAACGCACCAGCGCCATCAGCCCGAAAATCAATCCGGCAATATGCGCCAACGGCCCTGCCAGCAGGAAAACCGCCATGAAGAAACCCGTGGCGATGTTCTGGGCACGCTCGGATGCGTGGGTCGGCAGCGCCACCATTGTGGTCAGCGCTATCACACCGGCACCGAAGGCGAGCAGCGCCAGGATGACGGAACGCTTGCCGAACTTGCTTGTCACGACGGGGCCCGGCAGAGCGTCGGCGCTTCTTCCCCATTGTGCCATTGTTTGCCACCCCTCGCCGGCCGCCCAATCCATATCGCCCGAAAACCGCTTACCGGTTAAAGCGGATTCTCGGCATAAAACTCCAAAACCCGCTGCTTGAAGGTCTTGTCGCCCACCGCCAGCATATGGTCACGGCCGTCGATGTGAAATGACTTGGCATTCGGCATCAGCGCGGCGAGCTCGTCGGGCGAGCCGCCGATATCGTCTGTCGTCCCGACCGCAATCAGCGTCGGTTGGGCGATGCGCGTCATGTCGTGTTCGCTGAGCAGTTCGCGCGACGTGGCGATGCAGGCAGCCAATGCCCGGCGGTCGCTGCGCGTCTGATCGGCAAAGGCGCGAAAGGAGCGACCGCGCGGATGGCTGGTGGCGGCCGGATCGTCGGCCAGCAGCGCCTCGGCGATCGGATCCCAGTCGCCGACGCCGTCGACCATGCCGATGCCGAGGCCGCCGAAGACCAGCGTCGCCACCTTGTCGGGATCGGACAGCGCCAGGAACGCCGCGATGCGCGCGCCCATCGAATAGCCCATGACATGCGCGCGGCCGATGCCGAGATGGTCGAGCAGGGCCGCCGCGTCCGAAGCCATTTTGGCCGGGGTGTAGTCGGCCTCGTCATAGCTTTTCGACGACGAGCCGTGGCCGCGATTGTCGAAGGCGATGGCGCGATAGCCGGCATCGTTCAGCGTCTTGAACCAGCCGGGCGATACCCAGTTGACATAGTGGCTGGAGGCAAAGCCGTGGATCATCAGCACCGGATCGCCCGCCCCCGACGCCGGCCGGCGGTCGAGGAAGGCGAAGTCGAACCCGTCATGGGAGAAGAATTGCATCGGGAGCGGCTCAGCCGGCGCCGGGCGTGGGCGCGTTGCCCTTGTCCGATGGCGGCATGCCGGGGCCGGACACCGTGCCGACGGCCGGATGGCGCAGCAGATCGCCATGGTCGATGCCGTTTTTGGCGGCGGTGCCGGCCTTGAGCTCCAGCACGAAGCGCACT
The DNA here is from genome assembly GCF_040318615.1 of Mesorhizobium sp. M1078. Taxonomy (NCBI): domain Bacteria; kingdom Pseudomonadati; phylum Pseudomonadota; class Alphaproteobacteria; order Hyphomicrobiales; family Phyllobacteriaceae; genus Mesorhizobium; species Mesorhizobium sp. M1078. The sequence continues at coordinate 303,609 of NZ_JAMYMP010000002.1, forward strand.
GGCACACCCGGCGAGATGACTGCATCGGACAATGGAGTGCCGTGCTTGACGGCCCGGACCTTGCCGTCCTGTCCAACAAAGATCAGGTCGAGCGGCATCGGCGTGTTGTGCATCCAGAAGCCGACCTGCTTCTGCATCTCGAAGACGAACAGCATGCCATGATTGTCGGCCATATCCTGGCGATACATCAGGCCGGCCTCGCGTTCCGAGTCGGTGTCGGCGACTTCGATCGAAAAGGATTTATCGCCCCCTTTCGTCGCCACGACCAAGGGTGTCGGATCGACGGGAAGGATCATCGCCTGACCGCCGGCGATCGTCTGCTGGGATGCGGTCGGCTGCCCGGAATAGAAGTAAGCGCCTGCGGCTACCGCAACGATGACGCAGAGCGCGCCCGCTGTCAGCCAGTTCCTGTACGCCATTGGAAATCCTCGACCAAAGACCATGATCCCTAAAAGTGGTCTCAGGTATTCGGATAAGATCGTGGTGAAACCAAGAAAAACGCCGTCCTGACTTCCTCAGGAAGGCTCGCGTCCTAATGCGCGACCGGCAAGGTGCCCATATCGGGGTGAATCTCGGCAGCCATGAGGCCCTTGTCACCGCGTCCGAATCGCACCAGCACGACCTGTCCGGGCCTGAGCTCGGTGATGCCATAGCGGCGCAGCGTCTCCATATGGACGAAGATATCCTCGGTGCCCTCGCCGCGCGTCAGAAAGCCGAAGCCCTTGGTGCGGTTGAACCACTTGACCAGCGCCCGCTCGAGCCCGCTTTCCGGCGTCACCGCCACATGGGTGCGCTGTTCCTGCATCTCGGCCGGATGGACCGCCGTAGTGGTGTCCATGGACAGCACCCGGAACGCCTGCAAACCACGGTCACCGTGCTTGACAAGGCACACGACACGCGCGCCCTCCAATGCAGTCTGAAAACCGTCCTTTCGAAGGCAGGTGACATGGAGGAGGATGTCGCCCGAAGAACCGTCATCGGGAAGTATGAAACCGTAGCCCTTGGCCACGTCGAACCATTTGATGGCGCCGGCGATTTCGACAAGGTCGGCGCTATCGCCGCCACTGTCACTCTTCAGGGCGTCGTCAAGGTTCTCATCCCGCCTCGTGAAAGAGGCCTTATCCCCCATAAGAACGCCCCCTTTTTTTCAAGAAAACCGCAAGTGATTCTTGACATTAGATTAACACCGCCGCTTCCGGGGTGTGCAAGACCTGCCGTGCCTTTTTTCACGGTTGAATACAGGAATAGCTGACTTGTTGTTTGCCGGCGTCGCTGCCGACAGCAATGACGATCCATCAAGGCGGTCAACCGGTCGGCAATTTGCAAGGGATTTCGCCGAAATCGGCAACCACTTGTGTCCGACGCTTTTGTCAGAGCAATCTGATTTTTTCCAAAACCGGTGACCACTTTTCCAGTCCGATGCTCGTTGCCCTTCGGCGGGGTGGACCTTATGTTGCCTCGCAACCCAAACATCCCCGAGGAAATCCCATGCGCTACCTCCACACAATGGTCCGTGTCGCCGACGTCGATGTCTCGCTTGATTTCTACTGCAACAAGCTCGGCCTTAAGGAAGTGCGCCGCTACGAAAACGAGCAGGGCCGCTTCACGCTGATCTTCCTCGCCGCCTCCGAGGATGTAGAAAGCGGCATCACTGAGAAGGCGCCGCTGATCGAACTGACCTACAATTGGGATCCGGAGGAGTACAAGGGCGGCCGCAATTTCGGCCATCTCGCCTATGAGGTCGACGACATCTACGCCACCTGCCAGCATCTGATGGACAATGGCGTCATCATCAACCGGCCGCCGCGCGACGGCAACATGGCCTTCGTCAAGTCGCCGGACGGCATCTCCTTCGAACTGCTGCAGAAGGGCCCGGCCAAGCCCAAGGCTGAGCCGTGGGCATCGATGCCGAACACCGGCACCTGGTAGCGATCACGCCATCTTGAGCAAGGTGGCCGCGCCGACAAGCCGGCCGCCTTTGCCATTTCGAGCAACGGCACCTATTTACCTGCCTGTCGCGCCAGCCAAGCAAAGCCAGTGCCTCACCCAGGAGAATTCATTTATGCCGACCAGCCGTGCCGATGTCTCCACCGCGTATGCCAGCCGCTATTTGCAGCAGTTGTGCAAGCACTGGGCGCACAAATTTCCCGTCGAGTTCGATCCGAACCACGGCACCATCGATCTGTCACTCGGCCGCACGGTTCTCGATGCCGATGCGGCAGCGCTGCATATCACGGTGTCGACGGATGAAAGCGGATCGCTGGAGCGCATGGAGAGCGTCGTTGCCGATCACATCAAGCGCTTCGCCTTCCGCGAGGAGCTGACTTTCGAGTGGAAGCAGGCTCCGGCGACCTGATCTGCGGTCAGCCGCAACGCCGAACGCCGGAAGCTGCCAGCCCCGGACAACGTTATGGCGTCACTTGGTTGCGACGCCATCTGAATTGTCGGAACGACGGATCGATCAGAACTTGTAGTTCAGGCCGATCTTGATCGTATGGGCGTCGATCTTCACCCTTGCGTCGTTGCCCTCGATATCTGTCAAACGGACCTTGCCGAAGTCGAAGTACTGGTATTCCAGCTTCGTGGTCCATTTGTCGGCGAAGGCCCATTCGACACCGCCACCGATCGTATAGCCGAAGCGGCCTCCGCTCCTCGATGCGCTGCTGTCCGGGTCGGGCACCCCGTCAAAATCGAAAGTATCGCCATAACTCAATTTGTAGTGAGTCGCCGCCGCGCCGCCCTTGTTGTTTAGCCGAGGCTTAATTAGCATCGCGACCGCAACGCAGAAGCGGTTCAAAGCGAACGCGCTATCTGCAGCAGCGCCAGCACCGACCGCCAGTTGCGCGCGGTGCCCGGCACTTTCAGCATGCGCGGGATCAGCCCGGCGAACACCGATTTGCCGAGCCCGTCCGGCGCCTTGAGGTAAAGCACGTCGCCCTTGACCTCAAAGCTTTCCGGGCCGGTGCATTTTTCGGCAAGCCTGGCGATCTCGTCCGCCGTCGGCTGGCGCTGCAGCGTGTAGGCGTGAAGCTTGGTCGGATCGCCGGCGACTTCCGGATACGGATTCTCCTTCACCAACCGTTCGAACCAGGAGAGATCGCGCACCATGATGCGCGAATGAAAGCCCCATTTCTTCTCGAAAGCGGCTTCGATCTGTTTCGTCAGCGTGGCGGCGTCGCCCTTCCTGGCCCGGAACACGACATTGCCGCTCTGTACATAGCTGGCGACGTCCGAGAAACCGAACTCTTCGAAAAACGCTCGCAACTCCGCCATCTTGACGATGCGGTTGCCGCCGACGTTGATGCCGGAAAACAGCGCGACGAAGACCACCCTTCGCTCTTCGAGCTTCGGGTGGCAGGCTGTACCGCTCATATGATCAACCCGGCCAGGGTCTCGTTGTCGGTGATGTCCTGATAGTGCACGCCCTCGGCCTCGAAATTTGCCCTCAGCAGATCGAAGTTACGCCGGTCTTTGGTTTCGATGCCGATAAGCACAGAGCCGAAATTGCGTGCCGATTTCTTCAGATATTCGAAGCGAGCGATATCATCGTCGGGACCGAGCAGTTCGAGGAAGTCGCGCAGCGCGCCCGGCCGCTGCGGAAAGCGGATGATGAAGTATTTCTTCAGCCCCTCGAAGCGCAGCGCCCGCTCCTTCACGTCGGGCAGCCGCTCGAAATCGAAATTGCCGCCCGACACCACCGCGACGATGGTCTTGCCGCGGATTTCCTTGCGCGAAAAATCCTTCAACGCGTCGATCGCCAAGGCACCGGCCGGCTCCAGCACCACACCTTCGATGTTGAGCATCTCGATCATGGTGGCGCAGAGCCGGTTCTCAGGGATCAGCCGCACCGCCTGAGCGGCGAACTCCTTGAGGTGGCGCAACGGCTCGCGGCCGATCTCGGCCACCGCCGCGCCGTCGACGAAATTGTCGACATTGGCGAGCCGGACGCGCTTGCCGCTGGCGAGGCTCTGATGCAGGCTCGGCGCACCGGCCGGTTCGCAAAAGACGTAGCGCGCGTCACGTTGCTGATCGGCGAAATAGTGCGTCACCCCCGCGGCCAGGCCACCGCCGCCGACCGGCAGCATGATGATGTCGGGCATGCGCGCGCCTGGCATCTGGTCGGCGATCTCATAGGCGACCGTCGCCTGCCCCTCGATAATATCCTTGTGGTCGAAGGGCGGCACCATATGCGCGCCGGAACTTTCGGTGAATTCGAAGGCGGCGCGGTAGCAGTCGTCGAAGAAGTCGCCGACCAGCCTGATCTCGACGAAATCGCCGCCGAACAGCCGCGTCTTGTCGATCTTTTGCTGCGGCGTCGTCACCGGCATGAAGACCACGCCCTTCTTGCCGAAATGGCGGCAGACGAAGGCAAAGCCCTGCGCATGGTTGCCGGCCGAGGCGCAGACGAACAGCTCGGCCTCGTTGCCGGCGGCAAGCGCCTTGCGGAAAAAGTTGAAGGCGCCGCGGATCTTGTAGGAGCGCACCGGCGAAAGATCCTCGCGCTTCAACAGCACCCGAGCCCCCGTCTTCTTCGACAGATAGTCGTTTTCCTGCAGCGGCGTTTCGGGAAAGATCTCGCGGATCGCGGCTGCGGCGGTGGCGACACGGGAGGAGAAACTGTTCATGGCGCCGTCACCTCTGGATCGAATGGTTCGAAGGCGAAGCCTATTGCACAATTCGCCGTTTGCAGCCACCGATGCGGCGCGGCCGCTTTGACGCGCCAGCAGGAAATCCATTGGAGCCATCTTCATGCCTGTTTCGGCTGTCGCCCTGAAGACCGTAGACCTTCCTGAATTCGGCGAGCCAACAGTGATGCCGCTAGTTCAGCGGCGGACCTACGAAGCACGCATCGAGGCTCTGCTGGCGCGCGGCGCCAAGGCCGGGCTCGACGCCTTTGCCGTCTATGGCGACCGCGAGCACGCGGCCAATGTCGCCTATCTCAGTGGTTACGATCCGCGTTTCGAGGAGACGTTGCTGGTCATCGTCCCCGGCAGCCAGTCAAAGCTTCTCGTCGGCAATGAGGGCTGGGGCTATGCCGAAATCTGCGACGGGCCTTACGAGCGCGTCCTCTACCAGACCTTCTCGCTGCCGGCGCAGCCACGCGACCGCTCGGCCTCTCTATCCGACACGCTTGCCGCCTGCGGCCTGAAGGCCGGCCAGAAGATCGGCGCCATCGGCTGGAAGCCGTTCGGCCCCGGCGATGGCGGCTTTGGCGAGACGACGCTCGACCTGCCTTCCTTCATCGCCGATACGCTGCGCACACTGGCCGGCGACAGAGGCGCGGTGGTCAACGCCGCCAACCTGTTGATGAATCCATCCGACGGTCTACGCGCCATCAACGAGGCAGACCAATTGGCGTCCTTCGAATTCGCCGCGACCTTTTCCTCGCAGGGCCTGCGCAACGTGCTTGGGAATATTGAGCCCGGCATGAGCGAATTGCAGGCCGCGCGGCTGATGGGGATCAACGGCCTGCCCCTTTGCTGCCACCCGATGCTGTCCGCCGGCAGGCGTGCGCCCTACGGCTTGCCTAGCCCGCACCTCGACATCATCAAGCGCGGCGATCCCGTCACCATGGCGTACGGCATCCAGGGCTCGCTCAACGCCCGCGCCGGCTTCCTGGTCGAGAGCGCGGCCGAACTGCCGCGCGAGATAAGCGACTATGTCGAACAGCTGGTAGCGCCCTATTTCGCCGCCGTCGTCGACTGGTACGAGACCATCGGCATAGGCGTTGCCGGCGGAGCGCTTTGGAAAGTCGTGCATGACCGCATAGGCGACCCGTTCTTCGGCGTCTCGCTCAATCCCGGCCATCTCGTCCACATCGACGAATGGATGCATTCGCCGGTGTTTTCCGGCTCGGACATCAAGCTGCAATCGGGCATGGCGCTGCAGGTCGACATCATTCCGGCGACCGGAACCAGCTATTTCACCACCAACATCGAAGACGGTATCGCGCTTGCCGATGAGGCGTTGCGCGAGGAGATCGCGGCCCGTTATCCCGAGGCATGGCGCCGCATCGAGGCGCGCCGCGCCTTCATGGGCGATGTGCTCGGCATCAGGCTCAAGCCCGAGGTATTGCCCTTCTCCAACATCCCTGCGTTCCTGCCGCCATTCTGGCTTTCGCGCAACAGTGCGATGACCGTGGCTCGACGCTGACCACATTTCGGCTGGACACGACTTACTTCTGCCGCACTCTCACTGTCCGGGAGGTGCCGCGGGGGTATATGGGCCTTTTGGCCGGAGTGGAATTTTTGACGTGCGTTTGAAGACGATTTGCATTCTTGCACTTGCCCTGTTGATCGCCGGCTGCGGCGGCCGCAAAACCGAGGAACTGCTCGGCAGCGCCGTCATGTCCACGCCGGTGACCGAAATCTCGGGCAATCACTCGATCTTCATTGCCACCACACGCAAGAAATCCGACGATCCCAACAAAGTTTTCGACGGCGAACGCTCGGCGACGCTGAACTACGCCCGCGTCACCGTCACCGTTCCCGGCACCCACCAGACCGGCCAGATCGAGCGCCGCTCGCGCGGCAAGTCGAACGACCCGGCGAAATACTTCATGGCTTCCGAGGTCGTCGGCTACGATGCGCAGCCTCAATTCTCAAGCGCGCTCAATGCCGACATTGCCGCGCGCGGCGGCCGCGTCATGGTCTTCGTGCATGGCTACAACACCGGCTTCGACGACGCGGTCTACCGCCTGACCCAGATCGTCCACGATTCCGGCTATCCCGGCACGCCGGTGCTGTTTTCCTGGGCATCCGGCGCCAGAACCACCGACTATGTCTATGACAAGGAAAGCGCCAGCGCCGCCCGCGATCAGCTGGAGGTGACATTGCGCATGCTGCAGCAGTCCGGCGCGCGGCGCATCGACATCGTCGCCCACTCGCTCGGAACCTGGGTGACCATGGAAACGCTGCGCCAGATGGCCATCACCGGCGACCGCGATCTCGGCGGCAAGCTCGGCGATGTCGTGCTGGCTTCTCCCGACATCGACGTCGACGTCTTCAAGAGCCAGATGCGCCGCTACGGCAAGCCGGACAAGCCGTTCATCCTGCTGCTCTCCAACGACGACCGGGCGCTGCGGCTCTCAGGCCTGATCGCAGGCTCGCGGCCACGCGTCGGCGACTACAAGGATGCCGCCGACCTCGCCGCTTATGGCGTCACCGTGGTCGACCTCTCCAAGGTCAAGGGAGGCGACAGCTTCAACCACACCAAGTTCGCCGACAATCCCGAACTGGTGAAGATGATCGGCCAGCGGCTGCGCGAGGATGACGGCTTTGCCAGCGACCAGACGGTGACCGACCGCATCAGCGCGCTCGGACAATAAGGCTGTTGCCTTGCGGCGACCGTCGCCGCGTGAGGTCGCGAATGCCGCTCGGCCCGATCACTTTCAACTGGACCGGGCCGGTCTCTGCCTCTACGACATTGAAATCGGCGCCAATGCGCCAGCGGGAGCCCGCTTGAACGAGCGATGGAAGACTGTCCTGGTCCTTGCGTTCGCGCTAGCTGCCGCCGGCTGCGCCGGCCCCAACACCCATGACCTGTTGAACGAGACGACGGTTTCGGTGCCTGCCTCCGACATCGCGGCCACCCACGAAATCTTCGTCGCCACCACCCGCAAGCAGGCGACCAAGGACCCACGCCAGGTGTTCGATGGCGATCGCTCGCTGACCACCAGCTACGCCCGCGTCGACGTCACCGTGCCGAAGGTCCACCAGGTCGGCGCCATCGAGCGCGCCAAGGGCTCGGCCAATTCGAACCCGGCCAAGCAATTCACCGCCACCGACGTCGTGCGCTATGGCGACGCCTCGCAATTCGCCAAGGCCGTCGGTGCCAACATCACCATGAATGGCGACCGCGCGCTGGTCTTCGTCCACGGCTTCAACAACGGCTTCGACGATGGGGTCTACCGGCTGACGCAGATCGCCCACGACACCGAATATCCGGGTACGCCGATCCTGTTTTCGTGGGCTTCGAGCGGCAAGACCACGGGCTATATCTACGACAAGGACAGCGCCAACGCCGCGCGCGACGACCTCGAAGCGACGCTCAGGATGCTCGCCAAGACAAAGGTCAAGAGCATCGACATCATCGCGCATTCGATGGGAACCTGGGTGACGATGGAAGCGCTGCGCCAGCTCGCCATCACCGGCGACCGCGATCTCGACGGCAAGCTCGGCCGTGTCGTCCTGGCATCGCCCGATATCGATGTCGACGTCTTCAAGAAGCAGATGATCCGCTACGGCAAGCCCGACAGGCCGTTCGTCATCCTGCTTTCCGCCGACGACCGTGCTCTGAGACTGTCCAGCCTGCTATCCGGCGACAAGCCGCGCGTCGGCGACTACGGCAACGCCGCCGACATTGCCAGTTACGGCGTCGTTGTGGCCGACCTCAGCCAGATCAAGGGCGGCGACCGCCTGAACCACGCCAAATTCGCCGACAACCCGTTCCTGGTGCAATTGCTCGGCGACCGTCTGCGCGCTCCAGCCGGCCTGGCATCGGACGAACCCACGCAGGGCCAGATCGACAATCTCGGCCGAGGCCTCGGAAAGGCAGTCGGATCCGTCGCCGAGATCATCATCACCACGCCATTCAAGGTGCTGACCATCGCCACCGGCGGATGAGAGCCAAGCACCGGGGCTGATCTCAGATAAACAAACCTACCTTCTGGAACGTCGTCACGTCGATCAGGCCGACATCGGAAATCCTGAGTTCCGGGATGACGACCAGCGCCAGCAGCGAGTGCTGCATGTAGGCGTTGTTGAGCGAGCAGCCCATCTTGCGCATTGCTTCGGTGAGTTTCTCGGCCTTGGCCGCCACGATTTCGGCGCGCTCGTCCGACATCAGCCCGGCGATCGGCATTTCGACAAGCGCCAGTTCCTTGCCCTTCGAAAACAGCACCACGCCCCCGCCGACCTCGCCCAGCCGGTTGACGGCCAGCGCCATGTCTTCCTTGTTGGTGCCGACGCAGATGATGTGGTGGGCATCATGCGCGACGCTCGACGCCATGGCGCAGTCGCCCATATAGCCGAAGCCGGAGACGAAGGCATTGGTGACGCCTCCGGTGCCGCGGTGGCGCTCGACCAGCGCGATCTGGCAGATGTCGTTGCGGCGGTCCATGGCGACCAGCCCGTCCTCGACCGGCAGGTCGGCCTCCAGCGCCCGCGTCGGCGCCTGGTTTTCGATCACGCCGATGACCCGCACCCGCACCTCGTTGGCGCCCTTGGGCGCCGCAATGTCGAAGTCGCCTGGCTTCAGCTTCTTGCCGAGCTTGACGGTGTTCTTCGCCGATTTGGGGTAATCATAGGCCGGAATGTCGATCTCGAGCTTGCCGCCCTTGGCCAGCCTGATACCGCGGCCATAGACCTCGTCGATGGTCATGGCGGCAAGATCGGAGACGATCAGCAGATCGGCCAGCCGTCCCGGCGCGATCGAGCCCAGTTCGCGCTCCAGCTTGAAATGCTGGGCGGTATTCAGCGTCGCCATCTGGATCGCCGTCACCGGCTTCAATCCCTGTTGGATGGCGTGGCGCACCACCCGGTCCATATGGCCTTCATGCACCAGCGTGCCGGAATGGCTGTCGTCGGTGCACAGGATGAAGTTGCGCGGGTCGAGACCGCTCTCGGTCACCGCCTTGATCTGCGAGGCAACATCGTACCAGGCCGAGCCCAGCCGCAGCATTGCCTTCATACCCTGGCGCACACGGGCGATTGCGTCCTCGGCGCGTGTGCCTTCATGGTCGTCCTCCGGCCCGCCGGCGACATAGCCATGGAACGGCAGGCCGAGATCGCGCGACGCATAGTGGCCGCCGACCGTCTTGCCCGCTCGCACCGTGGCGGCGATCTCGCCCGACATCACCGGATCGTTGGCCACGACACCGGGAAAATTCATCACTTCGCCGAGCCCGATGATGTTTTCCCAGGTCATCGCCTCGGTGACATCGGCGACCGTCAGTTCGGCCCCGGCATGCTCCAGACCCGGCGCCGACGGCACGCAGGACGGCATCTGGACGTGCACGTTGATCGGCATGGCGACGGCCTCGTCATGCATCAGCCGCACGCCGGGCAGGCCCAGCACGTTGGCGATCTCATGCGGATCGATGAACATCGAGGTGGTGCCGTGCGGGATCACGGCGCGGCAGAACTCGGTGACGGTCACCATGCCGCTCTCGACATGCATGTGCGCGTCGCACAGGCCGGGCACGAGATAGCGGCCGCCGGCGTCGACCACCTTGGTGCCCTGGCCGATGGCATGGCTGGCATTCGGCCCGCAATAGGCGAAGCGGCCGCCGGCAACGGCGATGTCGGTGCCGGCTATGATTTCGCCGGAGTGCACGTTCACCCAGCGGCCGTTGCGAATGACGAGATCGGCAGGCTTGCGCCCCGTCGCGACGTCGACCAGATGCGTCGCCATCTCGGTCCAGGGCTTGGGTTTCGTCGCCGACGGCTGCTTGGCCATGAAAGACTCCTGTTTGCCCGACTGTGCCAAGCCGGCAACGTTTTGACCAGCGATTGCGGACGAAATCCGGTCAATGAGAACTCGCCCGGGCGGATGCGCTGCACCTGTTCACCCCGACGACAGCATCAACGGTGCAGTCATTCAGTTTGGCTTGTGCCGGCACTTATGCTACTATTCTGGCGATGGTGCTGATTTGCGCCGACGACCCGCCGCGAGGCGGGTTTTTGTTGTGATGAGCCCGAAACCTCCTGAGGTGAAGTCATGATCCGGTTCCTGAAAGCATTCGCCTTCGTCACCCTGTTCCTGATCTCGTCCGGCTTTGCATCCGCCGAGGAGCGTTGGCAGACCTTGCCGGAGCCGGCGGCGATGCCCAAACCGGATCAGAGCGGATATGCGCCGGTCAACGGCATTCAGATGTACTATGCCGTTTTCGGCGCCGGTGATCCGATTCTCCTGATTCATGGCGGCCTTGGCCATGGCGACATCTGGGCAAGCCAGGTGGCGACCATGTCCAAGACGCACAAGGTTATCATCGCCGACAGCCGCGGCCATGGCCGCTCTGCCCGCACCGAGCAGCCTTACGGCTATGACCTCATGGCGTCGGACTATCTTGCGCTGCTCGACTATCTCAAGATCGACAAGACCGCTCTTGTCGGCTGGAGCGACGGCGGCATTATCGGCATCGACATCGCGCTGCATCATCCGGAGCGGCTGACACGGCTCTTTGCGCAGGCCGCCAACGTCACCACCGATGGCGTCGATCCGGGTGTGCTGACCAACAAGACCTTTGCCGCCTATATCGACCGCTCGGGCCGCGACTACAAGAAACTGTCGAAGACTCCCGACCAGTACGATGACTTCGTGGCGCAGATCAGCCACATGTGGGAGTCGGAGCCGGCCTGGACCAAGGAACAGCTCGGCAAGATAACCACGCCGACCGCGATCGTTGCCGGCGACCATGACGAGGCGATCAAGCGCGAACACACCGAATACATGGCCTCCGTCATTCCGGGCGCCAAGCTCATCATCCTGCCCAACGCCAGTCATTTCGCCATGCTGCAGGCGCCGGACGAATATAGTCAGGCGGCGCTGGACTTCATTGACGCCAAATAGCGCCCCCAGCTAGAGCACCCAGCGCAGCAACGGGTGCATTCCGATTGTTGAACAATGGGTTCCGTTTTGCGGCGAATAGGATTACCTTCCGACAAGGCGCCTTCTGAACCGCCTTTTCGGAGAACTCGATGCGCTGTCTGACGATTGCCAGTGCCGGATTTCTGATTGCTCTGGCCGCGCCGGCATTCGCCGCCGACCCGATGGCGGTGCCGATGACCGAACCAGGCTTCGACTGGACCGGCTACTATGCCGGCCTGCAGGCCGGCTACGGCTGGGGCCAGTCCGACATATCAGTGACGGAAGGCGCGCCGTTTTCCATCTCGCCCGACATTGACGGCGGTTTCGTCGGGGCCCATGTCGCCGGCCTGTGGCAGTTCGACCAGGCAGTGCTCGGCGCCGAGGCGGAGCTCAATTATTCCGCCGTCGACGGTACGGCCGTATCAGGCCTTGGAAGCACATTCCGCACGGACATCAAGTGGTTCGGATCTGTCGATGCCAAAGCGGGCTTCGCCATGGACCGCGTGCTGGTCTACGGCGTCGGCGGCGTCGCCTTTGCCGGCATCGAAACTTCGCAAGTCGCGGGCGCGTCGTTCGCCGGCACACGCACCAATGTCGGCTGGACCTTGGGTGCCGGCGTCGACTACGCGCTGACCGACAAATTCATCGTCGGCGCGCAATATCGCTATTACGATTTCGGCTCCGAGCACTATGACGTGGCGGAACCCTTCAACGATCGCGATCAGGATGTGAAGCTGAACGCGGTCGGTATCAATCTCAGCTACAAATTCTGAGCGTTCTCGGCGACTGAGATTTTCGCCACAACCAATTGTTTTGAAATCACGAACCACCTTTCATGAGTTCGACACTCGGCAAAAGATGGCTTGACGGGTTTTCGCTGGCGTCTGAAAAGGGCTGGCCTGCGGACGTGGCGGAATTGGTAGACGCAAGGGACTTAAAATCCCTCGATCTCTGATCGTACGGGTTCGATTCCCGTCGTCCGCACCAAATTGAAATGCTTAGGATTGGTTCTGTAAGAACTCACTGGCTACCATAGAAAAGGCTGACGCGGGTAGCCGTAGAGCCGGGATACAAAGCCGGGAACTGCCATGCTGGAGTTTTGGTGTTCGGTATTGGCTGCCGTAAGAACAGTGACGGGGCTGACGGCGCAACTGCGCTTGAGCCAAATCCCGAACCTGTAGCCCCTTCGGTCGTAAGCTCGGCAGTTGGGGATCTACTGCATCCGAAAAACGACGGTATCCGTGTCGCTGGATTTGCATCGAATGCCGACCAAAACGCCGAGTTCATAGTCATCGACGTGCCACGGTCGGAACGTCGACCACATCGAAGCGATCAAAAGCAATATTACAAGCGTGCTGGTAGCTCTTCATACCTATGGAGCATGTCGACATCGAGGATGCCTTCCGAAGTACCGGAACTTACAATGAAGGCCGACATGAGAAATACCCGTCGTCCGGCCTTGACGGTCATTATGAGATCAGGATGTGGCCGCAGAACGGGAGCCGGCTGGGGCCGCAGCGGCCTCAACCCGGTGGGCATGCCCCGTCGCGATTTTAAGAAGAGTTGCAGCCGTTTCCTGTGGCGTCCAACCTTGCGCTTCTGACGCAGTCACCAAGGCCGCAAACGCGGCTTCTAATGCGACTTCACAGTTCACCTCACGGTCTGGGCTATCCTCTGGCAATATCGGGGGTTCGACGGATTGGGACATCGTGACTTCTTTCAAAGGGGAAAAACCCGCCGCCCCAGCCTTTTGCCACTCAAACATTTCAGCAAAGGATCATTCCAGCTATCAGCAGCGTGATTAGAACTGACAACGGCACGGCCAGAAGACCGACCAACTCAACATTTCTTGTGTTTTGTCGCTTGTCCATCTTCGTCGCCCGCATGTCGTTGGCTTTGGCATCTTGCCGTCAACGTGCAGCTGTTGGAACCAACCACAAGTGCCGCTGATCGGAGATTCAGTCGGTGCTGCATATTAGCAACACATTGTGGAACGATCGGGCGGCATCAGCCAATTGCTTTTGAATGCCCTTGCACTTGCTTCGTACGATTCCGTACAGTTTCCCCCATTGGGAGAGCTGCCGATGGACCATGACGAGGAAGGCTACAGCATTGACGCCTTCGATTTCGATGTGGTGTGCGAGACCTTCAGGAGATCCGTTCGGGAGCTGAACCTGGCTGAAGAGCATTGGGTAGACCACGCGAAGGCGCTCCTACGGGAATTCACCGACAGCGCACCTGACGACGACATGATTAGCCGGATCGTCGGGCGCTAGTGGCCTATACAGCCCTAGTTGGTTAGAATCGTACCCCGGTCCTGCCACGGAAACCTTTTCCAAGGTTTGCCGCGTCATAGAGGCATCACAGAAGCTCTCGGAACAGATTGCCCAGCGCGGAGGCCTATTAACGAAAAAGCTCGCCACCTTGAGGCAACGGGCATCGCCAATGCCCTCAGAGAGCCCTGCCTGGACGTGTGGCGTCCTGTCCGGCCCTCGCCATTGATTTCGTCGGCAAGCTTGTCTTTGGCCTCGTGATAGGTCTTGAAGTTGGCATCGGGATCGCAATCGCCGGCTGCCAAGGATGCCGGGCCGCTGGCCGACCTATCAGTCAGGCGTCCGAAGCCAGAGCGTTATAAAGCAGCAAACACGCCAGGATAGAAACGGCGCTGCCTAGCAGCTGGTCTGCCGTCAGGCCGGAAAAATAGACAAGATGAAACGTCACCATCGCTCTACCAATCACGGTTCGGAACACTGCCGAATTAACCGTTAGCCGACGCTAATGTTCCGCTCTGGACTCACTACCGCTTTGGAAGAATCCTGCCGCAGCGATCAGCGCCCCGCCCGACCTTGATCTCAACGTCGGTGCCACAAGGCTTTCCTTCGTTCGCATGGTTCGCAGAGATTAGCACGATCGCATACTCTCATCTCATCCGGCGTCGTCTCCCTCGCAAAGCAGCGCCGGTAAGGCTCGGCGACCTTCTTGTTTGTCCCGTGTGCCAAAGGAGGTCGCCGGGCCTGCCGTTGCTCATCTTTGCTGGTGGTTGCTCCTGATGGCTGCGCTTGACGCCGTCGCCCTACTGCTACCTGCGGGGTAAGGCCGGCGAGCCCTCTTGTCAGGCAGTCCGGCATGTAGGATTATAGTCCTCGTTGCGGCGACCCCTCAATGGAGAGCGCCAATGGCCAGAACCAAACCTTCGGAACAACTTTCCCGGGCTGAAATCGAGCGCTTCCTGGCGGCAGCCGAAGCGCTGCACAAGAGCATCGTCGGGCCGCTCCTGGCGTACCACGGCGAGCACTACCAAGCTCTACGTAAGGTCCATGGACCCCTGTTGAAGTCGATCGAGACCATCACCGGCCAGAAGGCGAAGTTCATCCAGTGGAACGGGACAGGACCGGCACAGCCCCGGGACAAGCCTCCGGGCTAAGTCTCCTCCCGGAAATCCAGCAGCTTGGCATGGCGAAGCTTCTCCTCGCCCTTTAGGAACCGCACGCGGCCGACCAGGCCCGGCTTTAGCCATTCGGCCTTGTCACTCTTGAGCCCTTTCGGCGCCGGCCCGCCAATCTTGCCTTGCACGCGGTCCCATAGGCGCTGGCGCTTGTCCGCCTTGAAGGTGACGAAGGCGCCGCCGGCATAGTGGCCTTTGTCGGCCATCAGCACCATGGCAGGCTTGCCGGCCTCGCGCTGCACGCCGATGATGTCCATCTCCTTTTCGGCATAGCACTTGATCTTGCGCCAGTTCGTCGTCGGACCCGACCGATACTTGCTGCCCTTCCGCTTTGAAACGATACCTTCAAGCCCAGCCTGGTCGACCAGATGAAAGACGGCGTCGCCAGTGCCCGGCATCGCTTCGCTGAACTGGATTCGGCCGCCGTCCGGGATCAACGCCCGGAGGATCTCGCGACGGTCTTCCACCGGCGTGTTCCGCAAGTCATGCCCGTTCAGATGCAAGAGGTCGAATGCTAGCAGATACAGATCGCGCGACGGCTTGCGGCTGGTCGCGGCTGATTGATGCGCATGGAAGTCGGATAGGCCAGCCTCATTGATCGTAATGGTCTCGCCGTCGATGATGAAGTCTTTCGCCTCGATCGCTTCCGCCTCACCGGCAAGTTGGATGTAGCGGCCCGTCCAATCATAACCGTTCTTGGTGATCAGCCGAATCCCGTCATCATCCTTGATGACCTGGGTGCGGTAGCCATCGAATTTGATCTCATGAATCCAATCATCGCCCATCGGCGGCGTGTCGACCAGTTCGGGTTCCATAGGCTTGATGAATTTCAGACGCATGCACTGACTCGCAGAACCACGACTTCAATTAGCTATCGCTAAATTAGTTCCGGAACATTTTAGACGAATTGGATGTTTGAAGGGCTATGAAGATCGAAGCCGACCAATGCCGGGCAGCGCTGACGCTCATCCGGCGCACAATGGAAGAGCACTGTCCTCCTGGCGTGCTGCCGAGCGAAGAGATGGTCAATGGGCTCTATGGTCCGGAACTGATCCATGAGGCGGAAGCCATTGCCGCCGGCATCGTCGCAACCATTGACCAGCTGCAATTGCCCGTGATGAAACCGCCGTCCCCTAGTATCAAATAGAGACCGACACAGGGAAGGTCGCTTGGCCGCGCGATCGTGGGCTCGCAACGACCGGCGAGGCGATGCCGGCCTCACCAAGGGTTACAGCCCCTCGACCAGCAGCGAAGGCGGCTCGCGGCAGTGCAACGCCCGAAGTGTTTCGAGACGACGATGTCCACCGAGCGTAGCCAGCGCGCGTCGTGCTGCACAAGGACCGAGGCAGCGGCACGGCCGCCCGGGTTACTCCAAAGGCGGCTCTTCGCTCTGTGGAGCCAAAACGGTGATATCCATCCTGGCGATTGTCGATGCGGCGCGCCCCTGGGCGCCAGAATCCGTGTCGCCACTTTCTGCCGCCATTGCCTTGGCGCGATGTCCTACGCTGTCTGCGCTTTTGCCTGGCGCAAATCCTTCGCCCGGTTCTGTCTTTGCGGGTTTCGGTCGAGTTTCAGCTGCCTGCCGATGTTGGTTTCCAATCGCCGAGACCATTGATACCTCCCCTTGATGAGGCCGCGACTGTACCTGTCAAGGCTGTAGCGAGGCTGATCACTTAAGTGGTCGGGTTGCGCCCGCTCGTAGTGGCCCTCCGATTACTGGGCTCTCGATGCCTTGGCGCTCGCGGACGTCTGGTCGGGTGGGAAGTTCAAACTCAGCCGCCCTTTGCGGCACCGGCTTCGCCCGACAACTAGGAACGATTTCGGCCGCCATGTGTTACGCAATCATGAATCTCGCGGATCCCGGATCAACAATGGCAACCGATCTTTTCACGATGCAACTCGCTGATGCTCAGCAGCGCATCAAACAGACCGAGTTCGCGCTGGTACTCAGCGAGAAAATGGTGGCTGAGAACCTCGCTTTATCCAGCAGGATACGATCGGCGAGGCGGCGTGTCCTGAAGGCCGGAAGGCCTCTGGCGACAGTCGACTCAACAAGCTGAAAGAGTTCTTCAAATGATCTCGACCCAGTCCGGACGTGGGAGAGCTTGCCGGTAACCTTAGCGGTAATCGGCCGAGTCGCAGCAGGAAGCGCGCTGAAAACTTGCTCGATGAAGACTGCGGCGTCGCTATGAATCTCGCCTTGTGTTGCCGAATCCGATCTGCGCAAAGGCGCGTGGTCGAGACCAGGCAGCGGCTCACGAAGATTGATCCCAGCAGGGCAAATTGACCGCTACGGCTCAGTTGAGGCAGCACTTCGAAATCACGGCTATTGACCTGCTGAGCTATCAGTTTCCCTCGATCTCTAATCGTATGGGTTCTCCGCACCACCCTTCGCTCTTCGAGCTTCGGGGTGGCAGGCCACCGAGTAGCCGTCAAACGTCGAGATAGCCGGCGGCGACCAGCGTTGCCTTATATCGCCGGGCAAATCGGCTGGGCAAACGACTGAGGTAAGCTGACGCGCCAATATCCCAATGCGCGCCCAGTTCGCGGTCGAAGGCAGCCGGGTCGAATTGCAGCAAGCCGCTGCGTGGGTAGACCGTGAATTCTCCGAAGATCGGCTCCCCCTCCT
Organism: Mesorhizobium sp. M1078; assembly: GCF_040318615.1. NCBI lineage: Bacteria > Pseudomonadati > Pseudomonadota > Alphaproteobacteria > Hyphomicrobiales > Phyllobacteriaceae > Mesorhizobium > Mesorhizobium sp. M1078. Next base: position 321,272 of record NZ_JAMYMP010000002.1, read on the forward strand.
CCTCGTAGAAATCGACACGCACCATGTCGAACTCGCTGCCAAGCGCCTCGGCTGCCTCGATCATCCGCGCCAGGCTCTTGGGACGGGGAATTTCCAGGCTCGAGTCGATCGCGCCCTGGACGATGTTCAGCGGGCGCCAATCGCGATCCAGGTGGGCGGTATTCTTGACCGTGGAACGGAAGGCGACGACGACAATGTAGGTGACGCGGCCAGCCAGCACACAGAATTTGTAGTCGACCGGGTCATAATCCTGGTCCTTGCCCACAAGTGCTTCGACGAAAACCCGCCGCTCTATGTGCGCATAGCTGCGCTCCAGCTTGCGGGCGCCATAGGTTTGGCCAAGGTATTCCGTCATCTCGGCAATGATCGCCTCCCGGTCGGCGTTGGCCGGATCGCGAACGATGACATTCATGGCGCAACCGTGGTTGCATTTGACGGCGTAGGGGATTTTCAGGTCATCGAAGGGGATCTGGCGCGGATCGTCGCCCTGCCACAGTACCTCAGGGATGGCGAGCCCGGGAAGCCGCTCCCTGACGATTTCCTTGGACTTGAGCTTGTCGAGAAGACCGGTAAAGCGAGGATCGTCATCGAAAATCTTGCGCCAGTGGATCTTTTCCGTGAACGTCACCGGGGCTGCAAAATTCGGCAGATGCCGCATCCGCTCAAGGAAACGCTGGGTCAACCGGCGGTAGCGGACAAGCAGCGCGGCGTTCAGCAACAGGAGAGATGCCCGCGCGCTGTTTCGCTTCAGCCATGCCTTTGCGCCACGCGCCATTCCGGTGTCCTTGCAACCTGCGCAACTTCATCCGCGAAGTGGACGTGCCACCCTGCCCGCAGCAGTGAGGCACGTCGAGCTTCGCCGAGCTAGCCCTTCATCGGGTACAGTTTCAAATGCTGGATCAGGATGATCGTCTTGGCGTCGATGATGCGGCCGTCTGAAATGCCGGCCAGCGCTTCATCAAGAGGCATTTCCAGAACATCGATGTCCTCGCCCTCGTCGGCCGCACCGCCGCCGGCCGAGATGCGGTCGGCGGGTGAATAGCGCGCCACGAAGAACCACAGCCGTTCGGTGACGCTGCCTGGGCTCATATAGGGGGAAAACAGCCGCTCGATGTTCTGTAAGCGATAGCCGAGCTCTTCCTCGGCCTCCTTGAGGATGGCGGTTTCGGGATCGTTTTTGTCGAGCAGGCCGGCGCAGGCCTCGATCAGCGGTTCGCGGTGGCCGGTGACGTAGGCGGGGTAGCGGAACTGCCGCACCAGAAGCACCGTCTGACGCTCGGGATCGAAAGGCAGGATCACCGCGCCGTCGCCACGATCGTAGGTCTGGCGAATCTGCGTCTCCCACTGCCCGTCGCGCCGACGGTAATCGAGAACGGTCTTCTTCAGGACCGCCCAGTCGTCGGACAGGACTTCCTCCGAGCGGATGCGGATACGATCTTCCATGATGAGCTCCAAGTGTCGGCGCCATGGCGTAACCGCGAACGGTTTTGCGCGCAACCGAAACGGCGAAGCTTTCACCGCCTCGTGTCTGGTGCCGGCAACTGCCATCGCCTAAATAGCTGCAGTCCCTCTCCGGAGTTTTTTTGATGACCGCAGCGCTTTTCCAGCCGATCGCCCTCGATGGCCTGACCTTTCCGAATCGTATCGCGGTGGCGCCGATGTGCCAGTATTCCGCCGAAGACGGCTCGGCCAGCGACTGGCATCTCTATCACTGGATGAACCTGGCGATGTCGGGCGCCGGCATGGTCACCGTCGAGATGACCGACGTCGAACGGCGCGGCCGCATCACCCATGGCTGCCTCGGCCTCTATTCCGACGACAACGAGGCGGCCGCCCGGCGCACGCTGGATGCAGCGAGGCGCGTCGCCGCGCCGGAAACGAAATTCGGCATTCAGCTTGCTCATGCGGGCCGCAAGGCCTCCAACCGAAAGCCCTGGGAAGGTGGCGGCCCATTGCAGCCGGGCGAGGATCCCTGGCAGACCGTCTCGGCCTCGGCCATCGCCTATGACACCGGCTGGAATGTGCCGCATGCGCTGGAGGAGGATGAAATCCTGCAGCTCATCGAGCGCTTCACTCAAGCCGCAAGGCGGGCCGAGCGCGCCGGCTTCGACTTCCTCGAACTGCACGCCGCGCACGGCTATCTGATCTTCCAGTTCCTGTCGCCGCTTTCCAACCAGCGCACCGACAGCTGGGGCGGCTCGCTGGAAAACCGCATGCGTTTCCTCATCGAGATCGCCAAATCGGTGAGGAAGGCAGTTCCAAACCTGATGCTTGGCGCCCGCCTGTCGGTGAAGGACTGGGTCGATGGCGGCTTCGAGGTCGACGAGGCGATCGAGGTGGCCAAAGCCTTGAAGGCGCTTAATGTTGCCTATATCTGCTGTTCGAGCGGCGGCAATTCGCCGTTGCAGAAGCTGCCGACCGGCGCCGGCTATCAGGTGCATCTGGCCGAAGCGGTGCGCAAGGGCGCCGGCATCCCGACACGGGCTGTCGGCCTGATCGACGATCCCTCGCAGGCAGAGGCGATCGTCGCCGACGGCCGCGCCGACATGGTCGCGCTGGCCCGCGCCTTCCTCGCCGATCCGCGCTGGGGCTGGCGCGCCGCCGCCACCTTCAGCGAGAAAATCCATCCCGCGCCACAGCTCTCCCGCTCGGTGACCACGATGCAGCACTGGATGAGGGGCTGAACAGGCTGCGCCGACGGTGGTTGCGCTGTCGTTCGCCGCGTCGTCTCCGGTCGGCGCGCAATATTGCGAAGGCACGGTGCACGGCCTGTCCAGGCACTACGATCTCGATACCGGCAGCGGGTTTCTCGCCGTGCGGGCGCGGCCGAACTCGTCGTCGCGCATGATCGGGCAATTGTTCAATGGCGACCACACCGAGATTTTCGACCGCCGGGGCAACTGGTACCAGGTCGAAATCGGCGGACGGACCGGCTGGGCCAACGCCCACTGGCTGCGCAACGACTGCGGTTACTGAGACCAACGATTGCGGTTGGTGAGACGTTTGGGCGCAGGCTGACGGCCATTTTTGCAACCATATTGGCTGCTTTGCGTTGCGGCCATCATGGATAACAAACCTTTTGAAACCCCGGTCGTGGTCGAACTCGGCCATGTCGGCAAATATCGCCAGATCCGCAGCACCCAGGAAGCGGCAGAGTGCCTGATGACGGTGTGGCCGCTCAATCGCGGCCCGCGCCATCGTGATGCTCTCGACACTTGCCTCAAAGTGCTGGAAGGTTATCGTTCGACGGCCGATGCACGCAGGGCTTTGATCGAAGCGGCCAAGGAATCGGAAGTGCTGGTTCCCGAAGACCGGTTGCCAGACGCCAAATTGCATTGAAGCGCAGATGGCATTGAAAAACGGGCCGCATTGAGCGGACGGACGAACCGGAGGATTTCATGGCGAAGCTGACTTACAAGATCGTCGAGCACGACGGGGGCTGGGCCTACAAGGTCGGTTCGACATTCTCGGAGACATTCCCGACCCACCAGGATGCGCTGCGCGCCGCCGAGATCGCCTCGGCCGAACAGCAGATCGCCGGCGCCACGGACGGCATCCAGTATGAGGATGCCGAAGGCAAGTGGCACGACGAACTGGCCGACGGCCGCGACCGTCCGCAGACCGAAGTTTCCGACTGATCCTTGCCCCTCAGCTTTCGCTGCCGGCCATGGATGCTCGCCTAAGCAATTCCCTTGGGAATTGCGTGTCAAAACAAACAGGCGGGACATCCTGCCGGTCAGTCGAAGCCGCGGCTTGATCACTTGCCGCAATATTGATCGTTCACGTTGGGCCTCACATTTCCGTAGGGTCCTGACGGGTCGGAGGCGCACGGCCCCGTAGCGCCGCCATAGCCTTGGCTGCCGCCGGCATTGATGCTGCCGGTGGTGCTCTGGTCGACGGTCGATGACTGCTCGTTCCCGAACGGCCACCAGCTGTGATCGTTGGAATACGTGCCGTCCGATGACTGCGCCATCGCCGATGTGGCAAGACCGATCGTCAGCACGGATGCTGCAAAAACTTTCCTGTACATTGAATTACTCCGTATCTGCCGCCTTGGGTGCGACACGGGGTAAAACCGGATATCAGCCGAATGGTTCAGTGAAATTGTTGTGAGGCTGTGGTGAGGTCTTGGCCGGCGAATGTCCGCTCGGCAATGCGCTTGATGAAGGTGATGACGCGGTCCGGCTCGTCGAATTGCGGCATGTGGCCGAGGCCTTCGACCGTCTCGAAATCGAGCCCTTCGATCCTGTCCTTCATCGGCTCCCCATGTATGCGCATGGCGATGACGCGATCGGCTGTCCCGAAGAAAATCCCGGCCGGCATGGCGATCTCTCCATAGCGCTCTTCGATGCGGCCAAGATCCTCTTCGACCGCCACGAAATCGGTGGAGGTCGCATGGAAATGGACAGGCCTCAGCCCGAGCCATCCGCCGCCATCGATCATGTAGTCGGCGGGAACGGCCTGCGGCGCGAAGATGAACTCCAGTGTCTGCCGCGCATATCTGAGGCTTGTCGGTATCGCGACGGTGTAGGCCATGATCCAGCGCCAAAGCCGCGAACGGATATAGAGCAGGCCCGCTTTCTCGCGGGCGCCGGCTTCCAGATGCGTCAGCGGCGCCAGCAAAGCGATGCCGGAAATCGCGCCGGGATGCTCCAAGGCCAGGGTCAGCGCGACGGCGCCCCCCAGCGAGTGCCCGACCACGAGCGGCCTTTCCAGCCCGAGTGTTTCGATGAAGCGCCTGATGGTCTCGACCTGTTCAGGCAGACGGCCGGTGGCTCCTCGCGCGCGAACAGAATAGCCCGATCCCGGCCGGTCGAGTGCAATGAGGCGGTAGCCAGGGCCAAAGCGCTCAAACAGCGTGTGGCGAAACTGGTGGAGCTGCGCGCCAAGTCCGTGCACGAACAGGATCGGCCGTCCCTCGCCCGTTTCGACATAATGGATGCGGCTGCCGTCGATCTCGACGAAGTTTCCGCTGGCCGGCACCAGCCTTTCGGCCTTGGCGGCAATCCAGAGCGTAGCGGCCACCAGACAGGCCACGATGACGAGAGCCAGCACGGACAGGCCGGCGACAAGCCAAAGCAGAATCGATACCAGCATGTTTTCACCCGGGAAGCGGACCGGCGCGCACCATCACCCACTGACGAACGCTCGGCAAGGCAGATGGCGGCTTGTGTCGGCATTGCCGCCAGTTCGATGGCGCGCTATCTCAGGCGACCTTCTTTCTGCCTCAGGCGACCTTGTCTGCCAACGGGCCTGTTTGCCGGAGCCTTCCATGCCTGAAATCGTCACTGCCGCCATGCTTGTCATCGGCGACGAGATTCTGTCCGGCCGCACCAAGGATAAAAATATCGGCCACCTCGCCGACATCATGACGGCCATCGGCATCGACCTGAAGGAAGTGCGCATCGTTCCCGACGAGGAGGACGAGATTGTCGCTGCGGTGAATGCCGTACGCGCCCGCTACACCTATGTCTTTACCACCGGTGGCATCGGCCCGACGCATGACGACATCACCGCCGATTCCGTTTCCAAGGCTTTTGGGGTGCCGTGCGAATACGACGCCAAGGCCTATGCCATGCTGGGCGAGAGCTATGCCGCGCGCGGCATCGAATACACCGAGGCCCGCAAGCGCATGGCGCGCATGCCGCGCGGCGCCGACCATATCGACAATCCGGTCTCCGTCGCGCCCGGCTTTCGCATCGGCAACGTCCATGTCATGGCCGGCGTGCCGGCGATTTTCCAGGCCATGCTCGACAATGTCGTGCCGACGCTGAAGGCCGGCACCAAGATGCTGTCGGCCACCGTCCATTGCCCGTTCGGCGAAGGCCTGATCGGCGGTCCCCTGGGCGACATCCAGAAGGCGCATCCCGACACCATCATCGGCTCCTATCCGAAATATGGCGACGGCAAATTCTGGACGGAGCTGGTGGTCCGCGCCCGCAGCCAGGAGGCGCTGGATTCGGCACGCAAGGACGTCGAAGCGATGGTGGCCGGCTTCACCGCCGCCAATTGACCCTGGGTTCGCGGACCATCGCCGGGCCGGAACCAAGCACCGCACTCCCACGTTTTCCCTCGGGCGCAGCACGCGCCGGCAGATTTGAGGGATTTCGCATGCGCTTCAAGACCATCGTCGCCATATTGCAGAACGAACAGGACGCCGAACGCGTGCTCGACTGCGCCATCCCGCTTGCCGACCGGTTCGAGAGCCATCTCATCGGCATCCATGCCGAAGCGCTGCCCGTTCCCTACACCTCGGGAACCGGCTTCCCCGACACCGAGTTCCTGCAGGTCTCCGCCGACATGAACCGCGAGCGCGCCGAGAAACTGCAGGCGCTTTTCGTTGGGCAGATCGAGAATTCCGGCCTTTCCTTCGAATGGCGCAGCCTCGAGAGCTTTTCCGGCGACAGCGCGCTGACGGGTATTTCCAGCGTGCGCGCCGCCGACCTGATCATCGCCGCGCAGCGCGAGACCGGCGGCGACCAGAGCGCCGATGTCGACGCGCTGGTTTACGATGCCGGCCGGCCGGTGCTGGTGGTGCCGCATGAGGGGCCGTTGGTCACCACATTCAAACATGTGCTGCTGGCCTGGAACGGCAGCAAGGAGGCGGCGCGTGCCGCCTTCGACGCGCTGCCCTTCATCATCGAGGCCGAGAAAACCGACATTCTGGTCATCGATCCGCCGGATACGCTGGATGACAACCCGGAAGCCGCCGGCGCCGAGATCGCCGCAGCACTCTCCAGGCATGGCGCAACGGTCAGCGTGTCGGTGCAGAAATCGGGCAACGCCTCCGTCGATGACGTCATCCAGACCCGGATCGCCGAGACCGGAGCCGACCTTCTGGTGCTCGGCGCCTACAGCCATTCCTGGCTGCGTCAGCTTTTGTTCGGCGGCGTCACGCGCACCGTGTTGCGCAGCGTGCCGGTGGCGGCCTTTTTGTCGCGTTAACTCCACAGACTGGCCCCGCCCTTGCCAATGCCCTGACTTTCCAGTTAATTCCGCGCGCATTCCACAATGTTGCGCGCGGAGTGCAGAATGTCCCTTCCCGAAAAAGCCTTTCCGGTCTCCTGGGACCAGTTCCACCGCGATGCCCGGGCGCTCGCCTGGCGGCTTGCCGGCGCCAACAAGGGTCAGTGGAAGGCCATCGTCTGCATCACCCGTGGGGGCCTGGTTCCCGCTGCCATCATCTCGCGCGAACTCGGAATACGCGTCATCGAGACGGTCTGCGTCGCCTCTTATCACGACTACACCAGCCAAGGGCAGTTGCAGGTGCTGAAGGAGATCACCCCGGCGCTGCTCGCCGATGATGGGGCGGGCGTGCTGATCATCGACGACCTCACCGACACCGGCAAGACGGCAGGCATCGTGCGCGCCATGATGCCCAAGGCGCATTTCGCCACCGTCTACGCCAAGCCGAAAGGCAGGCCGCTGGTCGACACCTTTATCACCGAAGTCAGTCAGGACACCTGGATCTACTTTCCCTGGGACATGGGTTTTACCTACCAGAAGCCGATCGCCGACGATCACGCAGGCTGATTCGCGCCAGCCCCCATTTCTGCCCAGACGGCCAAACCCGCCCCGTTTGCTATGAAAACAGGCACTGGAAGGGACAATATTCTGTCGAATGGACAGCTGTTGGCGGAGTTTGACGGGTCGGTGTGAGGTTTTTTACTTTTAAGACTTACACTTGTCGGTAAGATTCATACGGCGGCTAACGATTCTGAGGGCTGGGGTAGCTTTCACTGATGCTGACGACACCGGCGACACACGACCATCTGGCTGAAAGGGTCCGCAAGCTCTTCGGCACTTCGCCTTGTCGCCTGCAGGTTGCCGCTTTGCCATGGCGCAATAACGAAGACGGCGTCGAGATCATGCTGATCACCAGCCGAGACACCGGGCGTTGGGTGCTGCCGAAGGGCTGGCCCGAGGCCAGGGAGCCGCTCTGCGAGGCAGCGGCGCGCGAGGCGGGCGAGGAAGCCGGATTGCGTGGCAAGATTTCGCTTTTCGAGGCCGGTCGTTACTTCTACGCCAAGGCCCTCGCGTCCGGCGAGGAAGTCCCTTGCGAAGTGCTGGTGTTTCCGCTGCAGGTCGAGCACGTTGCCGACCGCTGGAAGGAAAAGCGCGCGCGCACCCGCAAATGGGTCAATGGGGCCGAGGCCGTACGCATGGTCAACGAGCCGGACCTCTGCCAGATCATCGCCCATTTCTGCGCCGATCCCGACAAGTTCGTCGTTAGAGCCTAGCTCACAGCCACCGCTGCATAGTCCTGCGCGCCCGCACCGGTTCTTGCCCCGATTCCGGGCTCGGTGCTTCGCTCCGCGCGCCAGCAATCCGACACTATAAATCCCTCCCCTTCAGGCCAAGCTTAGCCACAGCTTGACATGCAGGCATTTACCTGCATATTGTGTCTTCAAGATGAGTGAGACCGATGGACGCCGACAAGGTTTTCAAAGCGCTGGGCGACCCGACGCGCAGAATGCTGCTCGATCTTCTGTGTGAGAAGAACGGACAGACGCTCGGCCAGCTTTGCCAAACCCTCGACATGGCGAGGCAATCCGCCACGCAGCACATCGATCTGCTGGAGGCGGCCAATCTGATCAGCACGGTCAAGCGTGGCCGAGAGAAGCTGCATTTCATCAACCCCGTGCCGCTGCACGAAGTCTACGAGCGGTGGGTGCGAAAATTCGAACGGCAGCGGCTGAGCCTGCTGCACGACCTGAAACAAGAACTCGAAGGAGACGACCAATGAGCCGGGAAACCACCAGTTTTGTCTACGTGACCTACATCAGATCGACGCCACAAAAGGTGTTCGAAGCCATCACCAGGCCCGATATCGCCAAGCGCTACTGGGGCCACGAGAACGTCTCCGACTGGAAGCCCGGCTCGAAATGGGAACACATCCGCGCCAATGACGAACGGACCGTCGAACTCGTTGGCAAGGTCGTCGAAATCTCGCCGCCAACCCGGCTGGTCATGAGCTGGGCCAACGCCTCGCAGGCCGACGATCCGACCAAGCACAGCCGGGTGACGTTCGCCATCGAGGAATACGACACCATGGTCAAGCTGACCGTCAGCCATGACGAGCTCGAAGCCGGCAGCGGCATGGCCAAGGGCATCAGCCAGGGCTGGCCGGCCGTGCTGTCCAGCATGAAATCCTTCCTCGAAACCGGCACAGGCATCGACCTGTTCGCCAAGCCGAAATCGGCCTGAAGCAACCGCGGAGAACGACGATGACCAGGCACTTTACCGGCGGCTGCGCCTGCGGCGCGATCCGCTATGAGGCCACCGGCGAGCCGATCTTTCAGAACCACTGCCAATGCCTCGATTGCCAGAAGCGCAGCGGTACTGGCCATTGTTCCTATGTGACCTTCGGCCGGCGCGCTGACGTAAAGATCACCGGCGAGCCGAGCACATGGCGGATGATCGCCGACAGCGGCAATGAAAAAGCCCAGGCCTTTTGCCCGACCTGCGGCACGCCGGTCTACGTAACGTTCGTCGCCATGCCGGAGGTGACGGCGATCCAGGCCACGAGCCTCGACGATCCCGGCCAGTTCGACCCGCAGGCGGTCACCTACACCGTGCGCGGCCACGCCTGGGACACGATCGACCCAGCGCTTCAGCCATTCGAGCGAATGCCTGGATGAACCAGGCAGAGCCCTATCCCTCGGATAGGGCTCGCGTTCAGCTCAGATCACCAGGCCCTTGGTCAGTTCCAGCGCCTGCCGCTCGAACAGGCGGCGGTAGATGCCGCCCTTCAGCCGGATCAGCTCGTCATGCGAGCCTTCCTCGACGATCTTGCCACGGTCGAACACGAGCAGCCTGTCCAGCGCCCGCACCGTCGACAGACGGTGTGCGATGACCAGCGTCGTGCGGCCGACCATCAGCCGCTCCATCGCCTGCTGGATCAGCACTTCCGATTCCGAATCGAGGCTCGATGTCGCCTCGTCCAGGATCAGGATGCGCGCATCCGCCAGGAAGGCGCGTGCGATCGCCACCCGCTGGCGCTCGCCGCCCGACAGCTTCACGCCGCGTTCACCGACCAGCGTGCCGTAGCCCTTCGGCAGGCTGGTGATGAAGTCGTGCGCGCTGGCGAGCTTGGCGGCATGCTCGATCTCGGCCTGCGTGGCGTCCGGACGGGCGTAGGCGATGTTTTCCGCCAGCGAGCGGTGGAACAGGATGGGCTCCTGCTGGACGATGGCAATCTGCGCGCGCAGCGACGCCTGTGCAACCTGGGAGATGTCTTGGCCATCGATCAGTATCCTGCCGCCGCTGACATCATAGAGACGCTGGATCAGCTTCACGAAGGTCGTCTTGCCCGAGCCGGAATGGCCGACCAGTCCGACCCGCTCGCCCGCCGCTATCTCCACCGAAAAGTCGCGGTAGAGCGGCAAGCGATGGCTACCATAGTGGAAGGTGACGTTATCGAAGGCGATGTGGCCATGCGTGATCCGGATCGGCTTGGCGCCGGGCCGGTCCTCGATGCCGAGCGGTTGCGACTGGAAATCGACCAGTTCCTCCATGTCGTTGACCGAACGCTGCAAATTGCGGATATGCGTGCCGATGTCCCTGAGGTAGCCCTGCAGCACGAAGAACGAGGTCAGCACGAAGGCGACATCGCCCGCACTTGCCTGGCCCCAGGCCCACAGCATCAGCGACAGGCCGATTACTGCCGTCCGCAGCACCAGCAGCATGGCGCCTTGCGTCGTGCCGTTGATGGTGCCGCGCACCCAGGTGCGGCTGGTCCGCGCGCGCCATTTGGCGACGACCTTGGCAAGACGCGTTTCCTCGCGCGTCTCGGCGCCGAAACCCTTGACCACGGCATTGCAGCTCACCGCATCGGCAAGCGAGCCGCCAAGCCGCGTATCCCAGCTGTTGGCGAGCCGTGCCGCGGGCGCGACATAGCCGAGCGACAGCAGCGCCGTCACCGTGATGAACAGCACCGAGCCGACTGCCACGACCAGCCCCATCAGCGGCCAGAACCAGCCGAGCAGCAACGTCGAGCCGACCAGCATGGCGGCCGACGGCAGCAACGCAATCAGGATGGTGTCATTGAGCAGGTCGAGAGCCCACATGCCGCGCGTGACCTTGCGCACCGTCGATCCGGCAAAGCTGTTGGCGTGCCAGTCGGTTGAGAAGCGCTGCACGCGATGGAACGCGTCGGCGGCGATGTCGGCCATCATCTTCAGCGTCAGCTCGACAATGCCCATGAAAGCCAGGTTGCGCAGCACCACGCCGGTCAGCGCCAAAGCGATGAGCGCGAAGAACGCCGCCATTGCCGCATTCCACGCGACATCGTCAGCCAACGCACTGCTGGCGACGGCGTCGACCAGCCGGCTGGAAAAGAGCGGCGTCAAGACGTCGGCCAGGGTCGACAGCAGGAAGCTGCCCATGATCAGCGAAAGCCGCCACGGCTGGCGCCGCCAGTGGCTGAGCGTGAAGCCAAGAACGCTGCGAAAGGCGCTTGCACGCAGATCGATTCGAAAACGAGTCATGATGTCATCCGGGCGCAAATCTGCCCGGTCCCGGTAAGGTCTGAAAATTGAAAACCGCGCTGGGCAATTCGCCCGGCTGCGGAGGTTCGGCATAGGTGGCGGCGCGCCCCGGGTTGTCGGGTGGCGACCGGCATCGGCAGAAGCCTGTACTCGACCCGGCATCGGTGCGAAGGGCAAACCTTCGCCGGACGCCAGGTGAGACCTAGGCTTCGCGGCCTCGCATTACCATGTGAAATACTGCCATTCAGACCTCCCGCAAGACACTTGCGGAGAGGTCCTTATAGAGACGCCATGAAGGATCGCCAAGGCCGGGCACGTGGCAAAGCGTAACTGGTCCAACCAGTGAGGTTATTTTGCAACAACAGCCGGTCAACCCCCCTCGCTATGCCTCATTCCGGGTTGCGATCGAGGCGCATGTAGCGGCCGTCGGTTGATGCCTTGAAGCCCAGCTTCTCATAAAGGCCATGCGCGTCACTGGTCGACAGGCTCCAGTGCGAGACCGTGCTGAGTTCAGGGTGGTCGATGAGCGCCTGCACCAGTTGCAAGCCAATGCCTTGGCCGCGATGCTGCGGCCAGATGATGATGTCGGCGAGATAGGCAAACACCGTACGGTCGGTGATGGCCCGGCCAAAACCGACTTGGTTCCCGTCGATATAGGCCGCGGTGCAGAACGAGTTGGCAAAGGCGCGGCGATGAAACTCATCGCTGCGGCCGGCGCCCCAATAACTTGCCATCAACAGGTCGGAGGTCGCCCGGAAATCGATCCGTGACATGTCGAAGCTGATCTCACAGTCGGGCATGGTGCCTCGCAAAGAATGGAGGGCGGCCGAATTCAGTCCGGCCGGTGGTTTGGCTGCCCACGTGGCGCGCTTATGGCACCACGAGATAGGCCTTCTGGTCGGCGATCGCGATGGTCACGTCGGTGCCGGAATTGAACTCGACGAAATCGAGCTCCATCCCGTCGCTGAAGATGACGCCGCCCCTGCTCTGCCGCGAAGAAACCACCAGCGGCCGGTCGCGGGTGATGACGCCATGCACAAGCGACACGCCGGTCGTGTTGCTCGGAAACGGTTCGCGCACCGAAAAGAACAGCTGTTCGCCTTCGCGGTCATAGCCTTGCGGCGGCACGGTCGGCACGGAGTTGTCACCATAGGCCGCGGCCAGTCCCGCGGCGCCCGCCATCACGGAGCGCAGCCAGCCGGTGGAGCCGGCGCCCGTGGAGATGATAATGCCGCTCGACGACTGGCGCTCGGTCCTGCCGCCATAGGTCAATTCGTAGCGCGCCGAGACATGCGTCGAGGCGCCGACGAACAGATCGTTGAAGGCGATCAGCCGGCGTCCGTCATTGGAGCGCGCTTCGGCCATCACCACCGCCTGGCGCTTCGCCTTGCCGGCTATCGTCAGGCGGAGGACCTTTTCGGTATCGTCGGCATTCCACGGCAGCAGCACGCCGTCGAAAAGCGCCGGGTTCGGGTTGATGCCGATCAGCGGCTGGTACGGGAGGTACTTCGCGGTGTTGGACACCAGCCCGTCCTGACCGAGCGCGATCACCGCGTCGGAGCCGAATTCGAACTGCGGGACCAGTTCGCGGTCGAGCCGCAACTGTTTGAGGCCTTGGGGAAGCGAACCCATCACCCGGTCGAGCGCCTGGTGATAGACGTCATGCGCCGCCTTGACCGGGTCGAAATTCATGCCGGCCTGCCGGAGATAAAAGCGCGCCTGTCCCTGCGTGTTGAAGCGCGTCGTCAGTTCCTCCAGCTCGGTCTTGCGGGTGACGACGATCACCCGGTCGATCGGCCTGCCGCTCTGGTCGCTTGCCACCCGAGCTTGCCTTTCAGGACCCGGCTTTCGGCGTGGAAAGCTGGCTGAGCGCGCTGGTGAGCATATCAGGCGTGATCGACAGATTGCCGACCGAACCGCCCTTTTCCGCCCAGGTCTTGAAAGCCATCGCCGTCAGCACGTGCGCCGGCGCCGACGAATAGACGGTGAGTTCGAGCTGTTGGGCCTTGGCTTGCGCCTCGGCAAGCGTCAGCTTGTTGCGCGCCTCGGTATCGACCAGCAGCTTGTTGCGTTCGGCAAGCTCGATTTCGGTCGCCAACTCGCTCTGCTTGATCTCGCGCTCCTTCTCCACGCCCCAGGCACGGCGCCCATAGATCGCGGCATCGGCCTGGCGCTGCAGCGCCTCGCGATATTCGGTCTGGAGCGCCTTGCGGATCTCCGGCGTCGGCTGGACCGAGGTGATGTGGACCTCCTCGATCGACAGGCCTGCGGTCGCGGCAATCGGATCGTTGCGGAGCAGTTCGGCCAGATTGCCACCGAGCTTGGTCACCTCGGCCAGCGCCTGTTCCAGCGTCATGCTCGAAACCACCGCGCGGGCGCGGCTCTGTATCGCAAGCACCAGGCGCTCGGCGATCTTCTCCCGGCCGTCGCCGACGACGTCGGCACGGCTGAGCTTGGCGCTGAAATCAAAACCTTCGGCTGCCTTGAGTGGATCGATGATGCGGTAGCTGACCGACCCCTGGATTGCCAGATCCTGGAAATTCGCCGTCGTCTCGGTGAAGATGAAGGGGTTATCGAGCGACGTCACCGGCACCATCGCTATCGTGGTGCCGAACGTGCCGTACCAGAAGGAGATGCCGCGCCCCTGCTCCCTGATCTTGCCGTTCTTGAAGCGCAGGATGTGATACTCAGGCGTTCCCTTGAAATAGCTGATAAACATGCGCCCCCCAAGGTTCATTGATTTAATCAGATGTTTAGCCGCGATCCCTGAAACGGTTGGTGATGGGATAGCGGCGGTCGCGGCCAAAATTCTTACGGGTGATCTTCACACCCGGCGCCGCTTGCCGGCGTTTGTACTCGGCAATGTAGAGCAAATGTTCGACGCGCGTCACCGTCGCCCGGTCGTGGCCGCGCGTGACGATGTCGTCGACGCCCATTTCGTTCTCGACCAGGCATTCCAGAATGTCGTCCAGCACCGGATAGGGCGGCAGCGAATCCTGGTCGGTCTGGTTCTCGCGCAATTCCGCCGACGGCGCCTTGTCGATGATATTCCTGGGGATCACCTCGCCTGAGGGGCCGAGCGCGCCCGGCGGCACATGGCTGTTGCGCCAGCGCGACAGCGCATAGACCTGCATCTTGTAGAGGTCTTTTATCGGGTTGAAGCCGCCATTCATGTCGCCATAAAGCGTGGCGTAGCCCACAGACATCTCGCTCTTGTTGCCCGTGGTGACGACCATCGAGCCGAACTTGTTGGAAATCGCCATCAGGATCGTGCCGCGCGCGCGGCTCTGCAAATTTTCCTCGGTAATGCCTTCCTTGGTGCCCTCGAAAAGCTGCGTCAGCGTATGCAGAAAACCCTCGACCGGTTCGAAGATCGGCACGATGTCATAGCGGCAGCCAAGCGCACGGGCGCAATCCTCGGCATCCTTCAGCGAATCCTCCGAGGTATAGCGGTAGGGCATCATCACCGCCCGCAGCCGCTCCTCGCCGAGCGCATCGACGGCCAATGCGGCGCAGATCGCCGAATCGATGCCGCCGGAGAGACCCAGCACGACGTTCTTGAAGCCGTTCTTGTTGACGTAGTCGCGCAGGCCGAGCATGCAGGCGCGATAGTCCGCCTCCTCGCGCTCGGGGATTTTCGACATCGGCCCTTCCGAGCAAACCCAGCCGTCGAACTCTTCTGCGTTTTGCGCGCCTGCGGCGACGCGGTTGCGCTTCCAGGTCGTGACGTCGACAGTTTCCTCGAACTGGCTCATCTGGAAGGCGAGCGTCTTGTCGGCGCCGATGGCAAAAGAGGCGCCGTCGAAGATCAGCTCATCCTGGCCGCCGATCTGATTGGCATAGATCATCGGCAAACCGGTCTCGATGACCTGGCGGATAACGACCTGATGGCGCACGTCCATCTTGGCGCGGTAGTAGGGCGAGCCGTTCGGCACCAGCAGGATTTCCGCGCCGCTCTCGGCCAGGGTTTCACAGATGCCGACGTCGCCCCAGATGTCCTCGCAGATCGGAATTCCGATGCGCACACCGCGGAAGTTGACGGGTCCCTGAGCCTCGGGGCCGGCCTGAAAGACGCGCTTCTCGTCGAACTCGCCATAGTTTGGCAAATCGAGCTTGTAGCGCTCGGCGAGGATCTTGCCGCCATCGGCGACGATGATCGAATTGTGGGTGCCGCTCTTGCGCTTCAGCGGCGTGCCGATGATGACGCCCGGCCCGCCATCGGAGGTATCCGCGGCGAAATCCTGAGCGGCCTTCTCGCAAACCTTGAGGAAGGCCGGCTTCAGCACCAGGTCCTCCGGCGGATAACCGGCAAGGAAAAGCTCGGTGTAGAGCACGATGTCGGCGCCCTGGCGGGCGGCATCCGCCCTCGCCTCGCGCGCCTTGGCAAGGTTGCCGGCGACATCGCCGACCGTCGGGTTGAGCTGGGCAACGGCGATGCGCAGAATATCGGGTGCGGTCTTCTGGGTCATCTGTGCGGTTTAGCGCGGCAGAATTGCCCCGGCAATGGCGTTCGTTTGGACCAATTCGGTGATCAGTCATCGCCCATATATTCGCGCAGCGATTGCGGCGAATGGTTCTCTCCGATCGACATCGCCAGAATGCGCGAGATGTGCCGGCGCGGCAGGCCGGTTTCCTGCGCCCATTTGTTGATCTGCGCCTGAATCCTGTCGAGATCCCTCTTCGACGTCGGACTTTCGGCGATGTCGAGGCCGGCGTCACGCAAAGCCGCGACCATATCGGCCGAGATGACGAAGGCGTCCCAGCCCAGCCAGCGCAGGAAATACTGGCCGGTGTTGCCGCCAAGCCGGCTGCCATGCTTGCCGAGATACGCCATCAGCCCGACCTGGTCGTCGTCAGGCCACTCCGCGAGGAATTTGCCGAAACCGCCATGTTCCTTCGACACACGCTCAACGAAGGCGGCGTTGTCGCGGACGGATTTGATCTTCTGCGGGTTGCGCACAATGCGTTGATCAGCCGTCAGGTCGTGCCAGAAGTCATCAGGTTGAAACAACAGCCGTTTCGGCTGGAAATGGAGAAACGCGTCCTCGAACCCGGGCCATTTCTGTTCAATAACGCGCCAGACGAAGCCGGCGGCAAACACCCGCTCGGCCATCGTCGAGAGGATACGATCGTCCGTAATGTCAGCCACGGCGGCATTTTCAGGCGCCGGCCCGAGCAGCGACATCAGCACCGCGTCGCCGCCTTTGCGTTTTGCAGCACGGGCGCGAATCTTCGCGAAATCGGGCATCCTGCATCCTCGCGCCGCGCTTTTGACGAAACGCCATCTTCCTATATGCAAACGAGGCTGCCAAGCCGACGCTTTTCCTATGGAGACATCCATGCACAAGACCGTGCCAGAACTTGCCAACCGCTGGTTGAGGCGAACGCCTGAAACCCTCAGCGAGCTCGAGCGGCGGGTGTTGCAGAGCACTGTCGACCGCAAGCCCATCTCGCAGGATATCAACGACAGCCTCACCGGCCTTCAGGGCGCCGGCGACCGGATCGCCGATGCCATTGCCCGCATCGGCGGCTCGTGGACGTTCATCCTGTCCTTCATTGCTTTCCTGGTGCTGTGGATCGGCACCAATTGGTGGCTGCTCGGGCGAGACTCGTTCGACCCCTACCCCTTCATCTTCCTCAACCTGGTGCTGTCGATGATCGCCGCCTTGCAGGCGCCGGTGATCATGATGTCGCAGAACCGCCAGGCCGCGCGCGACCGCATCGACGCCGCGCATGACTATGAGGTCAACCTCAAGGCCGAGATCGAGATCATGGCTCTGCATGAAAAGCTGGACGAACTGCGCCACAGCCAGATCATCGGCGTGCGCGAGGACATCGCGCGCCTGGCCGAACAGGTGAACCGCATAGACGAAAAACTGTCGGGCCGGCAAACCTCTCAATGACCGGGATCGTCCATCACCTCATCGAGCAATATGGGTTGATCGCGGTTTTCATGGGCTGTGTCGCCGAAGGCGAAAGTGCGGCCATCCTCGGCGGCTTCTTCGCCCATCAGCATGTCTTCATCCTCTGGAAGGCTTTCCTCACGGCCGCCATTGGCGCCTTCGTCGGCGACACGTTTTTCTTCATTCTCGGCCGCAGCTTTGCCGACCATCCCAGGGTGCTGAAACTGAAGGCGAGGCCCGGCTTCAACCACGCCTACCGTCTCGTCTCGTCCCATCCCAACATATTCGTCCTGTCCAACCGCTACATCTATGGCCTGCGCCTGGTCGGCGGCATCGCGGCCGGTTTCGCCAGCATTTCGGTAGCGCGCTTCGTTATCCTCAACGCGGTGTCGTCGCTGGTCTGGGCGGCTTTGTTCTGCGGCATCGGCTACGTCTTCGGCCTCGAAGCCGAGCAGATGATAGGCAAGGCACTGCTCCATCACGAACGGCTGCTGATCGCGCTTGCCATAGGTCTGGGTGTCGCCATCCTTGCCTGGCTCATCGCCCGCACCGTCGCCGGCAAGGAGCGCGCCAAGGACGCCCGCGACAGCGAAACCACATCGTAAGGTTCAGTCGTCGTCCTCGACCAGAGCCCGGTCGCCGCGATCGAGGATCAGCGGGATGATGAGATCTTCCTCGTCGGCCAGATGCCGCTTCAGCATGGCGATCAGCCGGCTGTTCTCGTCCGCATAGGCGTCGGCGGCGAAGCGCTGCCTGTCCTCGCTCTCCTCGAGCGTGCGGATGAAGGCGTTCGCCGTCTCGGCGTTGCGCTCCAGCCCCTCATGAATGGTGTGATGGTCGGCATCGAGGATTTCGAAGCCGCGCTTCAGGCGCGGCTCCGCCTTGGCGAAAGCCGGGAAATATTGGTAGTCCTCGACATTGTGGTGGCCGTCGAGATTGCCGAGAAAGTGGTTCAGCCGCGGCGCGAACCAGCGCGCGAAATCCGGCGCCGTCAGCCTGCCTTCGCGATAGTCGCCAATGCCGTTGGTGAGCATGCCGCCCAGCTCTCGGAACATGTCGTGCCGCTGCAGCCACATGTTTGCCATGCCGTGGATGTTGGCGTGGCCCTGCCATGTCTCGCGCGGATATTTTTCCGCCAGCCAGCGCAGGTCTTCCGGCAGGCCGGCTCTTTCAAGCAGCAGAAAATTGGCTTCCACGACGTCAGTCTCCTTTGGTGACTAACATATGGGAGCGTTCAGATCAGATCGGTAGTCCCGTGATGCGCTCGATGAGGGCGATTCCCCAGACGCCGGCGACTATAATAACCGAAATCAGCACCGCCAGCGAGCCGCAGTCCTTGGCGAGCTGGATGTCGACGTTGAACTCGCGACTGAAGGCATCGCAGGCTGCCTCGATGCCGGTGTTCAGCACTTCGACCATGATGAGCAGCAGCACCGCGCCGATCAACAGCGCGTAGCCGCGCCACGAGACCGAGACGAACCAGCCGAGCGGCAGCGCCAGCACCAGCAGCATCAGTTCCTGCTGAAATGCCCTTTCGCTGGCGGCGAGCTTGCGAAAGGCTCGCACAGAATTGAAGTAAGCACCGATCAGCCGCTGCATGCCGCATCCCCTTCGAATCACCGGCAGGGGATATCGCAATGGCTGGATCAAGGGAATAAGGCAGCCGCCGCAAAATCACTCCTCCGCAACCTTGATCGTCGGCGTCGACTTCTCGAACTGCGGCAGTCCATCGTCGATCGTATAGTAATCGCCCTTGTCGCCGACAAAGATGTGGCATTGGCCTTCGAGCCCGGTCGGGTTGTCGAACGATCCGGCCAGAACTGAGACATAGGCATCCTGACCCGGCTTCCAGAACAGCACCGAGCCGCAGATCTTGCAAAAGCCGCGCTTGGCAAAGGAAGACGATTCGTACCAGCTGATGTTGTCGGCGCCGGTTATCGTGATGTCGCCGTCGGCGACGTTGGTCGCGGCGTAAAAATGCCCGCTCTGCTTGCGGCACTGCGAACAGTGGCAATAAATGACGCCGCGCACCGGCCCTCGCGTCTGGAAACGCACGGCTCCACACAGGCAAGATCCGCTGTGGTTGTTGCTCATCCCTACCTCCACCAGCCATCGTCCACGGCTTCGCCGCTGGCCGAGAGGATTTCAGTTTTGCCGCAGCCGGGCACCGGCAAATGCGACATGGGGTGGGCGTGTACGGACCTGACCTCAGGATCTTTGCAAACCATTTCTGCAGCCTGCGGTAGAACGGACGCGTTAACTGGCGGCACATTAAGGAAACTTTAGCGCCGGCGCATCTATGGTCGTTGCCAAGCGAATGTCGCGATTGGGGACGTGTCTTTCGCAGGATGATCCGAAATACGGCTGGCACTCTCCGGTCGGCGGCATCTCGCACGGTCTGCGATGGTTCCCAGAGGCAGAGTGAACAGAACATGCAGCCGGCAGCCGTCCAGACCGACCGAAACAGCGACATTGCAACAGCCGTTGTGGCGACCATGCGTCAGCTCGGCGTGCTTGGCCTGCCGCGCAATTACGAAATCTTCTACGAAGCACTGAAAGGCACCAATCGCGAACTCGGCCTGGCCGTCGTCGCGCTCGGCAACCAGCCGACGCAGGACGATCTCGACCGCATCGGCCGCGCTTTCTTTGCCCAGCATCACGGTCCCGGCATTGTCGAGCAGGCGCGCGACGTGCTGGCCAGGGAACTCGAGGACATCGCCTTGCTGCTGCGCAGCGAACGTAGCCATATCGAGAAATACGGCAAGATCCTCGATGAGACATCGAGTGGCCTCGCCAACCGCAGCCTGCTTTCGCAGGATCTGCTGCAGAAGGTCGCCAGCGCCATGGCGGCGGCCACCAACTCGACCCTCGACCACGGCAAGCAGGTTGCAACCACGCTGAGCGACAAGACGGCGGAACTGGAGAGCGTCAAGTCGAAGCTTGAGGAGTACAAGCGGCTCGCCGACACCGACCCCTTGACCCATATCTGGAACCGCCGCGCCTTCGACAAGCAAATCACGGCGATTTACACCTCCAACAAGGGGATCCTGTTCAACGCCCTGATCCTTGCCGACATCGACCATTTCAAGGGTGTCAACGATCGCTACGGCCACCCGGTCGGCGACAAGATCATCCAGATCGTCGCTGAAATCTTCCAGACCAGCATCCGTGAAGACATGTTCGTAGCCCGCACCGGCGGCGAGGAATTCGCGCTGATCGTCGAGGGCGCCAGCGAGGATACCACTTACGAGATCGCCGAACGCATCCGCGTGCTGATCGAACAGACGCCGTTCACCAGCAGCCAGACCGGCGCCAATTACGGCACGGTGACCGTTTCCATGGGCATCTGCATGGCTTCCGAAGCGGAAAGCCCGGAGGATCTCTACACCAAGGCGGACCGGGCGCTCTACCGCTCCAAGGTTGGCGGGCGCAACCGCGTCACCCGGCACTCGACAATGGCCGGCCGCACCGGCAAGAACTGGCTGCTATACAAGAAAGACTGACGCTTCGGCGTGCGGCCAATTCCCGGGCACGGGCAAATTTATCGGATCCCGTCTCTTTCCATATGAATTTTCGTGGGCTATATTTTCCATGGAAAGAGAGAGGCCATGTCTGTTACACAACCCAATGCTGCCGCCCCTGATCTGACCGCGAAGGCGGCCGAAAATGCGGTTCTGACCAAGGCCACGCTGCGCGCCGCCGAACTCTTGGATATAACCGCCAGGGTGCTTGCGTCGATCATCGGCGTCTCGGAAGCCACGGTTTCACGCATGCGCAGGCAGGAATTCCTGCTGGAGCGCGGCACCAAGCCGTTCGAACTCGCGGTGCTGTTCGTGCGGCTGTTCCGTTCGCTCGACGCCATTGTCGGCGGTGACGAGACGATAGCCCGGGCATGGCTGAAGAACGCCAATACCGCGTTCGATGGCAGCCCGCTTGAAAAGATCCTCACCATTACCGGGCTTGTCGATGTCATTGCCTATCTGGACTCCCGACGCGCTCTCGTCTGAAGCCGTCCGGTTCGACGGCAAATACTGGCGCATGGTCGAGGCGCAGCACCGCGTCTCGACGCTGAAGATCGTTGACACGCTGGACGAACAGGCGCTGCTCGAGGATCTGATCGAGGAGACCAAGCCGCAGATCCCCATGGAATGCCGGCATCTCCACTATCTCCTGGCGACGCCCTTCCGCTACGGCTCGATCTATCCCTACGGCTCGCGCTTCCGCCGCGCTGGCCGCACCCTGGGTGTCTACTATGCCGCGGAGACGATCATGACGGCGGTCGCCGAAATGGCCTTCTACCGCTTGTTGTTCTTCGCCGATTCGCCCGACACGCCATGGCCGCACGACGCCGCCGAATACACCGCCTTCGCCGCCGCGATCCGCACCGACAAGGCTGTCGACCTCACGCGGCCGCCACTCGACCGCGATCAGGCTGAGTGGACGCATCCGACCGACTACGCCGCCAGCCAAGCGATTGCCGATGTCGCGCGTGAGGTCGGGCTGGAGGCGATCCGTTACCGTTCGGCGCGCGACCCGAAGGGCGTCAATGTGGCGCTGCTGACATGCCGCGGCTTTACCAAGGCCAAGCCGCTGGAGCCGCACACATGGCACATCCGGCTGGGCTCGTTCGGCGTCCAGGCCATCTCAGGATTTCCGGAGAAGCGGATCGAGTTTTCCAGAACTGCCTTTGCCAACGATCCCCGGCTCAACGGATTGCGCTGGGAACGCGGGCGTTGATCAAAACGAAAAAACGCCGGATCTCTCCGGCGCTTTCCACTTCAATCTGAAAACGGGTTCAGCCGTTGGCAGCCTGCTTGTGCTGCACGGGATGGCTCTTCTTCAACAGGTCGGAGACGAGGAAAGCCAATTCGATCGCCTGGTCGGCGTTGAGGCGCGGGTCGCAATGGGTGTGGTAGCGGTCCTGCAATTCCTCGGCGGTGATGGCGCGGGCGCCGCCGGTGCATTCGGTAACATTCTTGCCGGTCATTTCGACATGGATGCCGCCGGGATGCGTGCCTTCGGCGCGATGCACCTCGAAGAAGGTCTGGACTTCCTTGAGGATGCGGTCGAACGGCCGCGTCTTGTAGCCGGCTGCCTCGATCGTGTTGCCGTGCATCGGATCGGATGACCACACGACGCTGCGGCCTTCCTTCTGCACCGCGCGCACCAGCTTCGGCAGATGGTCGGCGACCTTGTCGGAGCCGAAGCGCGCGATCAGCGTCAGCCGCCCCGGCTCGTTCTCCGGATTGAGCAGGTCGATCAGCTCCAGCAAACCATCCGGCGTCAGCGACGGACCGCATTTGAGGCCGAGCGGGTTCTTGATGCCGCGGCAATATTCGACATGCGCATGGTCGGGCTGTCGGGTGCGGTCGCCGATCCAGATCATGTGGCCCGACGTTGCGTACCAGTCGCCGGAGGTCGAATCGACGCGGGTCAGCGCCTCTTCATAGCCGAGCAGCAGCGCCTCGTGACTGGTGTAAAAGTCGGTCTCGCGCAGCGCGTAGTTGGTCTCCGAGGTGATGCCGACGGCCTTCATGAAGTCCATCGTCTCGGTGATGCGGTTGGCGAGCATGCCATACTTCTCGCCTTGCGGGCTGTCGGAGACGAAACCCAGCATCCAGCTATGCACGTTCTCTAGGCTGGCATAGCCGCCCTGGGCGAAGGCGCGCAACAGGTTGAGCGTCGCCGCCGACTGGCGGTAAGCCATCTCCTGGCGGGCCGGGTCGGGAATGCGCGACTTCGGGTCGAACTCGATGCCATTGATGATGTCGCCACGGTAGCTCGGCAGCGTCACTTCGCCCTTGGTCTCATTGTCGGACGAGCGCGGCTTGGCGAACTGGCCGGCAACACGGCCGACCTTCACCACCGGCTGTGCGCCGGCAAAGGTCAGCACCACCGACATCTGCAGGAAGACGCGGAAGAAGTCGCGGATGTTGTCCGCGCCATGCTCGGCGAAACTCTCGGCGCAATCGCCGCCCTGCAGAAGGAATGCGTCACCGGCAGCGACAGCTGCAAGTTGCTTCTTCAGCTTGCGCGCCTCACCTGCAAAAACCAGCGGCGGAAAGGTGGCGAGCTGGGCTTCCGTGCTCTTCAGCGCGGCAAGGTCCGGATAGGCAGGAACCTGCTTGATCGGCTTCGCTCTCCAAGAATTCGGCGACCATTTCGTCATCGCTGCACCCAAACGCCTTTTCCAGCAGGCTTTTGCCCGCCATTCCCGCCCCACATGGGGATCGCGGCTCCATACACGAAGCCGATTTCCTATTCTAGACCGGAATTCAAGCGCTGGCGAATGGGTGGCTGGCAGTTCACTCTGCCGTCTGTGACAAAGCGAGATAGAAAAGGCCCAGCCCCAGCAGCAGACATGACGGGCTGTAGAACCAGCTGTCATAGCTGGCAAAACGCGTGGTCCTTACCTGCTTGAACAGCCCGAAATATCTCGACCAGCTCAAAGCCCTTACGGTGAAGATAAGCGCCCACAGGATGATGCCCGCCTTCAGCAGTTGTTGGGGCACCGGCAGGCGGATCACATTGGTGAAGCCGAAAATCAGCAGCAGCACCAGCGCCAGGATCAACCCTACCACCATCGCCCCAAAGGCCGTCTCCTTGACGGCGGGAGTGCCGTCCTCGCGTTGCGGCAACGCGACGCCGGCGCCAACACTCCCACCGAGACCCCAATAGAGATGAAAGCCGGCCCCGAGCAGCAGAATGGCCGAACAGAGAGCGACAACCGCTGTCGCCATACTATCGGGCGACCTCGTTCAATCGCCTGAGCTGGCGACCGAGCCCACCTGTCAGATCAAGTGCAAGCATGCGCAGCAAGGCGATGGCGCTCCATAACGGCCGATCCGCAAACGGCTTGTTGCTGTTGTGCTCAAGGAAAGGGTGAGTGAGAAAAGCCGCGACATAGAAGAACGGAATGATGACCAGGAAAGCCCACCAGACGACGAGAAAGGAGGCCGCGATCCCGGCGAGCGGCGCGAAAAACAGGCCGATATAGTGGACAAACCGAGTCGAAGGTTTTGAATGGCCGGCAAGATAACCGAGCCAGTATTCATCGAAGGTCTGCGGGTTCATGGATTTCCCCGTTCAGCGATGAGTTGCAGGATCCATCTGATCCCTTGGGTCAAACTGATCCCTTGGGCCAAAATACTTCAATGGCTCCAATCGTCGCAGACCCAGAAGCGGTCTTTGCTAAGCGAAGTCCCACAACTAGGCGGCCTTGTCCACCAGCCGCGCCAGTTGCGTCATCACGACCGCCGAGCCCGCCAGGCGCTTCTCCGCCGTTGGCCAGTCGCGAATGAAGACCACGCTGTGGTCGGCCCTGATCTTGGCCAGCGAGCCCTGTTCGCCGATGTACTTGACCAGCCCGACCGGGTTGGAAAACTCGCGCTTGCGGAAATGGATGACGACGCCCTTGGGGCCGGCATCGAGCTTTTCGACATTGGCCCTGCGGCAGAGTGCCTTGATGAAGACGATCTTGAGCAGATGCTTCACTTCTTCCGGCAGCGGGCCGAAGCGGTCGATCAGCTCGGCGCCGAAAGCATCGATCTCCTCGGTGTTTTCGAGATCGCCAAGGCGGCGGTAGAGCGCCAGCCTGAGCTGAAGGTCCGGCACGTAGCTTTCCGGGATCATGACAGCCGTGCCGACAGCGATCTGCGGCGACCAGCCGCCGTCCTGGACCTCGCCCGAGTCCTTCACCTCGGCCACCGCCTCTTCCAGCATCTGCTGGTAAAGCTCGAAGCCGACCTCCTTGATGTGTCCGGATTGTTCTTCGCCGAGTAGATTGCCGGCGCCCCTGATGTCGAGGTCGTGGCTGGCGAGCTGGAAGCCGGCGCCAAGCGTGTCCAGCGATTGCAGCACCTTCAGCCGGCGCTCGGCGGTGTCGGTGAGCTTGCGATTGGCCGGCAGCGTGAACAACGCATATGCCCGCACCTTGGAACGGCCGACGCGGCCGCGCAGCTGGTAGAGCTGCGACAGGCCGAACATATCGGCGCGATGGATGATCAGCGTGTTGGCGGTCGGAATGTCGAGCCCGGATTCGACGATGGTGGTCGACAACAGCACGTCGTACTGGCCGTCATAGAAGGCGTTCATGATGTCGTCGAGTTCGCCCGGCGGCATCTGGCCATGGGCCACCGCCACCTTCAGCTCGGGGACGGATTCGCGCAGGAAATCATGGATTTCGGCGAGATCGCTGATGCGCGGAACGACATAGAACGAATGGCCGCCGCGGTAGCGTTCGCGCAGCAGCGTCTCGCGGATGACCAGCGGGTCGAAAGGCGAGATGAAGGTGCGCACCGCCATGCGGTCGACCGGCGGCGTGGCGATCAGCGACAGTTCGCGCACGCCGGTCAAGGCAAGCTGCAGCGTGCGCGGGATCGGCGTCGCCGACAGCGTCAGCACGTGGACGTCGGTCTTGAGGTCCTTCAGCCGTTCCTTGTGCTTGACTCCAAAATGCTGCTCCTCGTCGATGATCAGCAGGCCGAGATTCTTGAACGAGATCGCCGACCCGAGCAGTGCATGGGTGCCGATGACGATGTCGACCTGCCCCTCGGCGATGGCTTTCTTGGTTTCCGCCAGTTCCTTGGCGCCGACCAGCCGCGAGGCCTGGCCGACGCGGATCGGCAGGCCGGAGAAGCGCTGCGAAAAAGTCTTGAAATGCTGGCGCGACAACAGCGTCGTCGGCACCACGACCGCGACCTGGAACCCTTCCATCGCCGCGATGAAGGCGGCGCGCAACGCCACTTCGGTCTTGCCGAAGCCGACATCGCCGCAGATCAGCCGGTCCATCGGCTTGCCGGCGCCGAGATCGTCCACGACGGCATCGATCGCGCCCTGCTGGTCGTCGGTCTCCTCATAGGGAAAGCGCGCCGAGAATTCGCCGTAAAGCCCTTCCGCCGGCACCATGGGCGGCGCGGTACGCATCTGGCGCTCGGCGGCAATGCGGATCAACTGTCCGGCCATGTCGAGCAGGCGCTTCTTCAGCCGCGCCTTGCGCGACTGCCAGGCGCCGCCGCCGAGCTTGTCCAGCGTCGCCTCGGCTGTGTCAGAGCCGTAGCGCGACAGAAGCTCGATGTTTTCCACCGGCAGGAACAGCCGGTCGTCGCCGGCATAGTGGATTTCCAGGCAATCATGCGGCGCACCGACCGCCTCGATGGTGCGCAGGCCGATGAAACGGCCAATGCCGTGATCAGCATGGACGACGATGTCGCCCGCCGACAACGACGACGCCTCGGCGATGAAATCCGACGCGCGCTTCTTGCGCTTCGAGCGCCGGATCAGCCGGTCGCCCAGAATATCCTGTTCGGCGACGACGACCAGTTGTTCGGTCTCGAAGCCGGATTCCAGCGGCAGCACCGCAAGCGCCGCCTGGCCCGGCTCGAGTTTTTCCGCCTCGGCCAACGTCGCCACCGGCACCAGATTGCCGAGATGATGCTCGGCCAGGATCTGGCCGAGCCGATCGAGCGATCCTTCGGTCCAACCGGCGACGATGACCCGCCGGCGTGCCGCGCGCTCGTCGGCAATATGCTTCACCACGACGTCGAAGACGTTGGCGTTGGGGTCGGCACGTTCCTCGGCGAAGCTGCGGCCGTGGCGCGAACCGCCATGGAACACCTTTTTGGCCCCGACATCGGGCGCGTCGAAGGCGGTGAAGTCGATGGCTTCGCGCGGTCCGAGGGACGCTACGAGGTTTTCCGGTGAGAGATAGAGCAGGTCCGGCGCCACCGGCTTGTAGGGCACGGCGTCCTTCAAGGCAGCGTCGGCCTGTTTGCGGCGCGCTTCGTAGTGGTCGAGGATCAGCGTGTGACGCTCAGCCAGCGCTTCGTGCGCCAGATGGTCGAAGATGACAGGCGCATCCGGCAGATAATCAAACACTGTCTCCAGCCGCTCGTAGAACAGCGGCAGCCAGTGCTCCATGCCGGCAAAGCGCCGCCCTTCGCTCACCGCCGCATAAAGGCCGTCGTCGCGCTGCGGCGCGCCAAAGGCTTCGATATAGGAGCGGCGGAAGCGGCTGATGGTTTCGGGGGTCAGCGCCACTTCACTCATCGCCTGCAGCGCCATCGACTTGCGCTGGCCGGTGGTGCGCTGCGTGGCGGCGTCGAAGACGCGGATCGATTCCAGCGTGTCGCCGAAGAAATCGAGCCGCAGTGCTTCCGTCCAGCCGGGTGCGTAGAGGTCGAGGATGCCGCCGCGCACGGCGAATTCGCCGATACCGCGCACCGTCGGCACCCGCTCGAAGCCGGAAATCTCCAGCCGGGACACCAGCGCGTTCATGTCGATCTGGTTGCCGGGCTTTGCGTGGAAAGTCTGCGCTTCGACCAGATCGGCCGGCGGAATGCGCTGCAGCAGCGCATTGGCAGTGGTCAGGATGACCGCGCGATGCGGCTTTTTTGCCAGCGCGATCATCGCCGTCAGGGCGTCGAGCCGCTTGGCAGCGGCATCGGAGCCTGGCGAAACGCGGTCATAGGGCAGGCAATCCCAGGCCGGCAACTCCAGCACCGGCAGGCCGGGGGCGGCAAAGGTCAGCGCCTCGATGATCGACGGCAGGCGCTGGCCGTCGCGCGCCACGAACAGCACCGGTTTGTCAGGCGCAATCTCATGGATCGCCTGCACCAGCGCAAAGGCTTCGTAGCCATCGGCAACGCCGTCGACGATGAACTGGCCGGCACGGCCTTTCGGCAGACCGATTTTGGGAATGAGGCTCATGGTTGCACGTTTAAAATGTCATGGTCCGGCGCGATGCCAGGATCTTTTGCAGGACGGCACAGTCGATATTCCTGGGAACCGGGCGTTCGCCGGTGACCATGGGCAGGAATTCGGTGTCGGGAATGTCGAGCAGCCTTTCATATTGGTCGATTTCATCGCCGGTCAAGGCGCCGATCTCGTTGTCGGCAAACGTACCGAGGATAAGGTCCATCTCGCGCATCCCGCGATGCCAGGAGCGGAACAACAGCTTGCGGCGCCTGATATCCAGCCCCTCGCTTGATCGTTTCGTCCCGGTCATCGTGCCGCATCCTTGCTTGGTGCGGCGCATATAGCGTGGATAGAGGGCGGTGTCAGCCTTGCAACGCACGGGTGGGCGGCTAAACATCCCGGGTGTGAAGAACACTCCTGACAACGCTGGTGCCGGACACCGCCCGCACTTCACCCTCCCCCTTGTGGGGAGGGTCGGCGAGCACGCTTCGCAAAGCGAAGCGGGTGAGACGGGGTGGGGGTGCGGCGCTGACCTACCGACTTCCTCGAAAGTTAGACGCGCACCAACCCCCACCCCGCTCCGCTTCGCGGATCGACCCTCCCCACAGGGGGGAGGGTAAAGGCATGCGCCCCTCCCTCCTCGACCCTCTCTTCGTCCCCATCACTTCGCTTGCCGGCGTCGGCCCCAAGGTTGGCGCTCTGATCGAGAAGGTGGTGGCGGCCGATCTCGGCGAACGGCCGGCGCGCGCGGGCGACCTGTTGTTCGTGCTGCCGCACACCGTCATCGACCGTCGCAATCGTCCCGGCATCGCGCTTGCGCCGGCCGGCGCCATCGTCACGCTCGACGTGCGCATCGACCGCCACCAGCCGCCGCCGCGCGGCAACCGGTCGGTGCCTTACCGCGTCTATGCCCATGACGACACCGGCGAGATCGGCCTGATCTTCTTCCACGCCCATGCCGCCTATCTCGAAAAGGCGATGCCGGTGGGCGAGCATGTCGTCGTCTCCGGCCGCATGGAGTGGTTCAACGGCCGCCCGACCATGGTCCATCCCGACCATATCGCCCTGGTGAGCGAGGCGGAAACACTGCCGCTGGTCGAACCGGTCTATCCGCTGACCGCCGGCCTGTCGGGCAAGGTGCTGCGCCGCGCCATCGGCCAGGCGCTCGGCCGGCTGCCGGAATTGCCGGAATGGCAGGACGGCGCCTTCATGCGCAAGCAGACTTTCCCCGCCTTCGCCGACGCGCTCGCCCGCATCCACTATCCCGCGGACCCGATCGATGTCGCCATCGAGGGGGTGGCATGGCGCCGCCTTGCCTATGACGAGCTTCTCGCCGGCCAGGTCTCGCTGGCATTGGTGCGGGCAAAAGTGCGCCGGCTGTCGGGCCGGCCGCTCATCGGCGACGGTCGCATCGTCGAGAAACTGCGCGCAGCCCTGCCGTATTCATTGACCGGCAGCCAGGAATTCGCGCTTGCCGAAATCAATGCCGATCTGGCCGACCCCGAGCGCATGCTGCGCCTGCTGCAAGGCGATGTCGGCTCCGGCAAGACGGTAGTGGCGCTGCTGGCCATGGGGCGCGCAGTCGAGGCCGGCGGCCAGGCGGCCTTGATGGCGCCGACCGAAATCCTGGCGCGCCAGCATCTGGCTACAATCACGCCGCTGGCCGAACAGGCCGGCCTGCGCGTCGCTATCCTGACCGGCCGCGAAAAGGGCCGCGAACGCACTGAAACGCTATCAGGTCTCGCCAGCGGCGAGATCGACATCGTCGTCGGCACCCATGCGCTGTTCCAGGAAACGGTGACCTATCACGACCTCGTCTTTGCCGTGGTCGACGAGCAACACCGCTTCGGCGTCCACCAGCGGCTTGCCATCACCGCCAAGGGCGACGCCCCCGACATGCTGGTGATGACGGCGACGCCGATCCCGCGCACTCTGGTGCTGACCGCCTTCGGCGACATGGACGCCTCCAAGCTGACGGAAAAACCGATCGGCCGCCAGCCGATCCGCACCGTCACGCTGCCACTGGAACGGCTGGACGAGTTGGTCGGTCGCATGCTGGACGCGGTTGCCGACGGCCAGAAGATCTACTGGATCTGCCCGCTGGTCGAGGAATCCGAAGAGATCAAGCTGATGTCGGCCGAGGACCGTTTTGCCTCGCTGCAGCCCTTGTTCGGCGATCGCATCGGCCTCGTCCATGGCCGCATGAAGGGCGCCGAAAAGGACGAGGCGATGCGCGCCTTCAAGGCCGGCGAAACCCGCATCCTGATCGCCACCACCGTTATCGAGGTCGGCGTCGACGTGCCGGACGCCACGATCATGGTCATCGAGCATGCCGAGCGTTTTGGCCTGGCGCAACTGCACCAGTTGCGCGGCCGCGTCGGCCGCGGCGACAAGCCTTCTTCCTGCGTGCTGCTCTACAAGGACCCGCTCGGCGAAACGGCCAAGCGCCGGCTGTCGGTGATGCGCGAGACCGAGGACGGGTTCCTGATCGCCGAAGAGGATCTGAAGCTGCGCGGCGAAGGCGAATTGCTCGGCACCCGCCAGTCCGGCACGCCGGGCTTCCAGGTGGCGCGCATCGAGGTGCACGCCGACTTGCTCGAAGCAGCCCGCGACGATGCAAGGCTGATCCTGTCGCGTGATCCGGAACTACAGTCTGAGCGCGGCGAGGCGCTGCGGCTGCTGCTCTATTTGTTCGGCCGCGACGAGGCCGTGCGGCTCTTGCGTGCCGGCTGAGCCAAAGCACCAAGCGGCGGGTTGGCGAGATCTCCGTCGATCGGCTGGCCGTTCATCGTCACCATCTTCGGCTTGACTTCGGGCGCCACCAGCCCGGCCGAGACGATCAGCCTGGCGCCATCCTCAATCGTCATGTCGAGCAGCACGACGTCGGATTTCGGCACGTACATCAGGAAACCGGTGGTAGGGTTCGGCGTGCACGGCATGAACACGGCGATCATCGGGTCGCCTGCATGGTCGAGCTTCTGGTTGATCTCGGTTTCCTTTTCACTGGCGACGAACACCAGCGACCAGACGCCTTTTCGCGGATATTCGACCAGCCCGACCTGGCGGAACATATCACCCTTGTTCGAAAGCACCGTCTGGAATATCTGCTTCAGCGAACCGTAGATGCCGCGCACCAGCGGCATACGGCCAAGCAGCCGTTCGCCGAAATTGACGATCGCGCGGCCGACGATGTTGGCGGTCATGAAGCCGATCAGCGTGATCAGCACGAGCGCCACGATCAGGCCGAAGCCGGGCACCGGAAACGGCAAATAGGCGTCGGGGCTGTAGCGCGCCGGAATGTACGGCTTCACCCAGGAATCGACCCAGCCGACGAACGACCAAGCGATATAGGCGGTGATCGCCAGCGGCGCGCAGACGATAAAGCCTGTGAGGAAATAGTTCCTCAGCCGGGTCATGCCGGAAGTTCTGGGAGCATCAGACATGGTTCACCGGGGACGCGGGTTGCAGGGCCACACTAGTGAAGCGAACGGCGCTTTGGAACCGCGAAGTTTTTAAGACCGCCGATGAGCGCCGACTACTCCACGGTCACCGATTTCGCCAGATTGCGCGGCTGGTCGACGTCGGTGCCCATGAAGACGGCGGCGTAGTAGGCCAGCATCTGGATCGGCAGCGCGTAGATGATCGGCGAGATGATTTCCGGCACGTCTGGCAGGATGATCGTCTCCATCGTCTTGACGCTGACCTGCGCCGCGCCCTTGGCGTCGGTGATCAGGATGATCTTGCCGCCGCGCGCCGCCACTTCCTGCATGTTCGACACCGTCTTTTCGAAGATGCGGTCATGCGGCGCGATGACGATGACCGGCATGTTCTCGTCGATCAGCGCGATCGGCCCGTGTTTCAGTTCGCCCGCGGCATAGCCCTCGGCATGGATGTAAGAGATTTCCTTGAGTTTCAGCGCGCCTTCCATGGCCAGCGGGAAATTGGTGTCGCGGCCGAGATAGAGCACGTCCTTGTAGCGCGAGATTTCGCGCGCGATGCGCTCGATCTGCTCCTCGAGCTTGAGCACCTGGTTGGCGTAGCGAGGCGCCTCCGAAAGAGCGCGCACCAGAGTCTTTTCCTCGTCCTTCGAGATCGTGCCGCGGGCCACACCCGCACGCACCGCCAGCGAGGCCAGCACCGAAAGCTGGCAGGTGAAAGCCTTGGTCGAGGCGACGCCGATCTCCGGCCCGGCCAACGTCGGCAGCACGACGTCGGATTCGCGCGCCATGGTCGATTCGCGCACATTGACGATGGCGCCGATCTTCATGCCCGCCTTGCGGCAATAGCGCAGCGAGGCCAGAGTGTCGGCGGTTTCGCCGGACTGCGAGATGAAGAAGGCAGCATCATCAGCCGATAACGGCATTTCGCGATAGCGGAATTCCGAGGCGACATCGATGTCGACCGGCAGCCGCGCATAGCGCTCGAACCAGTATTTGCTGATCAGGCCGGCTAGATAGGCGGTGCCGCAGGCCGAGATCGCCAGCCGGCCGATCTTGGCGAAGTCGAACGGCAGCTCCAGCGGCTTCGACACGCCGGAGACGAAATCGACATAGTGCGCCAGCGTGTGCGAGATCACTTCCGGCTGTTCATGGATTTCCTTTTCCATGAAATGGCGGCGGTTGCCCTTGTCGACCATGAAGCTGGTCGACAGCGATTGCTGGCGCTTGCGGGCAACCTCTTTGCCGTCGATGTCGAAAATGGTGACGCCATCGCGGCGCACCACCGCCCAGTCGCCGTCTTCGAGATAGGTGATGGAATTGGTGAACGGCGCCAGCGCGATGGCGTCGGAGCCCAGAAACATCTCGCCATCGCCATGGCCGACGGCCAGCGGCGGGCCATTGCGGGCGCCGACGATGAGGTCCTCGTCGCCGGTGAACATGATGGCCAGAGCAAAGGCGCCTTCCAGCCGCTTCAGCGCCTGATGCGCCGCCTCGATCGGCTTCAACCCCTTGGCGAGTTCGCGCGCCACCAGATGCGCTACGACCTCGGTGTCGGTCTGCGACGAGAAGGAATAGCCGTCGCGGATCAGCTCATCGCGCAACTCGGCGAAATTCTCGATGATGCCGTTGTGAACGATGGCGACGCCGTTGGAAAAATGCGGATGGGCGTTGGTCTCGTTGGGCACGCCATGCGTGGCCCAGCGCGTGTGGCCGATGCCGATCGTGCCATTGAGCGGCTCGTCCTTCAGCCGGCGTTCGAGGTTGATCAGCTTGCCTTCGGCGCGGCGGCGGCCAAGCCGGCCATGCTCGACCGTGGCGACACCGGCCGAGTCATAGCCGCGATATTCCAGCCGCTTCAGCGCATCGACGATGAGCGGCGCGACCTGGCTCTGGCCGACAATTCCGACGATACCGCACATATGCCTGCCCCCAATTCCCGCTGGAAAACCAGTCCCGATGGAAAACCAGCGCTATCTAGGGATTGCCGGCCCGCCGCGAAAGTCACTTTGCGTTTCGTCTGCTGTAACGGAACGCTTCTCAACCCGATGCACCATGACACACCGCTCTTGCAATCCGGTTACCGCAATTCCTCGGTTGTTCAATTGCTTCGGCGGTTAATGGTCGGTGCCGGCCTTTTTCTTCGCCGCTGCGGCAGACGCGAAGCGCTCGCGCAATTCCTTGCCCTTGCCGGGAATGGTCTTCTG
Source organism: Mesorhizobium sp. M1078 (assembly GCF_040318615.1). Taxonomy (NCBI): domain Bacteria; kingdom Pseudomonadati; phylum Pseudomonadota; class Alphaproteobacteria; order Hyphomicrobiales; family Phyllobacteriaceae; genus Mesorhizobium; species Mesorhizobium sp. M1078. The sequence continues at coordinate 355,003 of NZ_JAMYMP010000002.1, forward strand.
GCGGGCGCGGCCGAAGGCCAGCGCATCGTCCGGCACGCTTTCGGTTATGACGCTACCCGAGGCGATGTAGCCGCCCTTGCCGATCGTAACCGGCGCCACCAGCGACGAGTTCGAACCGATGAAGGCGCCCTCGCCGATGTCGGTGAAAAACTTCGAGTAGCCGTCATAGTTGCAGGTAATGGTGCCGGCGCCGATATTGGCCCCCGCGCCGACGCGGGCATCGCCGATATAAGTCAGATGATTGACCTTGGCGCCCTCCTCGATGACCGCCTGCTTGACCTCGCAGAAATTGCCGACCTTGGCTTTCTCGCGGAGATCGGCGCCTGGCCTGAGCCGTGCGAACGGACCGACGTCGCAATTGGCAGCGACGGTCGCGCCTTCGATGTGGCTGAAGGCGTGGATCTTGGCGCCGCCGGCGATTTTCACGCCCGGGCCGAACCAGACATTGGGCTCGACGATCGTGTCGGCGCCGATTTCGGTGTCGTGCGAGAAATACACCGTCTCCGGCGCGATCAGCGTTACGCCTGACAGCATGGCCTCGTAGCGCCGGCGCACCTGCCAGATGCCTTCCGCCTGCGCCAGCTCGGCCCGGTTGTTGATGCCTAGCGCACTCTCGAAGCTGGTTTCGGTGGCAACGACATCGAGCCCTTTCGCACTGGCGATCTCGACGATGTCGGTGAGATAGAACTCGCCCTTGGCGTTCTTGTTGCCGACCTTGTCGAGCAGTTCGAGCGCATGCTTGCCCGCCACCGCCATCATGCCGGCATTACAGAAGCCGATCTTCTTTTCCTCGGCGGAGCAGTCCTTCTCCTCGCGGATGGCGGTGAGCTTGCCGCCCTTTTCGATCAGCCGGCCATAGTCGGCCGGGCTGGGCGGGCGGAAGCCGATCACCACAACAGCCGCGCCATCGGCAAGCTTTTGCCGCGCGGCCACCAGGGCTTCAGCATCGATCAGCGGCGTGTCGCCGAACATCACGAGAATATCGTCATAATCCTTTGATATCGCATCGCGCGCAGCCAGCACGGCATGCGCAGTGCCGAGCCGCTTCTCCTGCACGAACGTCTCGGCCTTGGGGGCGAACTTCGCCGCAGCCTTGCGCATTTCCTCCGCCCCATGGCCGATCACCAGCGCCTGGCTGGCAGCACCGGCGGCCCCGGCCGCCTTCACAACATGGGCGACCATCGGCAGCCCGGCGATCTGGTGCAGCACCTTGGGCAGAGCGCTCTTCATGCGCGTGCCTTCGCCGGCGGCGAGGATGACGGACAGACAGGATCTCTGGCTCATGGAAGGACAACCATCTGAAAAGGGATCAGGAATCGGAGAGTGGTAGCATCTGGCGCATGCTGCACCAATGCGGTTAAATTCCGGTGAGGTGATGAGGCAGTTCACTCTCGATCAGCGGATCTCTACCCCAGCCGGCCCAGCACCGGAAAGGTCTCCAGCAGCCAATAGGACACCGTCTGCACGCCACCGGTGAGGAAGAACACGCCGGCGATAACCAGCAGCGCGCCGATCGCCTTTTCGACGCGGCCGAGATGGACGCGGAACCTGCCGAGGAAGCGCATGAAGGCGCCGGAGAACAGGGCAGCAATCAGGAACGGAATGCCGAGGCCAAGCGAATAGGCGGCAAGCAGAAGAGCGCCCTCGCCCACCGTCTCGCGGCCGCCGGCCAAGGTCAGGATCGGCCCCAGCACCGGGCCGATGCACGGCGTCCAGCCAAAGGCGAAGGCCAGCCCCATGACATAGGCGGCGACCATGCTGGCAGGCTTGCCCTGCGACTGAAAGCGCGCCTCGCGCGACAGAAGTGGTATGCGCAGGATGCCGAGGAAATTCAGCCCCATCAGGATGATCAGCACCCCGGCCGCCATCGCCAGCGGCTCCTGCCAGACGCGCAGCCAGTGGCCGATGGTCGAGGCGCCGGCGCCAAGCGCCACGAACACGGTGGAGAAACCGAGTACGAAGGCGAGCGAGGAATAGATGAGCGCGCCGCGGGCGCCGGCCTTGGCCGTGACGCCGGCACCGCCACCGCGAAAGTCGTCGACCGACACGCCGGCCATGTAGCAGAGATAGGGCGGCACCAGCGGCAGCACGCAAGGCGACAGGAACGAGATCGCCCCCGCTCCGACCGCGCTGACATAGCCGATGTCCAATGGCATTCCAGAACTCCAGATTCCTTGGCGCCGATATAGCGACGCAAAATCGTGTTCGCCAATCACCATCGTGTGGAATTTGGCTACAGATACGATCCGGCCGGACGAATTGTTGTCGGCCAATCCCAAGTTGACCAAGCCGGGGAAGAAATATCCCTCGCCGAACGTTCACAGAGCGAAGCCGCGATTTCTGCGCGCTTCGTCGGATCACCAGGGAGATTTCCATGAAAACGATCACCGTCGGCCTGGCCGCCCTTCTGCTCAGCACCGCCGCATCCTTCGCCGCCGAAGCGTGGAAGGAAGCCGAAGTCGGTGGCACCAAGATCTACACCGATGCCAATGGCATGACGCTCTATACCTATGACAAGGACGAGAAGGGCAGGACCAACTGCTATGACAAATGCGCCACCAACTGGCCGCCGCTGAAGGCCGAGGATGGCGCCAAGGCGGACGACGAATGGACCATCGTCGAACGCACCGACGGCACCAAGATGTGGGCCTATGACGGCAAGCCGGTCTACACCTTCATCAAGGACAAGAAGGCCGGTGACATCACCGGCGACGGCGTCGGCGAAGTCTGGCACATCGTCAAGGCCGACTGATCGTCCGAACCTCTATCCCGCACCCCATCGGCGGGACTCGGCTGGCCGCCGGCTCCAAGCGACCCGGCGACCAGTTCGGCATTTACGGGCAGCACGAACTGGTCGCGGCGCCTTTCCCGGTGGCTCGAAACACGAACCCTCCCAGACAAAAATTTTGTGATCTTCTCCATACACTCTAAGAGTGTATTGCGGCACACGCCTCCGCATTTTGGCCGCTTGCCCTTGACCGATCGCAAAAGCGCGGCCATGTGAGCGACCAATTGAATGCGTCACGCAGCGGAATTCTTCTGCCGCCCCACAGCTGATATGAGACCTCATGGACGTCGTCGTCGTCGAATCGCCGGCCAAGGCAAAGACAATCAACAAGTATCTCGGCAAGAACTTCAAGGTTCTGGCCTCGTTCGGCCATGTCCGCGATCTGCCGGCCAAGGATGGTTCGGTGCGTCCCGACGAGGATTTCGCCATGTCCTGGGCGGTCGACACCGCGTCCGGAAAGCGTCTCACCGACATCGCCAACGCGGTCAAGGATGCCGATGGCCTGATCCTCGCCACCGATCCGGATCGCGAGGGCGAAGCCATTTCCTGGCACGTGCTGGAGGTGCTCAAGCAGAAGCGCGTGTTGAAGGACAAGCCGGTCAGCCGCGTCGTCTTCAATGCCATAACCAAGTCGTCGGTGCTGGAAGCGATGGCCAATCCGCGCCAGATCGATGCACCATTGGTCGATGCCTATCTGGCTCGCCGCGCACTCGATTATCTCGTCGGCTTCACGCTGTCGCCGGTGCTGTGGCGCAAATTGCCGGGCGCCCGTTCGGCCGGCCGCGTCCAGTCGGTGGCGCTGCGCCTGGTCTGCGACCGCGAATCCGAGATCGAGCGCTTCATCCGCGAGGAATACTGGCAGATCGCTGCCCTCCTCGGCACGCCACGTAACGACAGCTTCGAGGCGCGGCTGACCGCGTTCGAGCGCAAGAAGCTGCAGAAGCTCGACATCGCCAGCAAGGCGCAGGCCGACGATATCAAGGGCATGCTCGAAGGCGCGACCTTCAAGGCTCTGTCGGTGGAAGCCAAACCGACAAGGCGCAATCCTGGCCCGCCCTTCACCACTTCGACGCTGCAGCAGGCGGCATCGTCGGGCCTCGGCTTTTCGGCGACGCGCACCATGCAGGTGGCGCAGCGCCTCTATGAAGGCATGGAGATCGGCGGCGAGACCACCGGCCTGATCACCTATATGCGAACCGACGGCGTGCAGATGGCGCCGGAGGCGATCGACGCCGCCCGCGACACCATCGCCAAGGAATTCGGCCCACGATACCTCCCGGAAAAGCCGCGCCAGTACACAGCCAAGGCTAAGAATGCCCAGGAAGCGCACGAGGCGGTCCGCCCGACCGATTTCATGCGCACGCCGGCTTCGGTCAGGCAGTATCTCGATTCCGACCAGCTGCGGCTTTACGAATTGATCTGGAAGCGCGCCATCGCCAGCCAGATGCAGTCGGCCGAGATCGAGCGTACCACGGTCGAAATCGAGGCGGTCAATGGCGCTCGCACCGCGGAGCTTCGCGCCGTCGGTTCCGTCGTTCGCTTCGACGGCTTCATCGCCGCCTACACCGACCAGAAGGACGACGACGCCGAAGACGAGGAAAACCGTCGTCTGCCCGAGATCCGTGCCGGCGAGCAGCTGGCCCGTCAGGCGATCAATGCCACCCAGCACACCACCGAGCCGCCGCCGCGCTACTCCGAGGCGTCGCTGATCAAGAAGCTGGAAGAGCTCGGCATCGGCCGTCCGTCGACCTACACCGCGATCCTGAAGACGTTGGAAGACCGTGACTACGTCACCATCGACAAGCGCCGGCTGGTGCCGCAGGCCAAGGGCCGGCTGCTGTCGGCTTTCCTCGAAAGCTTCTTCGAGCGCTATGTCGAATATGACTTCACGGCCTCACTCGAGGAAAAGCTTGACGAGATTTCCGACGGCAAGCTCGCCTGGAAGGACGTGCTGCGCGACTTCTGGAAAGATTTTTCCGGCGCCGTCGCCGACATCAAGGAACTGCGCGTCACCGACGTGCTCGATGCGCTGAACGAGGAACTGGCGCCGCTGGTGTTCCCCGCGCGGGAGGATGGCTCGAATCCCCGCATCTGCCCGAAATGCGGCTCCGGCAATCTGTCGCTGAAACTCGGCAAGTTCGGCGCCTTCGTCGGCTGCTCCAACTATCCGGAATGTTCCTTTACCCGCCAACTCGGCGACGCAGCCAACCCGAATGGCGAGAATGGCGGGGGCGAGGACGGCACCAAGGTGCTCGGCAAGGACCCCTACACGGCAGAGGAAATCACGCTGCGCTCAGGCCGCTTCGGTCCTTATATCCAGCGCGGCGACGGCAAGGAAGCCAAGCGCTCCAGCCTGCCCAAGGGCTGGACGCCTGATTCCATCGACCATGAGAAGGCCCTGGCGCTGCTGTCGCTGCCGCGCGACATCGGCAAGCATCCCGAGTCCGGCAAGATGATCTCCGCCGGGCTTGGCCGCTATGGTCCGTTCGTTTTGCACGATGGCACCTACGCCAATGTCGACAGCATCGAGGATGTGTTCTCGATCGGCCTCAACCGCGCTGTCACTGTGATCGCCGAGAAGCAGCTGAAGGGCAAGGGCGGCCGCAATGGCGGCACTGCTGCCGCGCTGAAGGAACTCGGCGACCATCCCGATGGCGGCGGCAAGATCGTCGTGCGCGATGGCAAATACGGGCCCTATGTCAACTACGGCAAGGTCAACGCGACGCTGCCCAAGGGCAAGGATCCGCAGTCGGTGACGGTCGAAGACGCGCTGGCGCTGATCGCCGAGAAGGAAGCCAAGGGCGGCGGCGGCAAGAAGCCGTTCCGCAAGGCGGCAGCCGCCAAGGCCCCCGCAGCCAAGACAACCACTGGCAAGACAACCACTGGCAAGAAAACCACAGCCAAGAAGTCGGCGACCAAGAAGCCGGCGGCGAAGAAAAAGGGATAGCAGCGTGGCGCGCAGGATCACCGGTAGAAGCCACGGCGATCCGCGCACCGCCGACACGAGGGCCAAGGTCAAGGACGACTACAGGCCCTCGCGTGACGAAATCCTGCGCTACATCGCCGAGAACCCCGACCGCGCGGGAAAACGCGACATCGCCAAGGCGTTTGCCTTGCGCGGCGACGACCGCATCTGGCTGAAGGACATTCTGCGCGACCTGCAGGACGAAGGCATCCTGACCAAGGAGCGCAAACGGCTGGCCCGTGTCGGCGCCCTGCCCCATGTCGCCGTGCTCGACATTTTCGGCCGCGACGGCGACGGTATTCTGCTGGCGCATCCGGCGGAGGCCGTCGGCACCGGCGAACCGCCGGTGATCTCGATCCGCGTCTCCCGCGGCGGCAATGGCCCGCAGCCTGGCATTGGCGACCGTGTGCTGGCCAAGACCTTCCCGACCGACGAGGCGACCGGGCCTGCCTATACGGGCCGCGTAATGAAGATTTTCGAGAAGCGGACAGATGCCGTGCTGGGCGTCTTCCGGATCCTGAGGGACGGCACCTTCCGCATCGAGCCGGTCGAACGTCGCCAGCCCGAACTGATCGTCGACAAGGAATTCCAGAACGGCGCCAGGAACGGCGACCTTGTCGAGGTCGAGCCCGCGCGGGCCTCCCGGTATGGTTTGCCGCGCGCAAAAGTGCTGGCGGTGCTGGGCTCGCTGACCAGCGAAAAGGCGGTCTCGATGATCGCCATCCACGCGCACGACATTCCGCATATCTTCCCGGCCGACGTCATCGCCGAATCCGAGGCGGTAAAACCGGCGACGCTTGCTCACCGCGAGGACTGGCGCGACCTGCCGCTGGTGACCATCGACCCGGCCGACGCCAAGGACCATGACGACGCCGTCTTCGCCACGCCCGACCTCGACGAGAAGAACCCCGGCGGCGTGATCGCCACGGTGGCGATCGCCGATGTTGCAGCCTATGTCCGCTATGGCACCGCACTCGATCGCGAGGCGCTGAAACGCGGCAATTCTGTCTATTTCCCCGACCGCGTCGTGCCGATGCTGCCAGAGCGCATCTCCAACGACCTGTGCTCGCTGCGCGAAGGCCAGGACCGTCCCGCGCTTGCCGTGCGCATGATTTTTGCCGCCGATGGCCGCAAGCTGCGTCACACCTTCCACCGCGTCATGATGAAATCGGCGGCAAAGCTCGCCTATCCGCAGGCCCAGGCCGCGATAGACGGCCTTCCTGACGACAAGACCGGCCCGATCCTCTATACGGTGCTGAAGCCGCTGTGGGACGCCTACGCCATCCTGAAGCGCGGCCGCGATGGCCGCCAGCCGCTCGAGCTTGATCTGCCGGAGCGCAAGATCCTGCTCAAGCCGGACGGCACCGTCGACCGCGTCATCGTCCCGGAGCGGCTCGACGCCCACAAGCTGATCGAAGAATTCATGATCCAGGCCAATGTCGCCGCCGCCGAAACGCTGGAAGCGAAGAAGCAGGCGCTGGTCTACCGGGTCCACGATGCGCCGTCGCTGGCCAAGCAGGAATCGCTGCGCGAGTTCCTGCAGACGCTCGGCCTGTCGCTGGCGCGTGGCGCGCAGATGCGGCCCGCCCAGTTCAACGGCATTCTCGAGCGCGTGCGTGGCGCCGACAACGAGGGGCTGGTCAACGAAGTGGTGCTGCGCTCGCAGAGTCAGGCCGAATATTCGCCCAAGAACATCGGCCATTTCGGCCTCAACCTGAAGCGCTACGCGCATTTCACCTCGCCGATCCGCCGCTATGCCGATCTGATCGTGCATCGCGGGCTGATTGCCGCACTTGGGCTCGGCCCTGGCGGGCTGACGCAGGACGAAGAGACGCGGCTGGAAGACTTCGCGGTGCTGATCTCGGGCACCGAGCGCCGCGCCATGGCGGCCGAGCGCGACACCGTCGACCGGCTGATCGCCGCCTACCTCGCCGAGCGCATCGACGACCGCTTCGACGCCCGCATTTCGGGCGTCACCAAATCGGGACTATTTGTCCAATTGCCGCAGTTTGGCGCAGATGGCTTCATCCCGGTGTCAAGCCTGGATGGCGATTACTATATATATGACGAAACCGCGCGATCGCTGTTCGGAGAACGCACCGGCAAGGGCTATCAGCTTGCCGACCGCGTCGAGGTTCGCCTGATCGAGGTGGCGCCTATGGCCGGCGCGATGCGTTTCGAGATGCTGACCGACCCGAAGCCCCTGCCCGGCTCCAAACGGTCGTTTCACAAGGCAAAAGGCCGCGCCCGCGCGTCGCAATCGCGCCCGGGGTCGCGCGGCAGGAGACGATAATGGCAAGCGAAATGGGAATCCAGAAGCAGATTTTCGGCGGCGAACATCATTCGGGCCGAGTCGCCCGCCCGCTGTGGACGGCGATGAAGCGCGGCGCCCTTGGCCGCTGCCCGCATTGCGGCGAAGGCAGGTTGTTCGCCGGCTTCACCAAGAGCGTCGACAAATGCGCCGTGTGCGGTGAGGAGTTCCACCACCACCGTGCCGACGACCTGCCCGCTTATCTCGTCATCGTCATTGTCGGCCACATCGTTCTCGGCGCCTTCATGGGCGTCGAGGCGACCTCGACGCTCTCCATGTGGCAGCACATCGCCATTTGGGTGCCGTTGACCATCGTGCTGTCGGTCGCTCTGCTGCAACCGGTCAAGGGCGCCGTCATCGGACTGCAATGGGCGCTCTATATGCACGGCTTCGGCGGCGAAAAAGACGGCACCGAGCCGCATCCCGGAACCTAGTTTGCGTCAGGGCAATGTCGCCTGGCGCAACATGCCGACCGTGAAAGGCCACTTTCGTTTGCCAGAAGTTTCCGCTAGGTCCTGCGCATGGAAGGTATGACCAAGGCGGAAGTCAGCAGGATGGACCGTGGCGCAGCCGCCCACAGCGGCCTGCCCATACGCCCGCGCGATGCCGCCACCCTGATCCTGCTCGACCGCGAGGACGACGAGATTCTGGTGCTGATGGGCCGGCGCCATGCAGGCCACGCCTTCATGCCCGGCAAGTTCGTCTTTCCCGGCGGCCGCACCGATTCGGCCGACAGCCGCATTGCCGTTGCCACCCCATTGCTTCCGGAGGAAGAAGCCAGGCTGACCGCCGGCGTCGGCCGCATCAGCCCGTCGCGGGCCCGTGCCATCGCGCTCTCGGCCATCCGCGAGACTTATGAGGAAGCCGGCCTGCTCATCGGCCGCAAAGGCTCGTTCGCAACCGACAAACGCGACTGGCAGGGCTTTGTCGAGCACGGCGTCCAGCCTTCGCTGGCGCCGCTGCGCTTCATTGCCCGCGCCATCACCCCGCCCAATCGCGTGCGTCGTTTCGACACCCGCTTCTTCAGCGCCTGGCGCAGCGATGTCGCCGTGGAACTGCCGGGTGGCGGCCCGACCAATGAGCTGGAAGAACTGGTCTGGCTGCCGCTCGCCAAGGCCAGAGAGGCCGATATCCCCGACATCACCCGAACGATCTTGCAGGAGCTGGAGACGCGGCTTGCCGGCGATCCGCGCCTGCGACCCGGTGGGTCCGTGCCGTTCTACCGGCTTGTCCGCAACCGCTTCGTTCGCGAAATTCTTTAGAGCAATTCCAGGAAAAGTGTGACGCGGTTTTCCGTCCGGAATTGCGCAATATCAAACAGACAGAGTATTCAGGCATCACATGACGGTCGATACCCAGCAAGAGGGCGACGAGCGCGTACATTGGCTACCGATGATCGCCGCGATCTCGTCGATCAGCGTCGTCGGCATCGCCATAGGCCTCGGCATGCCGCTGCTCAGCGTTATTCTCGAGAGCCGCGGCCACTCGGCATCGATGATCGGCCTCAACACCGCGGTCGCCGGCCTCGCCTCGATCGCCGGCGCCCCGCTGGCCACGCCGCTGGCGATGCGCTTCGGCGTCGCCTGGACGATGATCGCCATGATCGCCGCCGGCGCGCTCGCCTTTGTCGGCTTCCACTTCGCGCCGGACTTCTGGATGTGGTTCCCACTACGCATCGTGCTGCACATCGCGCTGACGGTGCTGTTCATCCTGTCGGAATTCTGGATCAGCACCTCGGCCCCGCCGCGCCGGCGCGGCCTGGTGCTCGGCATCTACGCCACCGTGCTGTCGCTCGGCTTCGCCGCCGGGCCATGGATCTTCGCCCATATCGGCAGCACCGGCTTCTTGCCGTTTGGCGTCATCATCGTCCTGGTCGCGCTGGCCGCAATCCCGGTGCTGGCCGCACGGAATGAAAGTCCCACAATCGTGGTTGACGGCGAAACCAGCAACTTCCTGCGCTATATCTGGCTGGTGCCGACAGCGACCGCCGCCGTGCTGGTGTTCGGCGCCGTCGAGACCGGCGGCTTTGCGCTGTTCCCCGTCTATGGCAACCGCATCGGCTATTCCGAGGCGGATGCAGCCCTCCTGCTCACCATGATCGGCCTCGGCAACGTGCTGATGCAGATCCCTATCGGCATGATCAGCGACCGCGTCTCAGACCGCCGCTATCTGCTGTTGGCCTGTGCCACCGTCGGACTTGCCGGCACCATCTTCATGCCGTTCTTCGCCGGCAATTGGCACCTGATGGCGGCGCTTCTGTTCGTCTGGGGCGGCGTGGTGGCCGCCATGTACACGATCGGCCTTGCCCATCTGGGCTCGCAGCTCTCCGGCCATGAACTGGCCTCGGCCAACGCCGCCTTCGTGCTCTGCTACGGCGTCGGCATGGTGCTTGGCCCGCAGGCGATCGGCATCGGCATGGATGCCTTCGGGCCCTCCGGCTTCGGCTGGTCGCTCGGCCTGTTCTTTGCCGCCTATATCGCCTTGGTCAGCGCCAGGCTGGTCCGCAAGATCTGGTAGCCTGTCCGTCGCCAGCCTGCGCAATCCTGACGGGATGTCGCCGCTGCTGACAGAACCGTGTCAGGAGACCTCAGCTAAAAGGGTGTCCCAAAAAACCCGAGTTTGAGGATACGGCGATGATCGACAGCGGCTTTGAAACCACATCTCTGCGCATGACGCTTCTGCTGCTTGTCAGCTTCCAGGCCCCGGCAGCCGATGTCGACCGCATCATGGACGCCGTGGTCGCGATCGCGCCGCTGGCAATGGGCAAATACGACCGCAACGCCTATCAAACGGCGCACGGCATCGAACGCTACCGACCGCTGGAAGGTGCAGCCGCCGGCGTCGAAACCGAACTGCGCCGCCGCCCCGGCACCGTCGAGGTCTCGTTCGAGTTGCCCGACGACCAGTCGCTCGCCGCCCGCGTCGTCGAGGCGATTTTCCAGGCGCATTCCTACCAGGAGCCGGTGATCCGCATCCAGCCGATCCTCGCCAGCCGCTCCAAGGGCCTGGACGACCGCGCCAATCCGAATCGCTGGTGGAACACCACTGGGGACTGGAAGAAAGCGCTTCCAGTTAAGGAAGAAGCCTAGAAATCCGGCCCCGCTGAGGGGAAGCAGCGGCTTTACCTTCTCCGTTGTGAGGTGAGAAGCGGTCCGAAGCGGACGAAAAGCCAATTGCTTGGTTTTCGAGATTCGAACGCCCTGAGCCTGCGAAGAGTTGGTCGGGGTGACCAATCCACCCTGCCGAACCCCGCCGCTTCGCAGCGTCCCGGCATTCGCCGGCCTATAGCCATGCTGTCCGTCTCATCCTCAGCCTCCATCGGGCCGATGATAAAACCGGACAACTCATGGGCTCCTAATCCGGACAACTCATGTGCTTACGACACAGGCAAGGCGTCGGGCTTGACTTTCCGGGCACGTTCTTTATGTGTCGCGCCAAGTTTCCCGCGTCCGGGTGTTTTCCCCCGCTCCAGCGGCCAAAACCCCACGAACATAACGGACTGATACAATGGCCAAAGCCGCAAACATCAAGATCAAGCTTCTGTCGACCGCCGACACCGGTTTCTTCTACGTGACCAGCAAGAACAGCCGTACCAAGACCGACAAGCTGTCGTTCCGCAAATACGACCCGGTCGCCAAGAAGCATGTCGAGTTCAAGGAAACCAAGATCAAGTAATCTGGTTTTCATACGCTCTGTCAAAAGCGCCGCCCCTTCGGGCGGCGTTTTTGATTCAAGGCCCCGAAAAGCCAGAACCCTCCGCTGTTTGGCGCGAAGTGCTCATCTCATTTTTTGGCAAAAAAGGGGGCCGGTCGGCGTATGGCAGCGGTACGAGGAGGCCACTATGTGCCAGCGCCGGCCGGCCGACCCCACGGACCCAGGAGATGCGGCGGACCTGAGCATCATGGGGTATTCGGCGAAGCGATGCGGCTGTCTACCCTCGTGCCCGCATCGCCCTTGTTCTTGCACCGCACATTTGCGCAACAATGTTTGAAAATCAATAGTTTCTTAACCAAGCCTGCCGAATCGCTTGGATTAAGGTAAATTCCTAACCCTGTCCGATTGACTGCATAATCAGTGGTCTAGCCTACGCTGCCTTGGCGACGACCCGGTTGCGGCCGCCACTTTTGGCTTCGTAGAGCGCCACGTCGGCACGTTTCATCAACGCCGCGACCGTGTCCGCGCCCTTCAGAACCGATGACACGCCGACGCTGACCGTGACTTCGATCGCCTTGCCTTCAGGGCCGATGGCAAACGGCAGCTGGGCGATTTCGGCGCGAATGCGCTCGGCAACCTTCTCCGCCACCGCGCCGTCCGTGTCCGGCATCACAACGACGAATTCCTCGCCGCCGAAGCGGCAGGCAAGGTCGATGCCCCTGACGTTCTTGCGCAGCCGCCTTGCGAACTCGCGCAGCACATCGTCGCCGCCATCATGGCCATGCGAGTCATTGACGGTCTTGAAGCGGTCGAGATCGGTGATCATCACCGACAGAGGCCGCCGCCGCGCCACGGCGCGGTCGAACAGCGTCTGCAGATGACTGTCGAGGTAGCGGCGGTTGTGCAGCCCGGTCAATGCGTCGGTCACCGCCATCTCGATGGTCTGGGCGACGCTGGCGCGCAGCTGATCGTTATAGCGCTTGCGCCGCACCTGGGTACGCAGCCGCGCCGTCAGCTCCTGCTGGTCGATCGGCCGCATCAGATAGTCGTTGATGCCGAGTTCGAGGCCTCTGATGATGCGGCCCTCCTCGCCTTCGTCGGCAATCAGGATGATCGGCAGGAAGCGGGTGCGGTCGAGCGAACGCAATTGCGAACACAACCGCAGCGGATCGAAATCGGTAAAACCGGTCGAGATCAGCACGCACTCATAGGGCGCCTCGGCGGCCTGGAAGAAGCCGGCATGCGGATCGGTGGCAATGTCGAGCTCGGCGCTGCCGCGCAGCATGTTCTGGATGCGCTCAACCGACGATTTGCGCTCGTCGATCAACAGCACCTTCGGCGTGGCGTCCTCCGACGCGAAGCTGCGGCTCAACAGCGCCTCGATGCCGATGTTGCGGGTGGTCGATGCGCGCAGCAGCAGCTCGTCGGTCAGCGACTTCAGCCTGACCAGGCTCTTCACCCGCGTCATCAGTTGCAGATCGTTGACCGGCTTGGTGAGAAAGTCGTCGGCGCCTGCCTCGAGGCCGCGCACCCGGTCGGCAACATGGCCCAGCGCGGTCACCATGACCACCGGTATATGCGCGGTCGCCGGATCGCTTTTCAGCCGCTTGCAGACCTCGAACCCGTCCATGCCGGGCATCATCACGTCGAGCAGCACGACATCGACCTTGCCGTTTTCGCAGGTCTCGATCGCGTCCGGCCCGTTGGAGGCCGTCAACACCTCGAAATATTCGGCCAGCAGCCGAACCTCGAGAAGTTTGACATTGGCAGGGATGTCGTCGACGACGAGGATCCGCGCGGTCATGTCACAAGGCTCCGGCTGAAGGCATCAGGCATCACCGAGATAGGATTTGATGGTCTCGATGAAACGCGGCACCGAGATCGGCTTGGAGATGTAGGCCTCGCAACCGCCCTGGCGAATGCGTTCCTCGTCGCCCTTCATGGCGAAGGCGGTGACGGCGATGACCGGAATGGAATGGAGGTCGTCGTCCTCCTTCAGCCATTTCGTCACTTCCAGCCCCGACACTTCGGGCAGCTGGATGTCCATCAGGATCAGGTCGGGCCTGTGCTGGCGCGCCAGATCGAGCGCCTCGAGCCCGTTGCGCGTGCGCACCGTTTCATAACCGCTGGCTTCGATGAGGTCGCGAAAGAGCTTCATATTGAGCTCGTTGTCCTCGACGATCATGACCTTCTTAGGCATCGATTTTCCCGTCCCGGCCAGGCTTCTGCCCGAAGCCCTGCCGCTATGCGCCCTTTTCGAAGCACACCAAACCCTCGCCCACTCTTAAGGCAATATGATTGACGAAATGGAAACCCGAAGCGGCAAAAGCCATTCGGATTCCACCTCGAAAACCACATTGGATCGGGGCTGTGGCTTGCCGCAGGCGACGCTTGCGATTACTGCGGAAAAGAGACTCATTTCCGCAACGAGAAAGTAGTGATGGCAAACGCAGCGTCAATGCGCGAGGAAGCGGAAACCATTGCCGTGAAGGCACTGGGCTTCGTCGCCGCCGACCCCGAACTCCTGCCGCGCTTCCTGGCCATCACCGGCATCGAGGCGTCCGCCATCCGGCGCGCCGCGGCCGAACCGGGATTCCTGGCCGGAGTGCTGCAGTTCATCCTTGCCCACGAGCCGACCTTGCTGCGCTTTGCCGAGCAAACCGGCACCCCCCCGGCCGCCATCGGCAAGGCGTTGCGCGCGCTGCCTCTTGGCGGCGACGACCATGAGCATTCGATATGAGCGACGATCCCGAGACGGCACGCCAGATCGCCGAACTTGCAGCCGACGACCGGCCTCTGCTGATCCTCGATGTCGACGATGTCGTGCTCGAATTCATCCGGCCGTTTCCGCATTTCCTGAAATCGCGCGGCTTCGGCCTGACCCTGGCCTCCTTCCGTCTCACCGGCAACATTGCCGAAACGGCGAGCGGCCGGCTGATCGAACAGCCGGAGGTGACGGCACTTCTCGGAGATTTCTTCGATACGCAGGCCGACTGGCAGAGCGTTACCGACGGTGCCGAACAAGCGCTTGCCAGCCTCAGCGACCGCGTCGAGATCGTCCTTTTGACCGCCATGCCGCACCGGCATCGCGCTGCGCGCCGCGCCCATCTCGATGCGCTCGGGCTGCCCTATCCGCTGTTGACCACCGAGATGGCCAAGGGACCGGCGGTGGCGAAACTGCGCGGCAAGAACGGCCGGCCGGTGGCCTTTGTCGACGACCAGCCCGCCAATCTTATCTCGGCGCGCAATTCCGTCGCCGACGCCCATCTCTTCCACCTGATGGCCGACAATTCGCTGCGCGCCTTCCTGCCGCCGGTGCCGGACGACATCATCTCCGTCGAGGACTGGCACGAGGCCGCGCCGAAGATCGCGAGCGCGCTCGGGCTTTAAGCCCAAGCGCCTCCAAGCTTGGCGATCAAGGCTGCAGCTTCGCCCCTGCTCCGCCATTGTTGCCCTCGCCAGGGATCGCATCCTGATCGGTGTTGTCTTCCACGACCGGATCCGGCCCCTTCAGCATGGCGCCGTTGACCGTCACCGACCCATCGTGCCTGGCGTTGATCACCCATTCGATACGGCCATCCGGCAGCGTCTTGGCAAATCCCTTGATGGCCAAGGCGCCGGTAAAAGCCTGTGAGGCCTGCGGGTCGGTCTTCGCCGCCTCCTGCAGGCTTGCCACGATCTTGTCGTAGCCGGTCACGTCGATCCTCACGTTTGCATCGGGCTTCTCGCCATCGGGAAACCTCATATCGCCCTCCAGCCCGACTTCGGCACCGCTGCCCTTGACCGTGCTGTGGCCGATGAGGATCTTGGGGCCGTTCGCCAGAAAATCTTTCTTCACGCCGTCGCCGAAATCCGCCGAAAGCGGCGGGCTGTTGTTGAGATCGAAGGCCTCGATAGCCTTCTTGGCCATTGTATCGAGATCGATGTTGGCCCCACCGAAATTGAGTTGATGTCGGTGGGCAACAGCGCGACGCTCCAGGCTGGAACAAGATTTTGCGGTATCGAGAGCCCAGACGCTTTGATCCCGTAGCTGATCGTTCCGTTGCGCGAGACACCGTCCATGCCGAAGGCGATGCCGAGTGTTGCTGCGCCGAAACTGCCGATCGGGCTGCCGACGCTGAAATCCTTGAGACTGTAAGCCCCATCAATCCGCTCCCATATCGGCAGCGCGGTCAGAAGATGCGACTTGAGCTCCGCCTGATTGGCTTTCAGTTTCGCCTCGTCCTCATTGGCCACGGCGAAAGCCAACAGGTCCAGAATAGGCTTCGTGCGCAGCCCCTTGCCTTTCGCGTCGACCGAAAATTCGGGCGACTTGACCGTCAGCGGGATTTTCTGCCCGCTGTTGGGGTTGTCGATCGTGATGACCTCTGCAAAATCGGCAATCGTCTGAACCATGCTAAAATCGACACCGCCATTCGCGCCCTTGTTAGCGCTCATTGTGGCGGTTCCAGCACCAGAACTCATCTCCGTGCGCTGCCTGGCGTCCTGCGACGTCATATTCATGCCTTCAAGTGACGACGTGGCGCTGCTGAAAGCCGCCAACTCGGGATGGTAGACACCAACGAACTTCCCGCCCTTGATAGACATCTTCATGCTTTGCGGCCCCTGAGGGCCGTTGAACTCCATCGACCCTTCCGGCGCCAGATTGCCTGAGACATCCCACGCGCCATCGCTGCGTGGTTTGGTCAACAGCGTATAAGGGGTGAGATCGAGCTTCAGGCCATCCTGTTTTGCCAAGAGTTCCACGACGGGCTTGAAATCGAATGCGAGCTTGTAGGCGTCGCCTTCGACCGAGACCTTCAGAAATCCGATCTCGAACGGCTTCTTGCTGAAATAGCGCGCCAGATTGTCGGTAAGCTGCTTGGCGCCCTCGCTGTCGACCGTCTGCCCAAGCGCCGGCGCACTGCAGGCTAGAAGCAAAGCGAATGGCAAAACGCGCTTCATATCGATCCTCCACTTTATTGCAGTCGTCAAAACCGCTTCTACCACTGGTAGGAAAATACCATCACAGCCGCAAGACAAGACCTATGGATTGCTGCCGCCTACAACACCAGCCGCATCAGCGGCCGTCCGGCCTTGCGTTCGACAAGCCGCTCGAAGCCGGCCTTTTCAAACACACGCGACGAGCCGACGAACAGCCCGATCGAACGCGAATCGCGCGACACGTCGATCGGACACGCCTCGACCAGCCGCGCCTTGTTCTGGCGGGCAAAAGCGATGCCGCCCTCGACCAGGCGGTGGCTGACGCCCCGGCCGCGCGCGCTGGCGCGGATGAAGAAGCAGGAGATGGCCCAGACGCCGGGATCTACGGCGTCGGTTGGATCGACCGGCGCCGAGCCCCGGCCCCGATTGTTCCATTCGGGCACGTCGGCGCGTGGACCGATCTGCATCCAGCCGACCGCCTGGCCGTCCTCGAAGGCCAAAAGCCCCGGCGGCGGCCCGGCCTCGATACGCGCCTTGATATGATCCTTGTTGCGCTGCTTGTCGCTGGCCCGTCGGACCGCCGGCGCCATCCGGAAATGCGTGCACCAGCAGCCGTAACAGGCGCCCTGCTTGCCGAAAAGATCCTCGAAATCCGCCCATAGGTCAGGCGCCAGCGGCGCTATGGTGGTGCTCATGAGTTCTCTCCCGGCTAACCGCTTGTGGCGGCTTCCGTCCTGACGTACCATTGCATCTGTTCTCTTTATGTTCGCAGCGATGGCGGCCCCTGTCAACAATCCCGAGCACGGTTTTTGCCGCGACTGCCTGACCCTTCAGCGCAGCGATACCAGGCGCTGTGAGCGTTGCGGCAGCCCTCGACTCACCCGCCATCCCGAGCTCTACCAGCTGCATCTGGCGCATATCGATTGCGACGCCTTCTATGCGGCGATCGAAAAGCGCGACAATCCGGCGCTGAAGGACAAGCCGCTGATCATCGGCGGCGGCAAGCGCGGCGTCGTCTCCACCGCCTGCTACATCGCCCGCATCAAGGGGGTGCGCTCGGCAATGCCGATGTTCAAGGCGCTCGAAGCCTGTCCGGAAGCGATCGTCATCCCGCCCAATATGGAGAAATACGTCCGCGTCGGCCGCGAGGTCCGCGCGCTGATGCAGGCGCTGACGCCGCTGGTCGAGCCACTCTCCATCGACGAGGCGTTTCTCGACCTCGCCGGCACCGAGCGCCTGCACGGCATGCCGCCGGCAGTGGTGCTGGCACGCTTTGCGCAGACCGTCGAAAAGGAAATCGGCATCACCGTTTCGGCCGGCCTTTCCTACTGCAAGTTCCTGGCCAAGGTTGCCTCCGATTTCCGCAAGCCGCGCGGCTTTTCGGTGATCGGCGAAGCCGAGGCGCTGGGTTTCCTGGCCGAACAGCCGGTGACGTTGATCTGGGGCGTCGGCAAGGCTTTTGCCGCAACGCTCGAACGCGACGGCATCCGCAGCATCGCCCAGTTGCAGCGCATGGAGCGCGCCGATCTTATGCGCCGCTATGGCGTGATGGGCACCCGGCTCTACCATCTCTCGCGCGGCCAGGACGACCGCCGTGTCGATCCCGACCAGGATGCGAAAAGTGTGTCGGCCGAAACCACTTTCGACACCGACATAGCTGAAATGGGCGAACTGGTTCCAGTGCTGAGGGGATTGTCGGAAAAGGTCTCGGCGCGGCTGAAGAAGTCAGGCATTGCCGGGCGCACCGTGGTGCTGAAGCTGAAGACGCAGGATTTCAAGCTGCGCACCCGCAACCGCCAGCTCGGCGACCCGACAAGGCTGGCCGACCGTATTTTCCAGACCGGGCTCGAGCTGTTGCGCAAGGAGGCGGACGGGACAAAGTACCGGCTGCTCGGCATCGGTGTCAGCGATCTCTCGGATGACGAGAAGGCCGATCCGCCCGATCTCGTCGACGTCGGCTCGCGCAAGCGCGCCATGGCCGAAAGCGCCGTCGATACGCTGCGCGACAAGTTCGGCAAGAAGGCAGTGGAAACCGGCTACACCTTCGGCAAAGGCCGCAACGCCAACCCGCCGGAGCCGATCGAGGAGTGAGACGGCTTAGATACGCTTGAGATCGATGCGGCTCGTCACCACGTTCTTGCCGGTTTTCGGATCGACGTCGGTAACGGTCAACCGCATTCCGTCGCCGCTGGTTTTCTCGACCGTCAACCGCGCCTTGCGATCGCCATTGACCTCCGCCGCCCAGCGAATGCCGAGACTGATCGCGTTCCCGGAACGGCTGCCGGCGAGCTGCGCGGGCCCGGTGCGCGATCCGACATAGACGCCGGTGTATTTCGCCCCGCTGGCTTTCAGATCCGCGCTGATCGCGCGCGTCACCACGATCAGACCGCGGCAGTTGCCGTCAAGCGACAATGATGTCGACGTCGCGTCGGAATTGAAAGTACAGGAGACGTTCACCGTCGGCGCGTCGGTGGTGACCTGGACTGTCCCTTTGCCGGAGAAACTGCCTTGTAGCGAGCTGAGAAAATCCGCCTCGTCGGCACGGGCCGCGCCGCTCGCAGTTAGCAGGCAGCCGGCTAGCAGAAACCGCGCGAATGATTTCATCGGAATCTCTCCCCCGTTGATGTTGAACGAACAATGCGTCCAGGAATTGGCCTACCGGGAAGCAACGCCTGCCGTCGCGTCAGGTTCCACTTCCAGCATGGCTGTTTTGCAACGGGTCTGGCCCAGTCGAATGCGTCGCCTAGCGGTTGCGATGGAAGCCCCGGCTTGCGACATAGCGCCTATGGCACCTTCCCCATCGATCCCCAAAGCCGCGTTCTGGATGGCGCTGTCGATCGCCTCGTTCCTGGCGATGTCGGTCGCTGGCCGCGCAACCACCGCCGAGCTCAACGTCTTCCAGGTGCTGGAACTGCGCTCGGTGATCGGCTTCTTCATTCTGTTGCCGCTGGTGACGATGAGCGGCGGATTCGCCGCAATGCGCACGCAGCGCCCGTTGGCCCATATCGCTCGCAATGTCATCCACTATACGGGCCAGGCGGCATGGCTCTATGCGCTGACGCTGATCCCGCTTGCGGTGCTCATATCGATCGAATTCACCACGCCGATCTGGACCGCGATCCTGGCGGTGGCGTTTCTTGGCGAAAGGCTCTCCCGCCCGAAAATTGCGGCGGTCGTGCTTGGCCTGATCGGCGTGGTGGTCATCGTTCGCCCCGGCGTCGGCTCCATGGATCCGGGTCACCTCGTCGTTCTCGGCGCGGCCGTGTGCTTTGGCGTATCGGTGGTGTTGGTCAAGTCGCTGACCCGCACGGACAGTGTCGTGCGCATCATCTTCTGGATGCTGATCATCCAGTCGGTGGTCGGCCTGATCCCGGCGCTTTATGAATGGCGCAACCCACCGCTCGAACTCTGGCCATGGATCCTGCTGATTGCCTTCACCGGCATGTCGTCGCATTTCTGCATGGCGCGTGCCCTCACCTATGCCGACGCTACGGTGATTTCACCGATGGATTTCCTGCGCGTGCCACTGTCGGCGCTGATCGGCTGGCTGCTCTACAGCGAACAGATCGACATCTTTACAGCCGGCGGCGCCCTGCTGATCCTGATGGGCAACCTTGCTCAACCTGCAGCGCAAGGCGCCAAAGCCGGCCGAGGTCGCGGCCTCGTAGCGGTCGGTCAATTCCCCTCATCCGGTATGTTGAGAAGATGCCCGCAGGCCTTGCAGTGCACGGCGTCCGGCTCATGCCGTTGCAGTCCGCACTGCGGACAGGGAAAGAACACCTTGGCGGGTCGAAAAATCGCCGTCGCCAGTCTGACGAACAGCGAGATGCCGATGATCATGGTGGCGATCGCGGTCAGCTTGCCGGCGATCCCCGGCAGCACGATGTCGCCGAAACCGGTCGTCGTCACCGTGGCAACGGTGAAATACAGCGCATCAATGTAGTTTTCGAGGCCGGCGCCGGTGCGGAAGAAGAAGGTGTAGACGAAGCCGGTGATGACGAACAGGAACGTCAACAGGTTGATGACCGCGTGGCTCGCCTCGCGCCAGGGCCTCAAGCCACGCATTTCGAAATGCCGCCACAGCGACCCGCTGCGCGACAGCGACCATAGCCGCAGGATGCGCAGGAACGCCAGATTTGCCAGCGCCGTCGGCATCAGCAGCGTCAAAAGGATGAAGACATCGACCCAGGATGTCGGCTGTTTCATCAGCCGCAACATGTCGTTGGAGGCTAACAGTCGGGCAATCAGGTCGGCGGCGACCAGCGCCGCGACGGTATAGTCGAGCCACAGGAATGACGGCTTGTCCTGGAGCACCGGCGTGGCAACGAAGAAGGCGATGATGGCGAGGTCGATGATGACCGCCACCAGTTGAAACCGGAACGCCGCCGGCGTGCGTCCGTGATAGAGCTTGCGCAGCCTGTCACGCAGCCGCGCCATCGCTGAGCTTTGCTGCAATCCGTCCTTCTCGGCTGCTTTCATCACCAAGTGCGTAACGGTCCCAGCCGGGGTCGTCTAGAGCATGATCCCAAAAAGTGGGTGCCGGTTTGCGGAAAAGATCATGCTCCAACAAAGGGTTAGATCATGATGAGATTTCAACCAAATCTCATCATGATCTAGTGGCCCCGGTGATCGTCAGCCCTCCACCACCTTGCCGTCCGGCCCCACGAGGCGCCAGGCCGAGGCGGTGTCGTAGACGAACCGCTCCTCCGCAATCCGGTCACCACGCCAGCGCTGCAGGGCCACCTCTTCCAGCCGGCGCACGGTGCCGGCCTTGTCGATACGGTCGAAGGTCCAGCGGATGGCGACATTGTCGCCATCGACCAGGAATGTCTGGACAGGATGGGTGTGCATCTTCTCGATCCGGTCGAGTGCTGCCTGCTCATGCGCCATCAGTGTTTCCTTGCCGCGCCGCGGGACGCCGAGATTTTCCTGCATGGTGGCATCGTCATGGTAGAAGTCGGCGATCGCCTTGACGTGGCTGCCTTCGACCACCTCCTTGAGGAAGGCTTCGACGCGTTCGCGGCTGGGCATGATTGTGCGTTCCTGTGAAGTTTCTGCTCAACGCATGTGGTTCAAAGGAAGGTCAGTTCAACCACGCCCCGCACGCTGGCCCTATCGGCTGCAATGTCAGGCCCAGAGCATTCTTAGGCCGTCATGCACTGGCCGACGTCGATGCGACTGCCGTGTATATCAGGGCAGCCTAGACGAGCTCGACTTCGACCACCCCCGGCACCGCGCGCATGGCCGACGCGATCTGCGGCGAGATGCGGTAGCGATTGGGCAATTCGATCTCGATCTCACCTTGCCCGGCCTCCTTGATCAGCACGAAGCTGACCTGGCCCTCGCCCTTCACCGCAAGCTGGCCGGCCAGCATGCCGATCGGAGCCGCATCGCGCACGAAGATGCGCAGCGCCTTCTGGATGCGGCTGGCCTCATCCTCCAGCGACTGCACCGTCTGGATGCGCAGATTGACCCCTTCGGGCCTATCCTCGGCCGAAACGGTGATCACCACCGAACGTCCAGGCTCGAGCAGATCGCGATACTGCGCCAACCCTTCCGAAAACAGCACGGCTTCATACTGGCCAGAAGTGTCGGAAAAGGCGATGACGCCCATCTTGTTGCCGGTGCGGGTCTTGCGTTCCTGCTTGGTGGTGACCGTGCCGGCCAGCCGGCCGGCGGCGGCGCCACGCTTGACCGCGGCCGAGAACTCTCCCCAGTTCTGCACCCGCATCTTCTGCAGGGCCGCCTTGTACTCGTCGAGCGGATGCGCCGAGAGATAGAAGCCGACGACCTGGAATTCGCGGTGCAGCCGGTCGGCGGCAAGCCACGGATCGGTCTGCGGCAAATTGAGCGCCTGCTGCTGCGCGCCGAGCGACGCGCCGAAAATGTCGTGCTGGCCCGAAATGGCATTCTGCTGCGCCAGCGAAGCCAGCCCCATCATCCGTTCGACGCCGGCCATCATCTGGGCGCGGTCGTGGCCGAAGCAGTCGAGCGCGCCGGCCATGATCAGGCTTTCGAAGACGCGCTTGCCGACGATCTTGGGATCGACCCTTTCACAGAAATCGGCGAGATTCTTGAACGGCTTTTCGCCGCGCATGGCGACGATGTGCTCGACCGCAGCGTCGCCGACGCCCTTGAGGGCCGCCAGCGAATAGTAAATGCGGTTCTCGCCGACCTCGAAATTGCGGAAGCTGGTCATCACCGACGGCGCCACCACCTCGATGCCGAGACGCAGCGCATCCTGGCGGAAATCGGCGAGTTTGTCGGTATTGCCCATGTCGAGCGTCATCGACGCCGCCAGGAACTCGACGGGGTAATGCGCCTTGAGATAGGCGGTCTGGTAGGACACGACGGCGTAGGCGGCCGCGTGCGATTTGTTGAAGCCGTAGTCGGCGAACTTGGCCAGAAGGTCGAAGATGAAGTCGGCCTGCGGCTTGCCGACGCCGCGTTCGACCGCACCGGTGACGAAACGCTCGCGCTGCTTGTCCATTTCGGCGCGGATCTTCTTGCCCATCGCGCGACGCAGCAGATCGGCTTC
Source organism: Mesorhizobium sp. M1078 (assembly GCF_040318615.1). NCBI lineage: Bacteria > Pseudomonadati > Pseudomonadota > Alphaproteobacteria > Hyphomicrobiales > Phyllobacteriaceae > Mesorhizobium > Mesorhizobium sp. M1078. The sequence continues at coordinate 378,182 of NZ_JAMYMP010000002.1, forward strand.
GCCGAGCGAATAGCCCGACAGTTCCTGCGCGATCTGCATCACCTGTTCCTGGTAGACGATGACGCCTTGCGTCTCCTTCACCAGATGGTCGATCTTGGGATGGATCGATGCCATCTCCTCTTCGCCATGCTTTCTGGCGTTGTAGGTCGGGATGTTCTCCATCGGGCCGGGACGGTAGAGCGCCACCAGCGCGATGATGTCCTCGATGCAGTCGGGCCGCATGCCGATCAGCGCCTTGCGCATGCCGGCACTTTCCACCTGGAACACACCGACCACTTCGCCGCGCGACAGCATGGCGTAGGTTTCAGGATCGTCGAGCGGGATCGTCGCCAGGTCGATCTCGATGCCGCGCCGGCGGATCAGCTTCACCGCCGTCTCCAGCACCGTCAGCGTCTTCAGGCCGAGGAAGTCGAATTTTACCAGCCCGGCCTGCTCGACATATTTCATGTTAAACTGGGTGACCGGCATGTCGGAGCGCGGATCGCGGTACATCGGCACCAGTTCCGACAAGGGCCGGTCGCCGATGACGATGCCGGCGGCGTGCGTCGAAGCGTGGCGGTAGAGCCCTTCCAGCTTTTGCGCCATATCGAGCAGCGTCTGCACGATCGGCTCCTTCTCGGCCTCCTCGGCAAAGCGCGGCTCGTTGGCGATGGCATCCGCCAGCTTGACCGGATTGGCGGGGTTCTGCGGCACCATTTTGGAGAGCTTGTCGACTTGGCCGTAAGGCATTTGCAGCACGCGGCCGACGTCGCGCAGCACCGCGCGCGCCTGCAGCGTACCGAAGGTGATGATCTGCCCAACCTGGTCGCGGCCATATTTCTGCTGGACGTAGCGGATGACCTCTTCGCGCCGGTCCTGGCAGAAGTCGATGTCGAAGTCGGGCATCGACACGCGGTCGGGATTGAGGAAGCGCTCGAACAGCAGCGAGAAGCGCAGCGGATCGATGTCGGTGATGGTCGTGGAATAAGCGACCAGCGATCCGGCGCCCGAGCCACGGCCCGGCCCGACCGGAATGCCTTGCGCCTTGGCCCATTTGATGAAGTCGGCGACGATCAGGAAATAGCCGGGAAACTTCATCTTCTCGATGATGGAGAGTTCGAAATCGAGCCGCTCGCGGTATTGTTCGACCGTGTAGCCGGAAGTGGGCCCATGCGCAGCCAGCCGCGCCTCCAGCCCCTCATGCGCCTGCCGGCGTAGCTCATCGGCCTCCGCTTTCAGCGCCACCTCATTGTCGGCGACATCGCCGCCGGTAAAGCGTGGCAGGATCGGATTGCGGGTCTTGGGATAATAGGAACAGCGCAGCGCGATCTCGACGGTGTTGTCGATCGCTTCCGGCAGGTCGGCGAACAGCCGCGCCATATCGGCCTGGCTGCGCAGGAAATTGTCCGATGTCAGGCGGCGGCGGTTGTCGGCGGCAACGACGGACCCTTCGGCAATGGCGATCAGCGCGTCATGCGCTTCATAGTCGTCGCGGGCGGCGAAGAACGCCTCATTGGTGGCGACCAGCGGCAGATCATGGATATAGGCAAGGTCGACCGATGATTTCTCGATAGCGCGGTCATAACCGGAAACACGGTCCAGTTCGACATAGAGCCGGTCGCCGAACAGCGCCTTGAGTGCCAAAAGCCGCGTCTCGGCAAGATCTCGGCGATCCTCCTTCAGCGCCCGGCCGATCGGGCCGCGCGGCCCGCCGCTGAGGCAGATCAGGCCATCGCTATGGCCTTCCAGCATTGCTGACGTCAGATGCACGGGCTCGCCCGGCGGCGTCTCCAGATAGACCTGGCTGACCAGCCTGACCAGGTTGCTATAGCCAACCTCGGTGGCGGCGAGCAGCACCACGGCGTTCATCTCCGGCCCGTGGCGGCGGCGGTCGCGCTGTGCGTCACTGGTCTCGCCTGAAAAGGCGAGATCGATCTGGCAGCCGATGATCGGCTGGATGCCCTCTTTCACCGCTTTCTGGGCAAATTCCAGCGCGCCGAACAGATTGTTGGTGTCGGTGACGGCGATTGCCGGGCACTCGTCCTTGACGGCATGGGCGACGACAGCGGCGACCTGCAAGGCGCCCTCGAGCAGCGAATACGCCGAATGCACGCGCAGATGGATGAACGGCCGCGCCGGCGCCTCCGGGCGCGCAGCAGCGAGCGCTGCTTCGCGCCTCAGGGGATCGCGTGGAAGTTTGTCATCCGCCATGATGTTTCAAATTGCTCGAAGGGCTTTGAGTCGATGGAGATGTATTGTCCCGGACCGGGCGATGCCAGTCCAGCACAATTGACCACCGACCACAGGCTTCCGTACCCAGCCGCACGGCTCAGAGATTGTTCGAAATTCGCTCTGGCGAGTCATATGATGGTGGTTTCGAGAACCGGAGCGCAGCGGCCATTGGTCCGTGAGCACGGAAAGCGCAGAAACCGCCTTCAGATGGCCGCCGGAGTAGAATTTCCAAACAATCTCTAGGCGAACTCCATGATCACCGCATCCACAGCCAGGCTGTCACCCGGCTTGGCGTTGAGCTTCGACACGACAAGATCGCGGTCGGCGCGCAACACGTTTTCCATCTTCATCGCCTCGACCACGGCCAGCGTCTCGCCGGCCTTGACCTCCTGCCCCTCGGCAACCGCGATCGACACGACCAGGCCCGGCATCGGGCAAAGCAGCATCTTGGACGTGTCCGGCGCCACCTTTTCCGGCATCAGCCTTTCCAGTTCAGCCGTGCGCGGCAGCATGGCGCGCGCCGTCACCGACATGCCTTTCCAGGCAATGCGCAGGCCGTTCGGCGCCGGCCTGATCTGCGCCGTGACCTTGCGGGCACCGACAGTGCCGCGCCAGATGAGGTCGCCCGGCCGCCAGTCGGACGCCACGGTCAGCGCTTTGCCGCCATCGACCGACAGATCGATTTCCATCGGAATGGAGATCATGCCCTCGATGATCGAAGCCTGGAGATAGTCGTCGCCGAGCTTCACCACCCAATCGCGCTTGAGTGCGCCCGAATGCGGCGCCAGCCGCCCGCCCAGCCGGTCGAGTCGGTCGCGGCGCAGAAGCTCGACCGCGGTGGCGATCGCCGCCAGCACTGCCTTTTCATCGCCATTGGGCACGATCGGCGCGAAGCCGTCAGGATATTCCTCGGCGATGAAGCCCGTCGATATCCGCCCCTCGCGCCAGCGCGGATGCTGCATCAGCGCCGCCAGGAACGGGATGTTGTGCTCGATGCCGTCGACGACGAAACTGTCCAGCGCTTCCGACATGGCATCGATTGCCGCCAGCCGCGTCGGCGCCCAGGTGCAGAGTTTTGCCACCATCGGATCATAGAACATCGAAATCTCGGAGCCTTCGGTGACGCCGGTGTCGTTGCGGATGACAACATCGCCGAACGCGCCCTCCTCCGGCGGCCGGTAGCGCGTCAACCGGCCGATCGAGGGCAGGAAATTGCGATAGGGATCCTCGGCATAGAGCCGGCTTTCCACCGCCCAGCCGTTTAGCGTGACGTCGCTTTGCTTGATCGCCAGCTTCTCGCCGGCGGCGACACGGATCATCTGCTCGACCAGGTCGATGCCGGTAACAAGCTCCGTCACCGGATGCTCGACCTGCAATCGTGTATTCATTTCAAGGAAATAGAAGTTCTTTTCAGCATCGACGATGAACTCCACGGTGCCGGCGCTCTGGTAGTCGACCGCCTTGGCCAGCGCCACGGCCTGCTCGCCCATGGCCTTGCGCGTCCTGGCATCGAGGAATGGCGACGGCGCCTCTTCCGCCACCTTCTGGTTCCGACGCTGGATCGAGCATTCGCGCTCGCCGAGATAGAGGGCGGTGCCATGCGCATCGGCCAGCACCTGGATTTCGATATGACGCGGATCGACGACGAACTTTTCGATGAAGACGCGGTCGTCGCCGAACGAGCTTTTGGCCTCCGAACGCGCCCGGTCAAAGCCGTCGCGCACTTCCGACTGGCTCCAGGCGATGCGCATGCCCTTGCCGCCGCCGCCGGCCGACGCCTTGATCATCACGGGATAACCGATCTCGCCGGCGATCGTTTCGGCATGGTCGCCGTTTTCGATGACGCCGAGCCAGCCTGGCACGGTCGAAACCTTGGCCGCGTTGGCGAACTTCTTCGATTCGATCTTGTCGCCCATCGCCTTGATTGCCTTGGGTTTTGGACCGATGAAGATAATGCCTTCGGCCTCCAGCGCCTCGCAGAAGGCGGCGCGTTCGGAGAGAAAACCATAACCCGGATGCACGGCCTGCGCGCCCGTCTCTTTGCAGGCGGCGATAATCTTCTCGGGCAGGAGGTAGCTCTGCGCGGCAGGCGATGGGCCGATATGCACGGCCTCCTCGGCCATTTCGACATGCACGGCGTCGCGATCGGCGTCGGAATAGACCGCGACGGTGGCAATCGCCATCCTGCGCGCCGTCTTGATGACGCGGCAAGCAATCTCGCCGCGATTGGCGATCAGGATTTTCGTGAACATCGAAGGCGTTTCCTCGGTCTTTCGTCCTTCTTATGGGCTTCGGCAGCCGGGCTCAAGCACCGCCGGCAGCGCACCCATCAAGACACTCCCTGCCCGCCAGGCCCGTGCCGAGGGGCGAAGGTTGGGCTCGCCGACGACTGGGCCAAGATTTGCGCCATATTTGGTCGCCAAATCGTGTTGAAACAGTATAAAAACCTGAAAGCCTGAAGACCAATCGCCTTGGGAGGAATTGCCTGATGAAAACCCGCGCCGCTGTCGCTGTCGCCGCCGGAAAGCCGTTGGAAATCATGGAGGTCGACCTCGACGGACCGCGCGAAGGCGAGGTGCTGGTCGAGATCAAGGCGACCGGCATCTGCCACACCGACGAGTTCACTTTGTCGGGCGCCGATCCCGAAGGTCTGTTTCCGGCAATCCTCGGCCATGAAGGCGCTGGCGTTGTCGTCGATGTCGGCAAGGGCGTCACCTCGGTCAAGAAGGGCGACCACGTCATCCCGCTCTACACGCCGGAATGCCGGCAGTGCCCGTCCTGCCTGTCGCGCAAGACCAATTTGTGCACCGCCATCCGCGCCACGCAGGGCCAGGGCCTGATGCCGGACGGCTCGTCGCGCTTCTCGATCGGCAAGGACAAGATCTTCCACTATATGGGCTGTTCGACCTTCTCCAATTTCACCGTTTTGCCCGAGATCGCCGTCGCCAAGGTCAACCCGGACGCGCCCTTCGACAAGATCTGCTACATTGGTTGCGGCGTCACCACCGGCATCGGCGCGGTCATCAACACCGCGAAGGTCGAGCAAGGCGCGACTGCTGTCGTCTTTGGTCTCGGTGGCATCGGCCTCAACGTCATCCAGGGCCTGAAACTCGCCGGCGCCGACATGATCATCGGTGTCGACCTCAACAACGACAAGAAGGCATGGGGCGAGCGCTTCGGCATGACGCATTTCGTCAATCCGAAGGAGATCGACGGCGACATCGTTCCTCACCTCGTCAACCTGACCAAGCGCGGCGCCGACCAGATCGGCGGCGCCGACTACACATTCGACTGCACCGGCAACACCAAGGTGATGCGCCAGGCGCTGGAAGCCTCGCATCGCGGCTGGGGCAAGTCGGTTATCATCGGCGTGGCCGGCGCCGGCCAGGAGATTTCGACCCGGCCGTTCCAGCTGGTCACCGGCCGCACCTGGATGGGCACCGCCTTCGGCGGCGCGCGCGGCCGCACCGACGTGCCGAAAATCGTCGACTGGTACATGGACGGCAAGATCCAGATCGACCCGATGATCACCCATTTGCTGAAGCTTGAGGACATCAACAAGGGTTTTGATCTCATGCATGAGGGCAAGTCGATCAGGAGCGTCGTCGTTTACTAAGTGCGATCAGCAAAAGTGGCGCCCGGTTTTGCGTCCGATCGCACACCAAACGGAGGAAGAACAAGCCGCCGACCGAAGGGCCAGCGACTGAAGTTGCACAGGTTCAACAAGGGAGGAAGACAATGCCTGAGAAACTGCATCCCAAAATCGACAATGGCTTGCCAAAGGAGAGCGCAAGCTTTGCCGGCGGCACGCTGGTCTGCGCCTGCACCAGCAAGCCGGTGAAGGTGACGGTCAAGGGCCAGATCGCCCACAACCATGCCTGCGGCTGCACCAAATGCTGGAAACCGGACGGCGCGGTGTTCTCGGTCGTGGCGGTCGCCGGCACTGGCGACGTCACCGTCACCGAGAATGGCGACAAGCTGAAGGTGGTCGATCCGGCAGCGTTGATCCAGCGTCATGCCTGCACCGGTTGCGGCGTCCACATGCACGGCCCGGTCGAGCGCGACCATCCGTTCAAGGGTCTGTCCTTCATCCATCCCGAGCGCTTCCAGGAAGACGGCTGGTCACCGCCGGGCTTCACCGCTTTCGTTTCGTCGATCATCGAATCCGGTGTCGACCCCAAGCGCATGGACGGCATCCGCGGCCAGTTGAAGTCGATCGGCCTCGAACCCTATGACTGTCTCAACCCCGGCCTGATGGATTACATAGCCACCTGGACGGCGAAGAAGTCGGGCGCGCTGCCGGCCTGACAGTACGAGATTTCTGGCATGGGGCCGGGTAACATGCCGGCCCCATGTCCGTTTTGGAGAGATAATGCCCGCACCCGCCATCTACGTCGACGCCGACGCCTGCCCGGTGAAAGCCGAGGTCGAGAAGGTCGCCGAGCGCCATGGCGTGGTCGTCACCTACGTCTCCAATGGCGGGCTGCGTCCGTCGCGCGATCCTATGATCCGCAACGTCGTCGTCTCTAAAAGCGCCGATGCCGCTGACGATTGGATCGTCGGGAACGCAAAACCCAACGACATCGTGATCACCGCCGACATCCCGCTTGCCGCTCGCACCGTGGCGCTCGGCGCGCATGTGCTTGGGCCAACCGGCCGGCCGTTCACGCCGGAGACCATCGGCATGGCGGTTGCAATGCGCGATTTGAAGCAGCATCTGCGCGAAACCGGCGAGAGCAAGGGCTACAATGCCAGCTTTGCGCCACAGGATCGCTCGCGTTTCCTGGGTGAGCTCGACCGTATCTTGCGGCGCGCCCTGAAATCCGTCACACCCGACCAGACGTGAAGCACCATCCGAGGTCGGGTATGGCCGACATATCGCCGAATATCCCCTTGCAGCGGCACAAGCAGTTCTTTGTGTCGCTAGCCGTCGGTCTGGTCGTATTTGCCGCGGTATTCCCTTTGATTGGATCGCTCCCCGTCTCCACGCGGCTTGCTTATTCGATCTCGATTGCCGCCGATTCCTTCTTCGTCGTCTTCATCGCGCTCGTCATCGCCAAGATGCCGCTGCTGTCCGGCCGCTATCTCAGCAAGAACGCGCGCGAACTGGACCTCCCAGTGCTGGGCATCTTTGCCATCACGCTCGGCATCGTCGCCATGGCCATCGTCCTGCTGTTCCTTTTGATCAATCACAAGGATCGCGACCCCATCGAACTCGGCTTCGCCATGCTGTCGATCCCGCTTGGCTGGTTCACCATCCATGCCATGGCCGCCCTCCACTATGCGCATGTCTACTGGATGGACGGCGACGCGATCGATACCGAAACCAAGAAGAAGATACCGGTCGGCGGCCTCGATTTTCCCGGCAGCAAACGGCCGGACGGTTGGGACTTTCTCTATTTCGCGACGGTGATCGGCATGACCGCGCAGACCGCCGACACCGCGATCACGACCTCGCATATGCGCCGCGTGGTGCTTGTCCATTCGATCCTGTCGTTCTTCTTCAACGCCGTCATCGTCGCCGCCGTCGTCAATCTCGCGGTGAGCCTCGGCAATTGAGTATCCGTGCCCGCGATAAACCCGTGCCCGTAATAAAAACGTGACCGCATGAAACATCGCTTTCGATAGCGACGTATTGGGAGGACAAGGACGAGCGCGGCCATCCCAGGATCGCGCAGCCGGAGGCGAGGAAAAGATGGAAACCATTACCATGAGTCAGCCCGGCGCAGGCGTCGATGCCGCCTCAACGAAGGATGCGACGCTGATCTACCGGCAATCGCGCTGGACCCGCCTGACTCACTGGCTGTGGGCGATCTCGCTGTTCTTCATGCTTTTGTCCGGCCTGCAGATCTTCAATGCCCGGCCGCAGCTCTACATCGGCAAGCAATCCGGCTTCGAGTACAACAACACCGTCTTTGCCATCGGCGCCGAAAACACCGCCACCGGCCCGCGCGGCTATACCGAAATCTTCGGCCATCGCTTCGACACCACAGGCGTGCTCGGCTGGTCGGGCCCGGCCCGGCAGCAAACGTCGCGTGCCTTCCCGTCCTGGGCGACAATCCCGTCCTATTACGATCTCGGCACCGCCCGCGTTGTGCATTTCTTCTTCGCCTGGATACTGACAACCACCTTGGTCGTCTGGCTGGTCGCCAGCCTGGTCAACGGCCATCTGCGCCGCGATCTGGCGCCGCGCCTTGACGATCTCAAGCGGCTGCCGCAGGACATCATCGAGCACGCCAAGCTCAGGTTCCACCACACACGCGAATACAACACGCTGCAGAAAATGGCCTATGGCGGCGTACTGTTCGTGCTGTTGCCACTCATGATCATCACCGGCCTTGCCATGTCGCCGAGCATGAACTCGGTGCTGCCCTGGCTCAACGAACTGCTCGGCGGAAGGCAGACGGCGCGCACCATCCATTTCACGGTGATGGTGCTGCTGGTCGGCTTTTTCATCGTCCATATGATGATGATCCTCGCCGCCGGCCCGATCAACGAACTGCGCTCGATCATCACCGGCTGGTACCGCACCGATCCGCCAAGGCATGGCGACACCGAGAGGAGTGCGTGAGATGGCCAAATTCCAGATCAGCCGCCGAAAGTTCCTGACGGGCGCCGGCCTCGGCGTTTCCGGCATCATGTTGTCGGGCTGCGATGCCTTCGACAGCCAGCTCGGCATGGGCGACGGCCTGCGCAGTTTCCTCGAAAACGCCAATGGCCTGACCTACCGCGCGCAACGCTGGCTTGCCGGCCGCGATGCTCTGGCGCCGGAATTCACCGAGGCCGACATCCGCCAGCCGCAGCGGCCGAACGGCGTCACCGCGCCCGACGATGACACCTACAAGGGCCTGCTCGCCAACAATTTCGCCGACTGGCGGCTGGAGGTAACGGGCCTGGTCGAAAAGCCGCTGTCGCTCAGCCGCGAGCAGTTGGAGAACATGCCGAGCCGCACGCAGATCACCCGCCACGACTGTGTCGAAGGCTGGAGCTGCATCGCCAAATGGACCGGCACCCCGCTGTCGCTGGTGCTCGACCAGGCTGTGGTCAAGCCGCAGGCCCGCTATGTCATGTTCCACTGCCTCGATACGATCGATCGCAGCCTCTCCGGGGAAATCAAATATTACGGCACCATCGACCTGATCGATGCCCGCCACCCGCAGACGATCCTCGCCTACGGCCTCAACGGCAAGCCGCTGCCGGTCGAAAACGGCGCGCCGCTGCGCGTGCGCGTCGAACGACAGCTCGGCTACAAGATGCCGAAGTATCTCTACAAGATCGAGCTCGTCGACAGTTTTGCCAATATCGGCGGCAGCCGCGGCGGCTATTGGGAAGACAATGGCTATGACTGGTATGGCGGGATTTGATGGCCTCGCATTCTGACCGAGCACGATCTGACTCCGGCCGAACCGAGCTTGCCTGAGGAAGCCGGTTTCGAGCGCGTGGCCGAACTTGGCGATTGGCCTGAAGACACTCCAATATCGTCCTCTGCAAAACGGTCGCAGAAAACGGCGCGGCTTAAGCAACCTTGTCGAGCAGTGGCTTGAGCGCCGGATGTATCTCCGGCGAGGCGAGTTTGATCAGCGTCAGCAGCGCGCGTTCATTGTCACGCAGCGGGCGGTCGGTGCCGATGCGATCGGCCAGCCATTTCGCCTCGCTGGCGTCGATCGTCTCGGCGCGGCGCGCGAGTGCCTCGGCGGCACGGTTCTTCGACTCCCATTCGGCCTCGATATCGCCGGGCGAACGATAGGCTTCCATGATGCCGGCCAGGCCGCCCGACACCATGCGGCTGAAGAAGCCACCAATTTCGGGCTCGACCTGGTCCAAGAAACTGTCACGACGCAGCGCCACATCGCGCGTCGGCGCTTGGTAGCCGGCCGAACACATGACGAAATTGGCGAGCGCCTTGACGAACAGGTCGTTCCAGGACGGGTCGTTGTGGGCCGCTGCGGTCTGCTCGTTGATCTGGAACAGCACCTCGGCCTCAACCCGTGTGATGGCGATGTTACCGTCGCCGCCATAGGCATGGAGAATGCGGCGCAACAGATCGACCTCTGCCTTGGCGACCAGCCCGGGAACCAGCGCGCCGCCGAGCATCAGTGGTCCCTTGCCGTCGACCACCGCGTTGGCGACCTGCTCGAGCGCATAGGCGGAGAGCCGGCCGGGCGATGATTTCGCCCTTTCCAGCACATGCACCAGCAGCTCCAGTTCGGTCACACTGTCGACCATTCCGTCGCGCGAGATGGTCTGGATCAGCCAACCGGCATTGTCTTCAGAGATATAGCCTGCCGGCTTTTCCTGGTGGACGATGTAGTCGGTAACGGCCTCGACGAAGAATTCAGGCCATTGCGGGCATTTGTCCGTCGCTGTCGCATCGAGCGCGAACAGTGCTTCAGCCTCGCCGCGCGTCACCACGCCGTCGGCGAACACTTCGCGACGCAGCATGACGACATCTTCCGCCGTGATGCGGTCCTTCGAGGCCAGCCCCGCCACCGGCGCGCTCCCGATCCGTTCGCCCATCTGTCAATCCCCATCCGCCGTGCCCAACGCAATTGCCGGCCAAACCGTCAGCCCAGAATATCGCCATTGTCTTGAAAAACCGGCAAACGGCGTGGTTAGCGAAGACTGTAAAGACGACGCGCTTTACGTGTCGCTGGCAGGTGACAAGGTGTCGCCGACAAGCTATGGATGGCGCGTCGAGGGCTTAAGTTTTGAGTCCTACCTGTTTGCGGGAGAGAGCAGCGCGAGCTGCCGCCGAAGGGGAAATCGCCCGAAATCTCTCAGGCAAAAGAACCGTAGACGGGAAAGACACTCTGGAAAGTCGGGGCTTGCCCCCGCGCCGAAGGTGTAAGCGTCGCCGACAGAGTTCCGGTTGCGCGAGTCTCTCAGGCTTCAGACAGAGGGGCACGGACTGGTCGCCAGCAGCGGCCGATTGCGTGCGACTCTGGAGATGACATGACGGGCGACGACACCAAACACCTTCCTCTCGAAGATCTGCACACCGCCGCCGGCGCACGCTTTGGCGCCTTTGCGGGCTGGTCGATGCCGCTGACCTATCCGGCCGGCGTGATGAAGGAGCACCTTCACACCCGCGAACATGCCGGCCTGTTCGACATTTCGCATATGAAGCTGTTCGAGATCAGCGGACCGGGCGCTGCGGCACTGCTCAACCGCGCCAGTCCGCTCGATGCCGGCGCGCTTGAGATTTCACAGTCCAAATATACCTTCTTCCTCAACGAGGCCGCCGGGATCATCGACGATCTGATCGTCACCCGGCTCGGCGCCGAGCGCTTCATGGTGGTCGCCAACGCCGGGAATGCGGTCGAGGACGAGAAGCATTTGCGTGCGCTGGCGACCGATTTCGACGTGAAGGTCGATGCGCTCGATCGCGTCTTCCTGGCGATCCAGGGGCCCGAAGCCTGGGCTGCCTTGTCCCGCGCCGGCATCGAGACCGGCTCGCTCTTGTTCATGCATGGCATCGAGCCGAAGCAAAACTGGTTCATTAGCCGCTCCGGCTACACCGGCGAGGACGGCTTCGAGATCGGCCTGCCGGAGGCGGATGCGCGCGCTCTGGCCACGAAACTGATCGAGGACGAGCGTGTGTTGTGGATCGGCCTTGCTGCCCGCGACTCGCTGCGGTTGGAGGCCGGCCTGTGCCTGCACGGCCAGGACATCACGCCGGAGATCGATCCGGCGAGTGCCGGCCTGATGTGGGCGATCCCCAAAGATCTCCGCGCCGGCGGATCCTTCATCGGCGCCGATGCGCTGCGGTCCATCCTGGAGCGCGGGTCGTCGCAAAAGCGCGTCGGCCTGAAGCCGGACGGCCGCCAGCCGGTGCGCGCCGGCGCTGCTTTGTTCGATGCCGACGGCAATCCGGCCGGCCACGTGACATCAGGCGGCTTCGGCCCCTCGGCCGGCCATCCCGTCGCCATGGGCTATGTGTCAACGGCCTTGGCCAAGCCGGGCACAAAACTCTTCGCCGATGTTCGCGGGACGAAAATCTCGGTCGATATCAGTTCCTTGCCCTTCACTCCTCATCGCTACCGCAAAGGATAATTCCGATGGCAAAAACCTATTTCACACAAGATCACGAATGGCTGAGCGTCGAGGGAGGCATCGCCACCGTCGGGATAACCGACTATGCGCAGGAACAGCTTGGCGATCTCGTCTTCGTCGAACTGCCTCAAATCGGCACCAAACTCAGTAAGGGCGACACCGCCGTGGTCGTCGAATCCGTCAAGGCGGCATCCGATGTTTATGCGCCGGTTGATGGCGAGATCACCGACGCCAACGGCGCGCTGTCCTCGGACCCGTCGCTGGTCAACTCCGCTGCGACCGGCGACGGCTGGCTGTGGAAGATGAAGCTCGCCGACGAAGGCCAACTCGCAGGCCTCATGAATGAGGCCGCCTACAAAGCCCATATCGGTTGACATCAGGACCTATTGCCATGAGCGCAGCACTTACCCCCTTCTCGGCCCGCCACATCGGTCCTGATGTAAACGACGTCAGAGCCATGCTTGCCGTGATCGGCGTTCCCTCAGTCGAGACGCTGATCAGCCAGGCCGTGCCGCAGTCGATCCGCCTCGATCTGCCGCTAGCCCTTCCCGCGCCGGCGAGCGAAGCCGAAGCGCTGGCCGAATTGGCTGCGACCATGGCAAAAAACAGGGTGCTGAAGAGCTTCATCGGCGCCGGCTATCACGGCGTCCATGTGCCGCCGGTCATCCAGCGCAACCTGTTCGAGAACCCGGCCTGGTACACGGCCTATACGCCCTACCAGGCCGAGATCAGCCAGGGCCGCCTGGAAATGCTGTTCAACTTCCAGACCTTGGTCACCGAATTGACCGGCCTGCCGGTGGCTTCGGCCTCCCTGCTCGACGAAGCGACGGCGGTGGCCGAAGCGGTCGGCATCGCGCTGCGCCATCACCGCGACAAGCGCACCAAGGTGGCGCTGGCCGGCACGCCGCATCCGCAGACGCTGGACGTCGTGCGCACCCGCGCCGAGCCGCTCGGCATCGAGATCGATGGCGAGACCATCGACGACAACACCGCCGCCCTGCTGGTCTCCTGGCCGGACACGTTTGGCGTCTATGGCGACCACAAGGCGGCGATCGAGAAGGCTCGCGCCACCGGCGCCGTGGTCGTCTTCATCGCCGATCCGCTTGCGCTCACGCTGACCGAAGCGCCGGCCAGGCTTGGCGCCGACATCGCCGTCGGCCCGATGCAGCGCTTTGGCGTGCCGATGGGCTTTGGCGGCCCGCACGCCGCCTATTGCGCCGTCTCCGACAAGCTGACCCGGCTGATGCCCGGCCGCCTCGTCGGCCAGTCGATCGACAGCAAGGGCCGTCCCGGCTATCGCCTCGCCCTGCAGACGCGCGAACAGCATATCCGCCGCGACAAGGCGACCTCCAACATCTGCACCGCGCAGGCGCTGCTTGCCAACATGGCGACCGCATACGCGATCTGGCACGGGCCTACTGGTTTGCAGGCGATCGCAGCCCGAATTCATGAGCTCGCCAACGGCCTCGCAGCAGGCCTGAAAACCGCTGGTGTTTCCGTGCTCGGCTCAAGCCGTTTCGACACGGTGACGGCCGAAGTGAAGGGCAAGGCAGCTTCGATCGCCGCTGCCGCTGAAAAAGGTGGCCGGCTGCTGCGCGTCATCGATGCCGACCGCATCAGCATCGCCTTCGACGAAACCTCGACCGAGGCGGATCTCGAGGCTATCGCCGCCCTGTTCGGCGCCAAGTCCGGCGCTACTGAGGCCGGCGCGATGCCCGGCAAGCCGCGCGGCAAGGAGTTTCTGACCCAGCCGGTTTTCCGCGAAAACCACTCCGAGACCGACATGATGCGCCTGCTGCGCAGGCTAGCCGACAAGGATTTGGCGCTCGACCGCACCATGATCCCGTTGGGCTCCTGCACCATGAAGCTCAACGCGGCGGCCGAAATGATGCCGGTCAGCTGGCCTGTTGTCGCCAACCTCCATCCCTTCGCGCCGGCCAGCCATTCGGCCGGCTATCGCGCCATGGTCGGCGAGCTGGAAGGCTGGCTGGCGGAGATCACCGGCTTCGACGCCGTCAGCCTGCAGCCCAATGCCGGCAGCCAAGGCGAATATGCCGGCCTGCTCGCCATCCGCGCCTATCACCGTTCGCGTGGCGAAGGCCATCGCACCATCTGCCTGATCCCCCAGTCCGCGCATGGCACCAATCCGGCGAGTGCGGCGATGGCCGGCATGAGCGTCGTCGTCGTGCGTTGCCTGGAGGACGGCAATATCGACATGGACGATATGCGGGCCAAGGCCAACGAGCATTCGAAGAATCTCGCAGCCCTGATGTTCACCTATCCCTCGACGCACGGCGTCTACGAGGAAGGCGCGCGCCACCTGTGCGCTCTCATTCACGAGCATGGCGGCCAGGTCTATTTCGACGGCGCCAACCTTAACGCCCTGGTTGCTTTGGCGCGGCCCGCCGATATCGGCGCCGATGTCTGCCACATGAACCTGCACAAGACCTTCTGCATCCCGCATGGCGGCGGCGGTCCGGGCGTCGGTCCGATCGGCGTCAGGGCGCATCTGAAACCCTATCTGCCGGGTCATGTCACCGAAGGTTCGGCGCATGCCGTGTCCGCTGCCCCGTTCGGCAGCGCTTCCATCCTGCCGATCACCTGGATGTACATCCGCATGATGGGCGCCGCCGGCCTGAAGCAGGCGACGGAGACGGCGATCATCTCGGCCAATTATGTGGCGACGCGGCTCGCGCCGCACTTCCCGCTTCTCTACAAGGGCAGGCACGATCGCATCGCGCATGAATGCATCCTCGACACGCGCGTCCTCAAGGAGAGCGCCGGCATCAGCGTCGATGATATCGCCAAGCGGCTGATCGACTACGGCTTTCACGCGCCGACCATGTCGTTCCCTGTCGCCGGCACGCTGATGGTCGAGCCCACAGAGTCCGAGCCCAAGCGCGAACTCGACCGGTTCTGCGAGGCGATGATTGCCATCGCCGGCGAGGCAGCGAAAGTGGCGAAGGGCGAATGGCCGCTCGAGGACAACCCGCTGGTCAATGCCCCGCACACGGCGGCCGAAACCCTTGCCGGCCAGTGGACTCACCCCTATTCGCGGCTGGAAGCGGCCTACCCCGCTGGCGATGTCGATACAGCGGCCAAATACTGGCCGCCGGTCTCGCGCATCGACAATGTCGCCGGCGACCGCAACCTCGTCTGCTCCTGCCCGCCGTTGTCGGAATATCTCGGCGCCGCCGAATAACACTCTGGCCTGTCAGGCTGAACGCAAGGCCGGCCCATCGGCCTTGCCGTTGAGGACAAGCACGCGATTTCGCCCGGCGTTCTTGGCCGCGTAGAGCGCCCGGTCGGCCTCGGCCAGCACTTCATCCAGGCTGCTGCCGTCTTCCTTGCCAAAGCCAATGCCGCCGCTGACGCTGCTGCGCAACGGCCCGCGCGGCGTCGGCACCACTTCCGTGCCGAAGGCGACGCCGATCCTGCTGGCGAGATCGTAGGCCTTGTCTTCGGTCATCCGAGACATGACCAACGCGAACTCCTCGCCGCCCAGCCGGAAGGCGTCGACGCCAACCCTGTCATACTTCTTGATGACTGCGGCGAAACGGCAAAGCACCCGGTCGCCGACGGGATGGCCATAGATGTCGTTGGTCCGCTTGAAGTGGTCGAGGTCGAACATGGCGACCGACATGAACGGGCCGAAGACGCGCTCGCCATAAAGCGAGTTCAAAGCCCGCCGGTTCATGAGACCGGTCAACGGGTCGGTCAAGGTCTCGGCCTTCAGTTCGATCTGTGCCTGCAGATGATGCAGCGACAGCGTCAGCGCGCCCGAGCGCCGTCATGCAGGCGACTGCCACGACCGAATTCAACCGCTCGGCCCAATTGTCGGGTGCGACGCCGAGCACCCACTGGCCCTTGACCAGAAGCACGGCGCCGCAGAGCCCGAAGGATACGCCGCAGACGCCGCTTAGCGCCGAAACGACCAGCAGAATGCCGCGATCCTGACTGCCCTTGATCCAGAACATCACCCCGATCGAGGCGAGCAGCACTGTTACCGTCGTATAGGTGAGGATGAAGCCGACACCATCGAAACCGAGATAGGTCACGCCGGCGCAGACAGCCATCGCAAGCATGGCCGGCAGGACAGCGCGGCTGTAATTTCGCACACCAAGATATTGGATGGCCGAAAGTGAAAGCGCCAGGAAACCGAGGCTGAGCAGCGCCAGCGCCGCCTGGCAAAGCAAGGGACTGGGCTCCCTCGTGTAGCGCCAGAAGACGATGACGTGGGCGACAAGGACGAGAATGCCGCACGCCACCGTCAGCACGAAGCGTGCACGCGGCGCCGTGAACCAGATCACAAACATGGTGACGCTCAGGCATGTGCCCGACAGCGCAGCCGCCAGCAATAGCGAACTGAAATCCAGCATGGATGAGCGGCAACCTTTGGGATCTTCGATTTGTGGCGCATCATAGGCATGCAACCGGCCGGAGATACCGTTTCGGCCGGTTTTCAAAGCAACCTGCCGACAGGGTTTACAAAGCGTCGACTGCCGTCCCGCGAAGCTCGGCACGCGAGTGTCCCTAGTCTCAGCCCTTGTTGAGCAGCGCCAGATTGGCGTTGATCACGCTCGGGTCGGCCATGCCGGCCCTTGCTTCCATGAGCAGCGCTCTCGCCTTCTTCTTGTTGCCGCGCAGCAGCTGCGAATAGCCCATATTGTTGACAATCTGCGGCTTGCGCCCGGCAACCTTCAAAAGCTGGTCGTAGGCGCGGTCGGCGAAGTCGAAGCGGCCGAGTTCGTCATAGGAGGCGGCAAGCCCCATCCATCCCTCGGCACTGTCGGCCTTCAGTTCCACGGCCTTGCGGAAATGCTGTTCGGCAAGGCCGTAATTGGCCTCGCGGAACTGCGCCTTGCCTTGCGCAAGGTCGGAGGTGCTGACGTCTTTTGCCACCGGTTGGATCGATGTGGTCTTGGTTTTGTCGACGTTGTCGGTCGTGCAGCCGCCGACCATCAAGACGGCCGCTAGCGCGGCCATTACCGTGAAACTTCTGTGACGCATGCCCCTGGCCCCAATCGCCCGATTTACCGGGTCGTTCTCTGAGGAAGCAGACTACAACAGGGCGATTAAACTTCAGTGCGGAAACGCGCCTAAAATTTGGTTTCGGGCACAGAAGCCATTAACCAACCGAAGCCTATTCCGGCTCCAGCGCCTTGAGCCCCGCCGGAAACTGATAGCGCCTGCCGTCGTAGCGCAGCCGGTAGGTTCGTTTCATGGACCTGCCGGGATGGGACTGGCACTCGCCATTCTTGTCGACAGACGGATTGTCGGTGTCCAACCGCTCGAACACTGTGATGTCGTGATAGCCGTGATGTCTCGCCGGGCTCATCGCCAGGCTGACCCGGTTGGATTGAAAGGATCCTGCGCAATTGGTGTCGCCTTCGCCGCCAAAGCCGGCCACGATGATGCCGTCGAGCACCAGGCGCAGAGCACCGCCGTCAAGGGCATAGAGCCGCAGGTCGGTTTCACTGAAAGGATTCGGCTGCGAATGGTTTGCCATGTCGATGCGCAGGCCGAAGGCGCCGACATCGGGCGCCAATCTGTAGCGCCCGGTATCGAAGTCGATCTCGCGGATGCCGACGGCATCATCGGTCATCAGCCCGGGCTGGAGCAGGCGCTGGCGCACCTGCCGGGTCTTCCTGTCGACGACCAGAAGCTCGACATCGCCGAAATGCCCGTCGTCGCTGGATTGGGAGCTGTCGATCAGCGGCACGGCGACCAACAACAGGTCGTCATGGGCGGGCCAGATCTTGCAGACCACGCCGAATGGCGCATCGCCATCCCAAAGCGTCTGGGCGATGCTGGTATGAGGTTCGAGCGTGAAGGAGGCGCCATCGGCACTCTTTTGGGCCTTGGGATATGCCTGCTGCACCAGAGCGGCAGCGTCGCCGCAATCGTCGGCCGCGGCCGAGGCCGGCGACAGACTGGCCGCGGCGAGGCCGAGGAAGGCGGTGCACAAGACTATTCGCATGGACGGCTCACTCATTTTGCTTTTTGCGGATTTTGCCGAAGGAGAGCGGCCAAACCGGCCGGATATGACATCCAGGCGAAGCGTAGTTGAAGTGAGTAACCGCAGAAAGCCGCCGGGCGGCCACTTGGTATCTACTGCCTTGGTATCTACTGAACCGCCGTCATTTTGACGATGATCGGGATGACGGCGATCATCAACACCACCGGCAGGATGCACACCACCACCGGCACCGACATCTTGGCCGGCAAGGCATGTGCCTTCTCCTCGGCCAACGACATGCGCTTGTGGCGCATTTCGTCGGAGAACACGCGCAGCGCCCCGGCGAGGCTGGTGCCGAGTTCCTTCGACTGCTGCAAGAGCGTGGCGAAGGAGCGCACCTCGTCCAGGCTGAGGCGGTCGGCGAGCGCCTTCAATGCATCGTCGAGGCTGCGGCCGGCCCTGAGTTCCAGCGACACCAGCTGCAGATTCTGGCTCAGCGACGGATAGGTCTTGGCCAGTTCCCTCGAGACGCGCTCGATGCCGGCCTCCATGCTCATGCCGGCATCGGAGCAGACGATCATCAAATCCATGAAGTCGGGAAAGCCGTTGCGGTATTCGCGCATCTTTTCCCGCACCTTCTGGCTGAGCACCAGGCCGGGCACGAAATAGCCGGCGGCTCCCGACAGGATGATGAAGGTCCAGCGGCTGGTCGCGGTGGAATCGGCGCTGCCCATCCAATGGTTGACCAGGAACGCGCCGATCGCTGCGCCCACGAGGCAGGCGAAGCGGATCAGGAAGAATGTGCCGACCGCGCGCGGCTCCATATAGCCCGCCTGGATCAGCTTCATACGCAACCGGGCGACATTTTCCGGATCGCTCTTGGCGTAGAATTCCTGCGCCCGCTTCACCGCCTTCTCGCGCACGACGCTCTGGTTCTTCTTCGGCGCCACCTCGGCCTGTTGGGGAGTCTTGCTGTCGTCGATCTTGAGCCGGCGCTTGAGATCGTTGCGGTCGCCTTTGGCCACCACCAGCGGCCATGCCACCGCGCTGCCGCCCAATGCCAGCAGCATCG
Source organism: Mesorhizobium sp. M1078 (assembly GCF_040318615.1). Taxonomy (NCBI): domain Bacteria; kingdom Pseudomonadati; phylum Pseudomonadota; class Alphaproteobacteria; order Hyphomicrobiales; family Phyllobacteriaceae; genus Mesorhizobium; species Mesorhizobium sp. M1078. Next base: position 397,477 of record NZ_JAMYMP010000002.1, read on the forward strand.
CGGCTACCGGCATCAGCGACGTCGGCGCCAGCGAGGCAAGAAACTGGATCACCTGCTCCATCTCAGAACCGGAAGTTCGACATCTTGAACATGATGATGTTGCCCAGCATCAGCCATGTCACCGAACCGCCCAGCAGATACCAAGTCTTCGGCACATCCCAGACGCTTTGATAAAATTGCGGCATCATCACCATGATGGCGGCGAACAGCAGCGCCGGCACCGCCGTCAGGATATAGGCCGACATACGACCCTCGGTCGAAATGGCGCGCACCTTGCGGCGCAGCTTGCCGCGTTCGCGGATCGTCGTCGACAGCCCGTCGAGGATCTCGCGCAGATTGCCGCCCGAACTCGTCTGGATGGAAACCGCGGTGACGAACAGCGGCAGATCCTCCTGGCCGACGCGATCAAACAGTGAATTCAACGCCGAAACCAGGTCGGAACCATAAGTCACCTCGTCGGAGATAACGCCGAATTCGGTGCCGATCGGATCGGGCATCTCGCGCGACACCATCGAGATCGCCACCGGAACCGGATGCCCGGCCTTCAAGCCGCGCGTGATCAATTCCAGCGCCTCCGGCAACTGCACGCCGAAACGCTTCACCCGCCGGGCACGCTTGGAGCGCAGCACAATTACCGGCAGCAGCGCTGTCAGCACCACAAACAGCAAAATGGCGAGCAACAGCGGCAGGCCGTACCAGAGCGCGACGAGCATCATCGCCAGCGCCACGCCCGTCGTCATCGTCAGGAATTTCGGCAAGGGCATCACCATGCCAGACTGCGTGCGCAGCGCGCGAAAACGGTCGGGCGAGAAGGATGACGTGCCGGAATCGAGGCCGCGTTCCTTGCGCAGCTGGATCAGCACCTGTTCCTGGCTGATCTTGTTTTCCTGCAGCTTCATGCGCCGGTTGATAGCCAGGCGCTTGTCGCTGCGGCCGGCATAGAGCAGATAGCAGCCTTCGGCGATCATGATGCCGGTCAGCGCTGCCGCGGCATAGACGACATAGATCGGGCTGAAATTCTCGAACACCCGGCTACTCCTGCGGCCGGCCGGGTTCGAAATATTTGCCGGGGAATTCAATGCCCATATTGCGCAGGTCCTCGAGGAAACGCGGGCGAATGCCGGTCGCCTCGTAGTGACCGAGGATCTTGCCGTCGGCTTCCATGCCGGTGCGCACGAAGCGGAATATCTCCTGCATCTGGATGACGTCGCCTTCCATGCCGGTCACCTCGGCGACGCTGGTCACCTTGCGCTTGCCGTCCGACAGTCGCGTCAGCTGGACGATAAGGTCGAGCGCGCTGGCGATCTGGCTGCGGATCGACTGCACCGTCATCGGCATGCCGGTCATGCCCAGCATCTGCTCGAGGCGCGAAATGGCGTCGCGCGGCGTGTTGGCGTGGATGGTCGCCATCGAGCCTTCATGGCCGGTGTTCATCGCCTGCAGCATGTCGAAGGCCTCCTCGCCGCGGCACTCGCCGAGGATGACGCGGTCAGGGCGCATGCGCAGCGCGTTCTTGACTAGGTCGCGCTGCTTCAGCTCGCCATGACCTTCGATGTTGGCGGGGCGCGTTTCCATGCGCGCGACATGCGGCTGCTGCAGCTGCAGTTCGGCCGCGTCCTCGATGGTGATCAACCGTTCGTCTTCCGGAATAAAGGCTGACAATGCGTTGAGCATCGTCGTCTTGCCGGTGCCGGTACCGCCCGAGATGATGGTCGTTTTGCGGGCGTGGACTGCAGCCGCCAGCACCTCGGCCATGTTCTGGGTGATGGCGCCGAACTCGACCAGCTTGTGCAGGCCGAGCTTGTTCTTTGAAAACTTGCGGATCGACACCAGCGGCCCGTCGACGGCGACCGGGCGAATGGCGGCGTTGAAGCGCGAGCCGTCGAGCATGCGGGCATCGACCATCGGCTGCGATTCGTCGACCCGGCGGCCGACGGCGGCGACGATCTTGTTGACGATGCGCAACAGGTGCGCCTCGTCCTTGAACGGGATATGGACCTGCTGCAGCTTGCCCCGTTTTTCGACGAAGCAGTTCTGGTGGCCGTTGATCAGGATGTCGTTGATGTCGGGGTCCTTGAGCAGCGGTTCCAGCGGGCCGAGGCCGACCATCTCATCGACGATGTCATCGACCAGCGCTTCAAGTTCGACGGTGTTGATCGCCATACGCTCCTGGCGGGTCTTTTCCGACACGAACTCCTGCACCTGCCGGCGCATCTCATCCTTGGGCAGGCGCTCCAGCGCGACCAGGTTGATTTCCTCGAGCAGCAGCCGGTGGATGCGCACGCGGGCATCGAGCACCTTGTTGGCGCTTTTTCCCGGTGTTGTCTCCGGCTTCGGCGGCAAGGCCTTGCGGTTCGTCGGGATGACCACGGCGTGATGCGCGACCGGCGCCGCCTCGGCCGGCTTCAGAGCGCGGACGTCACGGTTCTGCAGGGTCGAGAAGCGGCTGGTCATCCGGCTTTCCTCTTCAGGAGGCCCCTGCCGATGCCGAACAGCGAGCGCGATTTCTCCGGCGTCACCACGGCTTCTTCCGGCAGGATGATCCTCTTCAGATCGTTGACGACATTGGCGTTCGGGTCGATCTCATGCAGCGGCACGCCGCGGTCGACCGCTTCACGCACAAGCCGGTAATTGTTGGAGATGCCGCCGACGAAATGCTCGCCCAGGATTTCCTGGACATCCGCCTGCTTGATGCCGTTGTCGAACATCTTCTGCTCGAAACGATTGACGATGACGTTCGGCTTCACTTCCTTGCCGGCCGTCTCGTAGACCGCCTGGATCAGCCGCTGCGTGTGGCGCAGGCATGGCACCGTCATTTCGGCGACGATGTAGAGCTTGTTGGAGCCGAGCAGCACCGTCTCCGTCCACGGAAACCAGGTGCGCGGCATGTCGATGACGACGTTATCGAAATAGGCCGAGACGAGATCGAGCATGCGCACCACGACATCGGTCTTGAACGAGCGCATTTCCGACGGATGCGTTGGCGCCGCCAGCACGCAGAGCCCGCTCGCATGCTTGGACAGCATCACATCCAGCAGCTGACGGTCGAGGCGCTCGGGCTGGTTCTCGATTTCGGTGATGTCGAAGCGCGGCTCGAGGTCGAGATATTCGGCGCAGGCGCCTTGCTGGAAATTGAGGTCGACCACGCAGGTCGACGCGCCGCGCGTCACCGAATGATGCAGCTGGAAGGCGGTCTGCAGCGCCAGCGTCGTGGTGCCGACGCCGCCGGCGGCCGGCATGAAGGTATAGATCTGCGACTCGGTGTTTTCCTCGCGCCCCGGCCCTTGCAGCGCGCGCACGACCGACCGCACCAGATCGGCGGTGGTGATCGGCTTGACCAGGAAATCGGCGACCTGGAGCTGCACCAGGATACGCACTGCGGCTGCGTTGAATTCCTGGGTGACGACGACCACCGGAACGCGGCCTTCAAGCCGGCGCATGATGCGCTGCAGCGACTCGATCTCTTCCAGCTTTGCCGCATCCATGTCGACGATGAGCGCGCCGAAATCGGCTTCCTGGACCTCGCCGCGCAGTTCGGTAATGTTCTTCTCGACGGTCGAAAGCTGGATCACCTCCGAGGCCGCGAACGCGGTGCGCGTATCCTGCGCAAAGGTCCGGTCGCTGGACACCAGCAGGATCTTCTTGGTCTTGATGCCGCTTGCCATTTTGTCAGCCTGTCAGGTCATTCCCGGTCAAATCACCGGGCAAATCAATCGGTTGTCGCTGTCGGTTGCACGGCCTTGGCAGCAGCAGCCTGGTCGGCGGCGTTGACTGCCGCCTCACTGCGCTGCGCCGGCACCAGCAGCCTGGTGTTCTGGACGCCGTATTTCCAGGGATCGACCATCTGCATGGCCGTATTGGCGGCCTGTGCGTTGCCGGCGGCAATCGTCGGTCCCTCGGAGCGGACATAGTCGTCGCTGGTGCAGCCGCCGGCGAGGCCGGCGATCAGCAGGGCGATGCATGATTCCACGCGCATGGCTTCAATCCTTCGGCAGGTCGAGGAAATGCCCGACGGTGGTGACCGCGGCCGGCTGTGCCGTACTGCCGCTGGCCATTGCCACTGCACGATTGGCTTCGGACGATTTCACTTCCTCGGTGTTGTTGAGGAAATAGTCGACATTGCTGGCCGGCTGCGTGCCGTCGGTCGGCTCGAGCAGCTTCTTCGACGGATCGACCGGCTTGACCAGATAGGGGGTGACGATGATCACCAGATCGGTCTCGCGCCGCTGATAGGATTTGGAGGAGAACAGCGAGCCGAGCACCGGCAGCTTGCCGAGTCCGGGAAGACGCGATGTGGTAATGTCGTTCTGTGACTGCAGCAGGCCGGCGATCATGAAGCTCTGGCCATTCTTCAGGTCGACGGATGTTTTGGCGCGGCGCACGATAAAGCCCGGGACCGAGATATTGCCGATATTGTAGGAGGCCGAAGCGTCGATCGAGGACACTTCCGGCGCGATGTCGAGGCTCACCAGCCCGTCCTTGAGAACCGTCGGCGTGAAGTCGAGGCTGACGCCGTATTTCTTGTAGCTGACGGAAATCTTGCCATTGTCCTCGGAGACCGGGATCGGGAACTCGCCGCCGGCGAGGAAGCTTGCCGTCTGGCCCGAGCGGGCGATCAGGTTCGGCTCGGCCAGCCGCCTGGCGAGACCACGTTCCTCCAGCGCCTTGATGGCGACGTCGATCGACAGGCCGTTGGACAGCAGCCGGCCGATGATCTCGCCATTGCCGGCTCCCGGCACCGTGCCAGGATCGAGGGTGACGTCGCGCCCGCCAATGCCGTAAGCGAAATTGGCGCTGTATTTGGCGCCGAGATCCTGTCCGGCCTGGCGATTGATCTCGACGAAGCGGACGTTGAGCTGAACCTGCTGCGAGGACGAGATGTTGACCGAATTGATCACTTCCTCATTGCCGGAGAAGCGGCTGGCGATCTTGCTTGCCTTCTCGGCGGCGACCGCGTCATCGGCCTCGCCCGACAGCACGACGCGGCCATTGGCCGAGCCGACCTTGATCTTGGCGTCCGGCACGCTGGCGCGAATGGTGCTGGCCAGCTGGTCGGTGTCCAGCGTCACCTCGATATCTACGGTGCCGACCAGCTGCTTGTTCTCGTCGAACAGCGCGATGCCGGTGGTGCCGAGATTGTTGCCCAGCACATAGAAGGATTTGTCGGTCAGCGGATTGACGTTGGCGATCTCCGGATCGCCGATCACGATCTGGTAGAAGGCGGCATTGGTCATGACCGTCTTCGGCTTGCCCTTGGCCACCTTGATCGACGCATTCGTTGTCGACGAGACATGGACGATATCGTTGTCGGCCTTGGCTGGCGCGCTGAGGCCGAGCATTACGGCCGCGGCAAGGCAAGCCCCCACCGCAAGCGCCCGCATTGGGCGCAGCCCTTTCGTCGTCTGAAATGCATGAAGTCCCGACATCTGTCCCGTCCCTCGCCCGGTCCCCACCGGCAGTTATTGCTGGTCCCGCGCAGGAACCTGGTATTCTTCGACCTGCGTGCCGCGCGTCACGATGATCGTCTTGAATTTCGGCTTCTCAGGCTCCTTGGTCGCGGCAGTGAACAGCGCGCCGGCAGCGGCCTGGACGCCGGAGGCGACCGATCCGCCGAAGGACGAAATGGTGGTGACGCCGTCCTTGGCGGCCCCTCCGTCTGCGGCCGAGCGGAGCGACAGCGACAAGGTGCCGACGGTGCGGGCAAGCGCCACTTTCTGCGCGCCTTCGGTCGTCACCTCGATGGTGACGGAATTGGCGATCTGCGGTGTGGTCTGGCGCTCGTCGGCGCCCTGCCCCACCGTCAGCACCTTGGCGTCGGAGACGACAATCTCGGAGGTAACGGTCGATCCGGCAGCGCCCTGCGCGTTCTTGGCCACTTCCTGGATTTCGCCCGCATCGCGTGTCAGCACCACGTCGACCCGGTCGCCCGGCATGACGAAGCCGCCGACACCGGCGATCTCGTCGGTGCGGATTGTCACCGCCCGCATGCCGGGCGTCATCATGTTTGATAGCGTCGCGCGGCCGTTCGGCCCCGACAATTTGCTGATCAGCACCGGCTCGTTGACCTCGATCGGCGACAATACCACGCGGCTGCCTTCGGCGAGCAATGCATTGACTGTGGTGAATGCGCCCTGCGGCACCGAATCCTCGGACCATGGGATTTCGCTGAGCTGCGCCCGGTCAAGCTCCATGCCGTAACGCAGCGGCGCGTTGGCCACCACTATGGTCTTGAAGACGACCTTGGGGACGGCGGGCGCCGGGATCGACGCCGTTTTCTCTTCGGCATCGGCCTTGGCCTGGCTTTTCACCCAGAAATCCGCGGCAAAGATTGAAATCGCGCCGAAGACGGCAGCGATGCCAATCATCGTTATGGCCTTGCCCCTCACAACCAACCCCTGACATTCGTGGTCTTTTGTTTTGTTGAGGCGACGCTAGGCCGCTTTGTTAAAGATTCAGGAATCGCGCCCGCTCCGCACGGACCTATTTCCGCCGGCTTGGTTATCGAAAGGTTTTAGGATAAGAAGGGTTTAATCCCCGAACGTAACAGGAACTTCCGTCGCTTGGCGCCGAAAAGCGTGGCAGTATCGACGGGTGATTCGCGGCACCGGATTCTATGGCAGGCATGGACGACAACAACGATCTTTTCGGCAATCTGGAAAAGCAGCCCCAATCGGCTCGGACACCGGCGCGGCCGGCCGACCCGCTGCTGCAGGCCACGAAACGTTCCGTTGCGACCAAGGACGGCAGCGAGGGCTATAGTGCCGCCGACATCGAGGTGCTGGAGGGGCTGGAGCCGGTGCGGCGCCGTCCCGGCATGTATATTGGCGGCACCGACGACAAGGCGATGCACCATCTGTTTGCCGAGGTCATCGATAATTCGATGGACGAGGCGGTCGCCGGCCATGCCACCTTCATCGATGTCGAGCTGTCGGCCGACGGGTTTCTGACCGTCACCGACAATGGCCGCGGCATTCCGGTCGATCCGCATCCGAAATTCAAGAAACCGGCGCTCGAAGTCATCATGACGACGCTGCATTCGGGCGGCAAGTTCGATAGCAAGGTCTATGAGACCTCCGGCGGTCTGCACGGTGTCGGCGTCTCGGTCGTCAATGCGCTGTCGGACCATCTCGAAGTCGAGGTCGCGCGCGGTCGCCAGCTTTACCGCCAAAGGTTCTCGCGCGGCGTTCCGGTGAGCGGGCTGGAGCAGCTCGGCGAAGTGCACAACCGGCGCGGCACCAAAATCCGCTTCCATCCCGACGAGCAGATTTTCGGCAAGGGCGCCGCCTTCGAGCCGGCGCGGCTCTATCGCATGACCCGCTCGAAAGCCTATCTGTTCGGCGGCGTCGAGATCCGCTGGAGCTGCGACCCATCGCTGATCAAGGAAAAGGACCAGACGCCGGCCAAGGCGGAGTTCCATTTCCCCGGCGGCTTGAAGGACTATCTCAAGGCATCGCTCGGCGATGATTTCCAGGTGACCCGCGAAATCTTCGCCGGCAAGAGCGAGAAGCAGGGCGGCCACGGTTCGCTGGAATGGGCGGTGACCTGGTTCGGCGGTGACGGCTTCGTCAACTCCTACTGCAACACAATCCCGACCGGCGAAGGCGGCACGCATGAGGCCGGCTTTCGCAATGTGCTGACGCGCGGGCTTCGGGCCTATGCCGACCTGGTCGGCAACAAGCGCGCCTCGATCGTCACCTCCGAAGACGTGATGATCTCGGCGGCAGGCATGCTATCGGTGTTTATTCGCGAGCCGGAATTCGTCGGCCAGACCAAGGACAGGCTGGCAACGATCGAAGCCATTCGCATTGTCGAGACCGCCATCCGCGATCCCTTCGACCACTGGCTGGCCGACAATCCGCAGGAAGCCTCCAAGCTGCTGGAATGGGTGATTGCGCGCGCCGACGAGCGGGTGCGCCGGCGCCAGGAAAAGGAAGTGTCGCGCAAGAGCGCGGTGCGCAAGCTGCGCCTTCCCGGCAAGCTCGCCGACTGCACGCAGAATGCCGCCGCGGGCGCCGAACTGTTCATCGTCGAAGGCGACTCGGCCGGCGGCTCGGCCAAGCAGGCGCGCGACCGTGCGAGCCAGGCGGTGCTGCCGCTGCGCGGAAAAATCCTCAACGTCGCCAGCGCCGGCAACGACAAGCTCGCCGCCAACCAGCAGATTTCGGACCTGATTCAGGCGCTCGGCTGCGGCACGCGCTCGAAATACCGCGACGAGGATTTGCGCTATGACCGCGTGATCATCATGACCGACGCCGACGTCGACGGCGCTCACATAGCCTCGCTGCTGATCACCTTCTTCTACCAGGAAATGCCGAACCTGGTGAATGGCGGCCATCTGTATCTGGCGGTGCCGCCGCTCTATTCGATCCGGCAAGGCGGCAAGGTTGCCTATGCTAGGGACGATGCGCACAAGGACGAGCTGTTGCGCACCGAATTCACCGGCCGCGCCAAGGTCGAGATCGGCCGTTTCAAGGGCCTGGGCGAAATGATGGCCGCGCAGCTGAAGGAAACCACCATGGACCCGAGGAAGCGCACGCTGCTCAGGGTCGATGTCATCGACGCCGTGGCGGCAACCAAGGATGCTGTCGACGCGCTGATGGGCACCAAGCCGGAAGCCCGCTTCCGCTTCATCCAGGAACGCGCCGAATTCGCCGCAACGGAAGTGCTGGATATCTGAGCGCCGGCCGACTCTTTGTTTTGACGCAGTTCCGGGCGGAAAACCGTTTCACACTTTTCCTCGAATTGCTCTAGCCTGCGCTTCCGATACGGAGACCAGCTTGTGATCTGGGCGCGGCTGAAGAGCTACTTCGAAACCAGTTTGGCGGGCCTGACGCAGCCGACGCGCTCGGATTGGATTTTCGCCCTGCGCACGGTTTCGGCCGGTCTGATCGCGCTTCTCGCTGCTTACGCGCTAAAACTCGACCACCCGCAATGGGCGATGATGACGGTCTTCATCGTCGCCCAGCCGGTCGCCGGCATGGTGCTGGCGAAAGGTTTTTACCGGCTGCTCGGCACGCTGGCCGGTGGACTTGCGGCGATCGGCATCACCTCGGTTTTCGGCACCAATCCCTGGCTGCTGGTCACGGCGCTGTCCGTCTGGATTGGGCTGTGCACGCTGGTTTCGTCGCTGCTGCGCAATCCGGAAGCCTATGGCGCCGCACTTGCCGGCTATACCGCGATGATCATTGGGCTGCCGGCTTTCGGCCAGCCGCACGTGGTCGTCGATCTCGCTGTCGCGCGCTGCGCCGAGATCGTGCTCGGCATCGTCTGCGCCGGCCTGACCAGCCGGCTGATCCTGCCCAAGCTGGCCGCTGACGCCATCATCTCCAGGCTGAAGCGCAGCATCCTCGACCTTGCAACCTATGCAGGCGGCGCTTTTTCCGGTGGCGACCCGGCGACGCTGGCCGGCCTGCACCGCAAGCTGATCACCGACGCCCAGATGCTGGCCGAGATGCGCGCCTATGCCCGGCTCGAAGCACCGAGCTTCGCCACCCGCGCCCATCCGGTCCGCCTAACCATCGGTCAGCTTCTCTCGGCGCTGTCGGCGGCGCGCGCGCTGCATTCGCATGCCGCGCCGAAAAACGCAGCGCTCATTCCGGTACGCTCCGAACTGCAGTCGTTGGTCAGCGAGCTGGCAGCGACGCCCGAGGCGCTGGACGACACGTCGCCCTGGGTGACGCGGCTCGACGCGATTGCCGGCAAGGCCCGGCAAATGCCCGACGCCTCGACCGATCAGGGCGACGACAGGGTCGGCACCATAACCCGCCTCACCATCGCCGCCGATTTCGCCGAAGCCTTCAAGCAGGTGCTGCGCGGCCTCGACGCCCTGCGCGCACCAGTGACGCGCCCGAGCCGGATGAACAGGCAGCAGCCTGCGCTGGTGGTGCACCGCGATTATCCCGGGGCTTCGCGCAATGCCATACGCGCGGCGCTGGCCACGCTGGCGGTCGCCGCCTTCTGGCTGACGACGAAATGGTCCGACGCGGCCGGCACCGTCATCCTCGTTGCCGTCGTCTCCAGTCTTTTCGCCGCGCGGCCTGACCCGGTGCGGGTGTCCTGGGGCTTCTTCAGGGGAACGCTGCTGGCTTTGCCCTTTGCCTTCCTCGTTGGCCAGGTCGCGCTGCCTGCCCTGCCCGGCTTCGGCTGGTTCACGCTGTTTGTCGTGCCGATCCTGGTACCGACGGCGCTGGGCATGGCCAATCCGCGCACCGTCGGCGTGGCGACGGCCTTCGCCATCAATTTCCTCGCCTTCCTCAGCCCGCATCAGGCGATGACCTATGCCCCAGGCCCGTTTTTCGCCGGCTCGGCGTCGGTGCTGGTCGGCATCCTGCTTGCAATCGGCGTCTTCATCGTGGTGCTGCCCGCCGATCCATGGCTCGCCGCCAACCGCATCGTGCGCGCCATGCGCGAGGATCTGGCCCGCCTGTGCCTGCATGAGCGGGTGCCGCGGCGTTCGGCCTTCGAGAGCCTTGCCTATGACCGCATCAACCAGCTGATGCCGCTGCTGCAGAATACCGGCAGGAAAGGCGATGCCATCCTCGGCGGCGGCGTCGCCGCCGTCACCGTCGGCCTTGAAATCCTGCGGTTGCGCGCCGCGCAGCAGAGCCCGGCCATTCCTTCCGAAACCGCGCTTTCGATCGACAATTTCCTGCGCGGCCTGGCGCGTGAACTGCTCTTTCGCGCACCCGGCGATCCGCAGACGGCAACCATCACTGTGGCCCGGCAATATGCAGCAGGCCTCTCAGAGCGCAGCAGCAGTGCGGATATGCTGCAAATCGCAGCCTCGCTGCGCATCATCGCCGCCGCGATCGAAGACTTTCCGGATTTTTTTGCGAGGGATCGCGGCTAGGACGTCAAGCCGCCGCTATCGCCAGCGCGTGGCCGCGCGCGTTTTCGCGTAGCGCATCGAGATGGATCGACTTGACCAGGCCGGCGAGATCGCCTTCGGCGGCCTGACCACCCAATTCCTTCAGCATCAGCCAGCTGACTTCCTGCACGCCGGCGACACGCTTGCCATTGGCGACCTCGCGCCAGATCTTGAGTGCCCGCAGAATGATGCCATGGGTGGGCGCGGCAAGGCCGGCGCTGCGAAACAGCGCCTGCAGCGCAACGTCCTGGCCGCCGGCAAGCAGCGCCCGCACCCGCTGCTCCGACTGCTGGCTGAGCGCAACCAGGGCCGAGCCGAAAAAGTCGACCTTGCCGTGGGCAATGGCACGGATGATGAAACTTGCGGTCAGGTCGCCGCGCAGGCGCAGATGTTCGATAAGTGCCGCATGTTCCTCCGCGCGCGTGCCTTCGACCAGCCGCACCGAAGCCTTGACGCAAGCATCGCGCGTGACGCGCTCGGCTCTGGCCGCCCCCATCAGCGCCATCACCAGCGGCGAAGCCTTCAGCGTTTCGCCGAGCTTGACCAGTAGCATGTGCCGGCAGTCGGCCGGCAGCCGCACATCCGTGACCATTGCCTCGCGCAAATGAGCGATATGGCCATGCCGCTCGGCGATGCGGCGGAAGGAGAGCGAGGCTATGTCGGCGCCGTCATTGGCGAGCAGCGCCGCACACGCTTCCGGTTCGCCGATCTCGGCGATCGCCGCGGCAACCGCCATCGAAACGACCGGCCGGTCGGCGATCAGTTTTTGCGTCGCCTTGTGCCCGGCCGCGACGCGGTCGATCAGGTCGGCGTCCGTCAGCAGCGGGGAGCGCGCCAGCACCAGGGCTGCCACTTCCGGCTGATCGGAGGCAAGCGCGCTGATGATCTGCAGCGGCGCGTGATGGCTCATCGACAGCGCTTCGGCCATAGCCAACCGCACCTTCGACGAGGCGTCGTCGAGCAGCAGCGTCAGCGCCGCTTCGGCCGCGCAACGGTCTTCGAAAGGCAGGTCGGAATTGACGTAGGCGCGGGCCAGCGCGCTCGCCGCCGCGGCGCGCTCCGAAACTCTCGCGGTGTAGATCCATTTGAGAAAATGGGAGACAACCATACTGCCTGCTACGCCCCTTGCCGGAAAGCTTCCGGCCCCAGGAATGACCCTAGGCAGAAATGGTTTACGAACGGTTCACCATGTTTATTAACTGGCTTGCGGGTGGCATGGGCAGCGCCTATCAACCGTCAGGCAGCGGAGGAGAAAAACGATGCCCGGGCTTTATCTCGAAGAGTTCGTCGTCGGACATGTCTTTCGGCACACGCTGCGCAAGACCGTCACCGAAAGCGATAACATGCTGTTCTCGGTGATGACGCTGAACCCACAGCCGCTGCACATCGACTTCGACTTCGCCGCCAAGAGCGAATGGGGCAGACCGCTGGTCAATTCGCTGTTCACGCTCGGCCTGATGATCGGCATTTCCGTCAATGACATCACCGTCGGCACCACAATTGCCAATCTCGGCATGAAGGAGACGGTGTTTCCGCACCCGGTCTTCCACGGCGACACCATCCGTGTCGAAACGACGGTGCTCTCAGTCAGGGACTCGAAATCGAAGCCGGACCGCGGCATCGTCGAGTTCGAGCATCACGCCTACAATCAGAACGATGTGCTCGTTGCCAAATGCACGCGCCAGGCGATGATGATGAAAAAGGCGGCCTGATGCGCTCGCTGCTGTTTGTGCCCGGGGATTCCAAAAAGAAACTGGAGAAGGGTTTTGGCGCCGGCGCCGACGTGGTCATCGTCGACCTTGAGGATTCCGTGGCGCCACAAAACAAGCCGTCGGCACGCGACATCGCAGCACGCTTTATTGCCGGCAACAGGCAGCAGACAAGCTCCGCCATCTATATCAGAGTCAACGACCTATCGACCGGGTTGACCGACGATGATCTGGCCGCCCTGGTTCCGGTCAAACCCGACGGCATCATGCTGCCGAAGTCGAACAGCGGCCAGGATGTCCAGCAGCTATCCGTAAAGCTCCGCGTACATGAGGCCGAAAACGGATTGCCGGATGGCGCGATCAAGATCCTGCCGATCATTACCGAGACCGCTGCTGGGTTGCTGGCCGCCGCGACCTATGCCGGGGCAAGCGCCAGGCTTGCCGGCCTCACCTGGGGTGCCGAAGATCTGTCGGCGGCGATCGGCGCGCAGGCTGCGCGCGACGACAACGGCCGCTACACCGATGTCTTCCGCCTTGCCCGCACCATGACCATCCTTGCCGCCGGCGCAGCTGAAGTCGCGGCGATCGACACGGTTTTCCCCGCCTTTCGCGACATGGCCGCCTTCGAAGCCGAATGCACGGAGGCCGAGCGTGACGGCTTTACCGGCAAGATGGCGATCCATCCGGCGCAAGTGCCGGTCATCAACGCCGCCTTCACGCCATCGGCGGAGGCAGTGCAACGCTCGCAGGCCATCGTCGCGGCCTTCGAGGCGGCCGGAAATCCCGGCGTGGTCGGCATTGACGGCAAGATGTATGACCGGCCGCATCTCAGGCTCGCCGAACGGCTTCTGGCTCGCGCCAAGGCAGTCGGGGTTTAGTCCCGCGCCAGCACGATGACCCGGTCCTCAGGCAGGTAGGCCAGCGCTTGCGACTTCAACGGGTTGACGGTGACGCCGCCCAGAGCCCGCTCATCATTCTGCGCAGCGCGAACGCGCCTATGCCCGATGGCGATCTCGCCGCGCAGACGCGCCGATTCCGCGATCGTCCAGAACGTCACCGGATGGTCGATGGCGACATAGTCGCCGACCGGACGCATGTAGATTTCGGAGCCCTCCTCGTCGAGCAGGTCATCGAAGATCGCGGCGAGATGCTGGTTCTCGGATGCCTGCGCCAGCATCAGGCTGACCAGCCTGTTGCTGACGACGAAGTCATCGGCCTTGGTCACCGCCGCCAACTCGCGGTTGCGCACGTCGATCATTTCGCTGACAATCGAGATATGCGTGCCGGCATCGTCTGCGATTTTGCGCAAATGCAGCAGCGTCACCAGCGTGCGCGTATCGGCGGGCTGCGCTGCCATGGTCTCGCTGTAGCCGAGGACGAGCACGTGGTCGTAGGAAGGCACGTCCAGGCTTGCCAGTGCTGTGCTGCTCGACGTGTCGGTGATCCGGCAGGAAACCGACAGATTGTCGCCGACGACCGGCAGCCCGGCAACTTCCTGTTCGAGGCCTGGCGTATCGGCGGCGATGGTCAGGATCGAACCAGGCGCGACATAGCGCGACAGTTCATAGGTTATGATCGGACCGCGCCGGTTCCAGCCAAGGATCAGCGTGCGCTCCGGCTTCGCCTCGATGGGATGATGGCGAAGAATCGCCGCGGCATCGATCTTGGCTCCGGCGCTTCCCAGCTTGATGGCGGCATCGTCCTCGGCAATGATGATGGCGCGCATGTCCTTGCCGATTACCAGCTCCGACGGCGGGTTGAGATTGACGCGCCCCTGCTGGTCGCAGAGCCCGATCAGCGTGCAACGCTCATACGCCATCACTGCCTCGCCGAAGGTCTTGCCGGTGAGATCAGGCTGCTCGGTCGTGTAGATTTCGCAGCCGTCGAAATCGAGCAGCTCCGAATAGACGCCGCTGAGACCCGACTGCCGGCTCGAATGCACGACGATGCGCGAGATCAGCTGGTCGGCCAGGACAAGCTGTACCTCGGCCCCGCCGACGACGCGGGCGACCTCGGCGTTCTTTCCGTCGCGGATCTCGGCGGCGATGTTATAGGGCGCCGTGCGCCGGTTCGGGTCGTTGGCCAGCGCCAGCACCGTCTTGATCACCTGCGAATCCGGGTCGTCGCCGTCCGGCGACAGCACGATGATCGAGCGCGAGGTCTGCGGGTTGACGATGGCCAGATCGTAGAGGTCGGTCGGGTCGCCGCTGCGGCAGATGATGCGTGTATTGCCCAGTCTGCCGACTTTGGCGGCGATCTCGTCCTCCATCGCCACCTTGTCCATATTGGCCATGACGACAATGCGCGGATGGCGGCGGCTGGCATTGGCAATGACGAGTTCGGAGATGACGTCGAAGATCGACGGCGACCAGTTGAGGACGATGGTGTGGTCGCTCTCCAGCACCCGCGAACGGCCCTTGCGCAATTCATCGAGCTTGCTGTCGACGCCGGCGCTGAGCACGCCGATGAGGGCCGACACGACGAAGATGCCGGCGAGCGTGACAAAGAGCATGACGAGACGAAAGGCCCAGCCGGTGTCGCCGCCCATCGTGCCGGAATCGAGCGTGCGCATCAGCGATTCCCAGAATGCTTCGAAGAAGTTCAGTGGTTCGCCGCCCTCCGGCGCGATGCGGGTCACCGCAAGAAAAGCCGCGGCGGCGATGATGATCAGCAGCGAAGCGACGGCGAGCCAGCCGATCAGCGCGATCGGCCCGGCCGCCATGCTCTTGTCAAACCCATAGCGCAGCCGGGTTCGCAGCGAGTCTCGTTTCTTCATGTCGCCGGCGACCCCCAAAAAAATCCCCATGGTCGATGCGCCACCCCCCAACGCATCGCCGAAGCCGCTGTCTTAGCCTGTGTTTAAATAAAGGGGAATCGCTTTCGGGTGTCAGCCGTTCCACGGCCCCGCATAATCGGCATAGAGCTTTGCCGGATCGGGCCGCGGCCGTTCCGGCGCCGGTCCCTGATAGCAGCCGATATGGACGAAGCCGACAACACGTTCCTGTGGCGCCACTCCCAGCAGCGCCCTGCCCTCCGCCACGTCGGAATACCAGTTGCTGATCATGTTGGTGCCGTAGCCCAGCGCATTGGCTGCGATCATCAGGTTCATCGCCGCCATGCCGCCGGACAGGAACATTTCCCATTGCGGGATTTTTGGATTGTCCTTCGGGCTCGAGACCACGCCGATCACCAGCGGCGCACGCGAAAACCGAGCCAGTTCCTGGTTGCGGCGGTTTTCCGGCAGCGGTCCTTCGCGCTGTTCGGCGAGCGCCGCCAGCTTCCTGCCGATCTCGACGCGCGCCTCGCCGCGATAAAGGATGAAGCGCCACGGCTCCAGCCGGCCGTGATCGGGCACCCGGCTTGCAGCCGCGATCATGGTCGCGATATCGCCATCGCTGGGCGCCGGTTCCTTCAATTCAGGAATCGGTGCGGAGTTTCGGGTCAGCAGGAAGTCGATGATCGGCGACGCCATGGGGGCCAGGTCTCCTAAAGCACTCGATTTTGAGCTGAAGCGCGCCATTGCGGATCGGGGCGGCTCGGGCATTGGCGCGGGCGCGCCGGACGAAAGAACCTGTTGCCAAGGCGGTCGGACTCTTAAGCCTTGAAATTGCCACCGCCTTGGGCTTCAACGCAAGGCATGTTTGAGGGGACATCGCGCCTTTTCCTGATTTGGCTCGCCGTAGCGCTGTTTGCGCCGGCCTCGATGGCCATGGCGCAGAATGCCGACGGCATCGGCAATCTGAAACTCCCCGATATTTCGAGCTATGCACCGCCCAAGGGCGAGACGCCGCTGGCACTCGGTGGTGGCGGTGCCATAACGCTGTCGGCGCAGTTGACCGACAAGGGCGCCGACATCACGCGCGGCATCGTCTGGCGCGTCTTCAAGCCCGAGGCCGCCGGCGACGGCAAGCTGCCGATGGTGGCTTCCGCGCATGGCGGCAGCGCCGTGTTTCAGCTCGAACCCGGCAGCTATCTGGTCCACGCCTCATACGGACGCGCCGGCGCCACCAAGCGCATCACCGTCGGCAAGGACGCCAGGCGCGAAAGCCTGGTGCTCGATGCCGGCGGCCTCAAGCTCGACGCGGTGCTGTCGGGCGGCGTGCGTATTCCGCCGAAAAAACTGCGCTTCTCCATTTATGAGGGCACCGCCGAGGCCAATGGCGACCGCGCTTTGATCATTCCCGATGTCGAGCCGAACAGCGTCGTGCGGCTCAACGCCGGCGTTTATCATGTCGTCTCCACCTATGGCGCGGTCAATGCCGTCATTCGCTCCGACATCCGCGTCGAGGCCGGAAAGCTGACCGAAGCCACCGTCGAGCATCGCGCGGCGGAGGAGACCATGAAGCTGGTGCGCGAGACCGGCGGCGAGGCCATCGCCGATACATCCTGGTCGCTGCTCAACGAATCCGGCGATCCGATCAAGGAGGCCGTCGGCGCCTTCGCCTCGATGGTGCTGGCCGAAGGCCAATACACCATCATCGCCAAGAACCGCGACCGCATCTACCAGAAGGATTTCACCGTCGTTGCCGGACAGAACCAGGAGATCGAGGTGCTGGCCACCGAGGCGTCGGCCATCGATCCCGAGGAAGGCGCCGACTAGGTTGTGGACTCATAAGCCCGAAGCCACAGCCGGACGGATCGACCTTGCGATTCGTTTCTAGGCACCGGTTGGAGTGGCCACGATCCGGCATTCGTGGTATGTTTTTGCGGCCTTGAAAGCATGACCCGTACCGCAGTTTGCCTTGGGAGATGCCAAATGCGCATGTCCTTGCTTTTCATTCCACTACTGCTTGCACCGATTGTATCGCATGCCGCCGGCATTCACGACGCCGCCATGAAGGGCGATGTCGCGGCGATCACGGCAGCGCTCGACGCTGGTGCCGGCGTCGATGAGAGCGACGGGCGCACGACACCACTCTATCTTGCGGTCAAAGGCGGTCATTTTGCAGCGGCAGAACTGCTCATTGAACGCGGTGCCGACGTCAACGCCGTCCCGGACCCGCGTTTGGGTCCTGCCCTTATTCTGGCTTTGGCAAAACGCAGGACCGATTTGATCAATCTGTTGCTGGACGGGGGCGCAAATCCAAATTCGAAGCGCAGCCGCGAAAACGCTATCCACATCGCGGTCAATCTCGGTTGCCTCGATTGCGTGAAAGCACTGGTTGAGGCCGGCGCGGACGTGAATGCGAAGACAAAGGACGGCAAGACACCGCTCCATCTGGCAAAATTCAAGGGGCAACGCGAAGTTGCTGACTATCTCATGTCGCACGGCGTCGTGTTGCCAACGCCAGCTCCGATCTCGATGAAGTTGGCTGCTGCCGATGTCGAGAAAGGCCGAACCTACTTCACACACGTGTGCCACGGTTGCCACAATGCCGAGCCACAGGGAGGGATCAAAACGGGACCGAACTTATGGGGCGTCGTCGGCCGCGACAAGGCATCCATGGCAAATATGCGTTACTCCGACACCTTGCTGGCCTTAGAGGGTGTATGGACGTACGAGGACCTGAACACATATCTGCTTGAGCCCATGCTCACCACGCCGGGTGTTTACATGGAGGTGCCTGGCGTCCCGGACGAGACCGAACGGGTCAACCTGATCGCCTACTTGCGTACACTCAGCGACAAACCGCTCCCACTGCCCTAGGAGCTATTGAGCAAAAAGGCCGAGGTTGTCGAAAAGTTGACCGACTGAACGTCGTTTATGAGTACACGCCCTAGTTAGCGTCTCTCAGGCTGCCTTGCGCATACGGCGCGGCAGGAAGTGGACGCGGCTGCGCGGTGCGTCGGGCGCCAGATCGAAGACGCCGCGATGAAGGCGATCAAGCAAGGTCTTGCGGTCGCGCAGCGGCTCCAGCTCATCCCAGCGCAGTACGTTGCCGACGCGAACGTCGATCGCTTTGCCGGACAGCCGCGCGAATTCGCGGATGAGCATTGAAAGGCGCAACGTCAGCGACGCCTTGCCGACGAATTTCGCCAGCCTTCCTTCGCGCTCCCCCATGTTCATCGGGCCGCTGACCAGATGGAACAGCCGGCCGTTCTGCCCGGAAAAATGCATCGGCACCACCGACGCCTTGGCGTCCTGCACGAGGCGCGCCGGAAACATCTTCCACGGCAGGTCGCGCGCCCGGCCAAAGCCTCTCGGCGCGGTGGCGACGCCGCCGGCCGGAAATACCACTATGGTAACGCCCTCTTTCAACAGCCGCACTGCCTCGTGGCGCACCGCCATGTTGTTCTTCACCGCGTCCTTGGTCTCGGAAAAGTCGATCGGCAGCGAGTACGGTTCCATTTCGCGGACCTTCAGCAGATCCTTGTGGATCATGACGCGGAACGGACGCCCGAGCTGCTCGACCAGCGACAGCACTGCAATGCCGTCGCCAATGCCGAACGGGTGGTTGGCTACGATCACCAGCGGTGTGTCCGGCAGCTTTGCCGGCGGCCACTGATCGGTGCTGCGGACCTTGACGTCGATCAGCTGCAGCATGCGGCTGAACACGCGCTCGCCGGTCGGCGCCACCTGGCGGCGCCAGAAATCATAGAGCGCGGCATACCGGTCGCGCCCCGACAGACCTTCAATGGAATGGATGAACCAGCGCGTCAGCGCCGGCTGGCTCGCATTGGCGTAGGAGAGTTCGGGAAACGGCCTTTCCCGTATCTTCAGCTTGAGCATGGGGGCTCGTTACAAGGTTGGCGTGACAGGCATGTGAAAATGGCGGTGGATCGCTCCACCGCCATTTCTCCGAAATATTGATTGCTCAGGCCGCGCTGCGCCTTCGGTCGGGCGAAACAGCCTCGTCGGAAAGCAGCTTCAGCGCGTCGGCCAGCTTGAGCGATTCCTGATCGCGCGAGCCGAGCCGGCGGATGTTGACCGTCTCCTCTTCCGCCTCGCGCTTGCCGCATACGAGGATCACAGGAACCTTGGCCAGCGAATGCTCACGCACCTTGTAGTTGATCTTCTCGTTGCGCAGATCCGGTTCGGCCAAAAGTCCTGCCGCCTTCAACTGTGCGACGACCTTTCGCGCATAGTCGTCAGCATCCGAGGTGATCGTCGCCACAACCACCTGCAGCGGCGCGAACCACAGCGGGAAATGACCGGAATAATGCTCGATCAGGATGCCGAGAAAGCGTTCCATCGAACCGCAGATGGCGCGATGCACCATCACCGGCTGCTTCTTTTCCGAATCCGAACCGATGTAGAAGGCGCCAAAGCGTTCCGGCAGATTGAAGTCGACCTGCGTGGTGCCGCACTGCCATTCGCGGCCGATGGCGTCCTTCAGCACATATTCGAATTTCGGCCCGTAGAAAGCGCCCTCGCCCGGATTGATCGAGGTCTTGATGCGGTTTCCCGAGCGCGTCCTGATTGTATCCAGCACGTTGCCCATGATCGCCTCGGCATGATCCCAGGCCTCGTCGGTGCCGACGCGCTTATCCGGCCGCGTCGACAGCTTCACGCTGACATCGTCGAAGCCGAAATCGGCGTAGGTCGACAGGATCAGATCGTTGATGCGCAGGCACTCCGCGGCCAGCTGCTCCTCGGTGCAGAAGATGTGCGCATCGTCCTGCGTGAAGCCGCGCACGCGCATCAGCCCGTGCAAGGCGCCGGACGGTTCGTAACGATGCACATTGCCGAATTCCGCAAGCTTTACGGGCAGATCGCGATAGGATTTCAACCCATGCTTGAATATCTGCACGTGGCCCGGACAATTCATCGGCTTCAGCGCGAACACGCGGTCGTCGTCGGTGTCGTCGCCGGCCACCGTCACCTTGAACATGGCATCGCGATACCAGCCCCAGTGGCCCGACGTCTCCCACAGGCTCTTGTCGAGAACCTGCGGTGCGTTGACCTCCTGGTAGCCCTGCTCGTCGAGGCGGCGGCGCATGTAGTTGACCAGATTCTGGAACATCTTCCAGCCCTTGGCGTGCCAGAAGACGACGCCCGGCCCCTCTTCCTGGAAATGGAACAGGTCCATCTCGCGGCCGAGCTTGCGGTGGTCGCGCTTCTCGGCCTCTTCCAGCATCGTCTGGTAGGCATCGAGTTCAGCCTGCTCGGCCCATGCCGTGCCGTAGATGCGGGTCAGCATCGGGTTGTTCGAATCGCCGCGCCAATAGGCGCCGGCCACCTTCATCAGCTTGAAGGCGTTGCCGATCTGGCCGGTCGAGGCCATGTGCGGGCCGCGGCAGAGGTCGAACCATTCGCCCTGGGAATAGATCTTGAGATCCTGGTCTTCGGGAATGGTGTCGATCAGCTCGAGCTTGTAGCGCTCGCCCTTCTCGGCAAAGACCTTTTTCGCCTTGTCGCGCGACCAGACTTCCTTGGTGAACGGCTTGTTGCGCGCAATGATCTCGCGCATCTTCTTTTCGATCACCGGGAAATCGTGAGGCGTGAACGGCTCGTTGCGGGCGAAGTCGTAATAGAATCCGTTCTCGATTACCGGCCCGATGGTCACTTGCGTTCCCGGCCACAGTTCCTGCACGGCCTCCGCCAGCACGTGTGCTGCATCATGACGGATGAGCTCCAGCGCGCGCGGATCGGTGCGGGTGATGATCTCGACCTTGCCGGACTTGCCAAGCGGGTCGGAAAGATCGCGAACGGTGCCGTCGATGGCATAGGCGACGGCTTTCTTGGCCAGCGACTTCGAGATCGATTCGGCGAGGCCTGCACCGGTCATCGCCGCGTCATAGTCGCGAACGGAGCCATCGGGAAATGTCAGGGAAACGGAATTCAGCATTTGTATCTCCTATCCAGTCCCGCAAACGAGCGCGGGTGGTCGTGGTGTGAAGCCGGAGGCATCCGGCAGCGGGCGGGTTTTAGAGGCCACGCGGCATCAGGTAAAGAGCCGTCGTTGGCGCAGCTGTCAGGAAATGGCGCGACAGATGTCGCAGGCCAGTCGCACAGGCTTGCGAATCTCCCCGACACGAGGTTGGAATCCCCGGCATGGAAGACGCAAAACCCAGCCGAACCGCCTTGGGCGTCGCGCGCATGCGGGCCCTCCACCAGTTCTCGCAGCAGGCGGCGCTGTTTCGCGACCCATATGCGAGTGCGATACTGGGCGATGCCGCACCGACGGTGCAGGAGCTCGAGCAGGAAGGTGAGCGCAGCCGGCGCATGCGCCTGTTCGTGGCAGCGCGCGCCCGCCTCGCCGAGGACTGGCTGGCTGCGGCGGTGCGCCGGGGCGTCCAGCAAGTGGTGGTGCTCGGCGCCGGCCTCGACACTTTCTCGCTGCGCAATCCGTACCCTGATGTCGCGGTGTTCGAAGTCGATCACCCGGCGACACAGGCCTGGAAACGGAAATGCATCGCCGATGCTGGTCTTGCCGAACCGCGGGCCACCATGTTCGTGCCGGTCAACTTCGAGCGCCAGCGCCCCGCGGATGAACTGGCATCGGCCGGTTTGCGGCAGACCGAGCCCAGTTTCTTCATCTGGCTGGGTGTCGTTCCGTATCTGAGCCAGGACGCAATCTTCAGCACCCTGTCCTGGATTGCCGGCATGCCCGGTTCGGAGGTCGTCTTCGACTACAGCGAGCCGGCCGAGAACCGCGATGCGGCTGGACAGGCTGCCCTCTCTTTCCATGCGGCGCGCGTCGCCGCTGCCGGAGAGCCCTGGATCAGCTTCTTCGTGCCCGCGGCACTGGCGCAATCGCTGCGCGAGCTCGGCTTCGATGAGATCGAAGATCTGGAAAGCAGCGACATCGCCGCCCGCTTCTCCAGGACGCCAAAGGCGGAGACAAGGAATTCCGGCGGCCACATCCTTCGTGCCCGCCGGAGCACTTGAAGCTAAAGCAAGTTCACTTCACCAGTTGCGGCAAATCCCTCAGGAACGCCCCGCGGGTCGCCGGGCCCTTCGGTGTGTCGATCGGTTTGGTGTCGACGACCAGCCGGGCGAAGACGATCCGCCGGCCGCCCTTTTCGGCCCAGCCGACGAACCAGCCCAGCGAGCGCTTGTCCTTGCTGTTTCCCAGCCTGGTGCTGCCGGTCTTGCCCTGCACCGTCCAGCCGTCGGCCTGGAAACTCGGCAGGATGGCTCGGGTCATCTCATGTGCCTTGGCAGAAACCGGCATCTTGCCGGCGAGCAGCCGGCGCAGGAAGGCTGTCTGTTCGACCGGCGATATCTCAAGCGAGGAATTTATCCACAATTGCGTGAGCCCGTTGTCCTTGTCGGCATCGCCCGAGACATCCATGTTGCCGTAGCCGAATTTCGAGACGTAGAGGGCAAAGCTTTTTGCGCCGAGCCGGCGCACGATCTCGCGCGAATACCATACGATCGAGTCGCGCTCCCAGATCGTCGGGTCCACGGCCTTGTGGTCGCGCTTCACCGCCTTGAACTCGGGCTTGTAGTCCCAGCTCGGCGTATGCGCGTCGCTGAGGATGCCGCTGTCGTAACCGATCAGCGCCAGCGGCACCTTGAAAGTGGACGCCGGGCTGACGCGCTGGTCGCAGACGCCGTTCTGATAGAGCGTCTCGCCGCTTGCGGCATCCTGGATCAGCGTGCATTCGACATCGCTGAGCGGCGCCGATTGCGCCCGCATCGGAAATCCCAAAAACCAGGCCAGCAGGAACAGGATCGCGGCAATGATGAAGGGATGGGTTTCGATCCGGCGCATGCGAGCTCTCTCCTGGGGAATGACCAGGAGCCGCTTAGCGAACTGTCTTGGCTCGATTTTGACTCAAATGCGCAGTCTTTGTGCAGCCCGTTGTTAACCCTACCGGATCGTAAAGAAATACGGCCTCGGCGATATGGGATGAGGCTGCTCTGGCGCTGCCGTCAGGCCTCGCGCTTCCTGCCGATCTGCCAATAACGCCATGGCATGAACCAGACGTAGCGCGGGGCGAGCACCTCCGGCACGCGGTCGATGCCATGCGTACCGAACGGACCGCAGCGCAGCACGCGAAACAGCCCCATCCAGCCGCCGGCCCACAGGCCGTGGCGGGCGATCGCCTCATGCGCGTATTCGGAACAGGTCGGCAGATGCCGGCAGGAATTGCCGACAAAGCCGGAAAGCGTCAGCTGGTACAAGCGCACCAGCGACGTGCCGAAAATGCGGCCAGGCGTCTTGCGCCAGGAACCGGGCCAATTGCGCCCGCGCCGGGTCTGTCCGGCGGCATGCACATGCCGATGTTGGTCGCCCACCGCGGTCTCTTTCTGAACGTGATCCCCAACCCGGTTTCGGGATCAGCTTGCGTTTCCAAACCGATAGATGTGAGCTTCGGCAGGCAAACGCAATCCCATTCACGCACTCGCCTCTTTGTCGGCATCAGGGTCTCGAGCGGCGAAACGGATGCCGGTCACCCGACGTCGACCAGCGACCGGGGCTCGCCGGCCTTTCTGCAATGCACGAGGCATGATGCCGCTGTCGCCATGCCACTGAAATGTCGCGATCCGCATCACATCGCAAAAGATTTCCAGTAACTGGATCATGGCCGCATCTCCTTTGAGACGGATTAGACGCCCGCTGGCCTTCGCCTTCAAACGAGTATAATTTCCGGCTCAGATAACTTCGGGTTATGCGAAATGAAGCGCGGACGGCTGCCCCTGACGGCATTGCGAAGTTTCGAGGCAGCCGGCCGGCAATTGAGCTTTAGCCGGGCCGCCGAGGAGCTGTTCGTCTCCCAGGCCGCCATCAGCCGGCAGATCCGCGAACTCGAGCAGTTCCTGCGCCAGCCCTTGTTCCACCGCCATCACCGCCGCGTCGAGCTGAGCGAAGCCGGCCAGCGCCTGCTCGATCAGTTGGTCAGGAGTTTCGACGACATCGACAGGCTGCTTTCGGACCTGGTGGCGGCCCCGGCGCAGTCGGTGGTTCGCGTCAGCGTCGAGCCGTCGCTGGCCTCTGTATGGCTGTTGCCGCGGCTCAACCGCTTCAGCCAGTTGCGGCCCGATATCGACGTTTCCCTCGAGGTCGACCCAAGGCCGATCGAGTTCCGCAGCGATCAGCCCGAACTCGCCTTGCGCTTCAGCGCGCGCGCCACCTCATGGCCGCGCAGCGAGGCCGAATGGCTAGCCTCGACCGTCGATTCACCGGTCTTGTCGCCGGCCTTGCTGGCATCGGGCCCTGCCCTCGAAAAGCCGCTCGACCTTGCCCGCTACACGCTGTTGCACGAGGAAAATCGTCAGGGCTGGGCGCGCTGGTTCGAAGCGGCTGGCGTCGCCGCCGACGCCATTCCGGCGCGCGGCCCTATGCTGGCGGATGTGTCGCTGTCGAAGCAGGCGGCCCTGCTCGGCCACGGCGTGGCGCTGGGCGACCTCTTGCAGATTGGCGAGGAGATTGCATCCGGCGCGCTGATCAAGCCGTTCGACATCGACGTCGCATCGGGCGCCTACTGGCTGGTGGCCAGGAGTTTGAAGGATTTGCCGGAGCCGGCTAAGGCCTTTGCCGACTGGGTGAGAAGCGAATTTGCCGAAAGCAGACGGGCGCAGGAACAGCAGACCTAAGCCGTCGTGCTTCTTAAGCCTTCGGTTCTATTTCTGCTGCGCGCCGGATGACATCACTCGGCCGTCGAAATTGACCGTCGTCTCGCGCCAAGCCTGGTAGCTATCGGCATAAGTCGCAAGGCCAATGAAGGGCGCACAGCGGGTAATCGCCCGAACTGCGCTGTCATTGAACTTCTTGCCCTGTGGTTCTGTTGCAGGATTGAGTACCTTCGGCGGCGCCGCCAGCGAACCATCCCGGTTAAAGCTGATTTTGACGCGTGTGGCCACAAGTTCGTCGCCGAGGGGGATAATCCAGCAGCCAGCCAGCTTGTCAGCGAGGTAGGCGGCAGCCTTCTGCTGCGAGGCGTTTTCTGCGCCGGCAGCATAGCCACTCGTGACCAGCGAAACCACAAGGCCCGAAGCCACCATCAACCAATGCAAACGTCATGTCCTGCGCGAAGCCCGCGCTATGTCACGCTGCTTCTTCGGCGCGTTTCTTCTCGATCTGACCGATGGCATCGACGACCGCATCGAAGGTCAGCATGGTCGAGGCATGACGCGCCTTGTAGTCGCGCACCGGCTCCAGATATCTCAGATCGGCAAAGCGGCCTTGCGGCGGCGCGCCGTTTTCCTTGAGCATCTTCAGCATGGTGTCGCGCACCGCCCGCAATTCGTCGGCGCTGGCGCCGATGATATGTTGAGCCATGATCGAGGACGAGGCCTGGCCGAGGGCGCAGGCCTTCACGTCATGCGCGAAATCGGTGACGACGCCATTGTCCATCTTGAGGTCGATGGTCACCGTCGAGCCGCACAATTTGGAATGGGCCTTGGCCGTCGCATCCGGATGATCGAGCCGGCCGATGCGTGCGATGTTTCCGGCAAAACCCAGAATTTTCGCATTGTAGACGTCGTCAATCATATTTTTCCAATCCGTCGCCGCCAAGCGAACAGCGATTGCCGCTGTGGCGTCTTTCATTCGCTGCGTACGACCATATATAATGGTGGCAGTCGGGTATCGACAAGGCAACGCAGAGCCATCGTCCTTGCCCATTTCGTTCACGCCGCTTGCGGGCTGGAAACCGGGCGAGTTTTCAGCACCCGAAAGGTCGTGGTCCGTTCAACTCGTTCCTCCTGAGAGAGGAACTACGGGAGACGCCTTTATGGATGCCGTCATCAAGAAAATCATGCCCCCTTCCGACTATCTGGACAAGCCGGTCACCGACAGGCCGAGCGAGGCCGAGGTCGAGGCCGCCGTGCGCACGCTGTTGCGCTGGACCGGCGACAATCCGGACCGCGAGGGCCTGATCGACACGCCCAAGCGCGTCACCAAGGCCTTTCTCGAAATGTTCAACGGCTATGACATGTGCCCGGCCGAAGAACTCGGCCGCACCTTCGAGGAAGTCGCCGGCTATGACGATCTCGTCATCGTCAGGGACATCCAGTTCCACTCGCATTGCGAGCACCACATGGTGCCGATCATCGGCAAGGCGCATGTCGGCTACCTCCCGGACGGCAAGGTCGTCGGCCTGTCCAAGATCGCGCGCGTCGTCGATATCTTCGCCCATCGCCTGCAGACTCAGGAGGCCATGACCGCACAGATCGCCGGCGTCATCCAGGACGTGCTCAATCCGCGCGGTGTCGCCGTCATGATCGAGGCCGAGCATATGTGCATGGCCATGCGCGGCATCCGCAAGCAGGGCTCCACCACGCTGACCTCGACCTTCACCGGCGTGTTCAAGGACACGCCCGAGGAACAGGTCCGTTTCGTCACCATGGTGCGCGGCCTCGGGGCGTAAGCCCCTCGCCGGCATCGCTAGATCAAGGACCGGCGATGTCGGCACTAACATTTCCCACGGCTCCATCAGACAAGAAGGCTCTCGAAGAAGGCGCGGTGTTTTCCCCGCGCTTCGATGCTGCCGGGCTGGTCACCGTCGTCGTCACCGACGCCGCTGACGGTATGCTGCTGATGGTCGCCCATATGAATGCCGAGGCGCTGGCGCTGACGCTCGAAACCGGCATCGCGCACTACTGGTCGCGCTCGCGCAGCACGCTGTGGAAGAAGGGCGAAACATCAGGCAATTTTCAGACCGTCGTCGAGATGCTCACGGATTGTGACCAGGACGCCATATGGTTGCGCGTCAAAGTGTTGGGCCACGACGCAACTTGTCACACCGGCCGGCGTTCATGTTTTTATCGGACGGTGGGGCTAATCGGCGGCAAGGCAACGCTTGCCGGCGATGGCAGCACGCCGCTGTTCGATGCGGAAAAAACGTATCGGAAGCCCGCGTGAACCATTCAACAGTCGCAAACCACTCATATTCACTATTCTCAAACGTCCTTCCTGTAGAACGGACGCGGGACAAGGGAGATCATGATGCTCGAGTGGGCGTCATTGCGTAGCAGACCGGACGTGCGGGAGGCCAATGGCCCCTCATCGTCCGGCGGCGTGCCTGACCCGCAACCCGCGGGCAAGACAGGCATTTCGCTCGCGCTGGGCGGCGGCTGCGCACGCGGCTGGGCGCACATTGGCGTGCTGCGCGCGCTCGACGAAGCCGGCATCGAAGTCTCGATGATCGCCGGCACCTCGATCGGCGCGCTGGTTGGCGGCTGCTATCTGGCCGGCAAGCTGGACGAACTCGAGGAGTTCGCCCGCAGCCTGACCAAGCGGCGCATCTTCGGCCTGCTCGATCTCAATCTGCGCGGCAGCGGCCTGTTCGGCGGCATGAAACTGGACGTCAGGCTGCGCGAGCACATGGCAGGCATCCGCTTCGAGGATCTGACGAAACCCTTCGTCGCCGTTGGCGCCGAAATTCGCACCGGCCATGAGATCTGGCTGTCCAGCGGTTCGCTGATCACCGCGATGCGGGCTTCCTATGCGCTGCCCGGCGTGTTCGAACCGGTGAATTGCAACGGCCGCATTCTGGTCGACGGCGCGCTGGTCAACCCGGTTCCGGTTTCGGTCTGCCGCGCCTACGAGCAGCCGCTGGTCGTCGCGGTCAACCTTCACTACGATCTGTTCGGCCGCGCCGCCGTCATCAAGCACAGCGCCGGCGAACTGCTCATCGAGAAGGACGCGCCCCGGCCAGGCCAGGCCAGCCCCGACCACCAGCCGCACCAGAGCCGTCTCGGCATCACCGGCGTCATGGTCGAAGCCTTCAACATCATCCAGGACCGGATTTCACGCGCAAGGCTAGCGGGCGATCCGCCCGACATGTCGCTCCAACCGAAACTCAGCCATATCGGCTTGACCGAATTCCACCGCGCGGATGAGGCGATCAGCGTCGGTTACCAGGCGACGATGGCGCAGATCAGCGAGTTGAAGCGGCTGCAGACGGTTCTCGCTTAAACCAGTTCGGCAATGTCAGGCTTTGGCCGCATCGGTGATGCGGAACTGCACCGTGCGGTTGCCGTTCCAATAATTCCCCGACAGCGAGCCGGCTACATGGATCGTGTTGCCCCTGTTCTTGAACAGGAATTCGCCCAGCGCGGTATCGACGGATCGAAAGGCGATGCCCTGGATGCGGCCGCCGCTTTCCGACTGCAGATCAGCCCGGATGTGGTTGGTGCCGACGGCCCGCGCGTCGGCCAGCCGATGGCGCGGCAGCGCGAACACCGGCGCGACATGACCGGCGCCGAAAGGCCCGGCCTTTTCCAGTGCATCGAGCAAAGCAATCGTCGCGCCCTCGGCGGCGAGCGCGCCGTCGACGGCCAGACTTTCTTCGTCCTGGAGCCGGAACACTTCGGCCGCCGCGCGCTCCTCGAAGAAAGCACGGAGTTCGCCGAGCTTGGCGCGTTCCACCGTGATGCCGGCGGCCATGCCGTGGCCGCCGCCCTTGACGATCAGCCCGGCATCGGCGGCTGCGCGCACCAGCCGTCCGAGATCGAAGCCCGACACCGAACGGCCGGAGCCGGTGCCGATGCCATTGGCGTTGAAGGCGATGGCGAAGGCCGGCCGCCGCGCATGGTCCTTCAGCCGCGAGGCGATCAAGCCGACAATGCCGGGATGCCAATTGGTGCTGGCGGTGACGATGATGGCCGGCCCGTTGCCGCCGGCAAGTTCGGCGTCAGCCTCCGCGCGCGCCGCTGCCAGCATCTCCAGCTCCATCTGCTGGCGTTCCTGGTTGAGCCGGTCGAGTGTCTCGGCAATGGTCCTGGCCTCAACCGGATCGTCGGTGGCGAGCAGCCGGCTGCCAAGTGCTGCATCGCCGATGCGGCCGCCGGCATTGATGCGCGGCCCAATCAGATAGGCGAGATGAAAGGTGCTTATCGGCTCACCAATGCGGGACACCCGCGCCAGTGTGGCGAGCCCCTCATTCTTCTGCTGCCGCGCCATCTGTAGTCCCTTGACGACGAAAGCGCGGTTCACGCCGATGAGCGGCACCACATCGCAAACCGTGGCCAGCGCCGCCAAGTCGAGCAACGACAACAGGTCCGGTGGCGCTGCGTCGGGCAATCGGCTGCGCAGGACCCTCGCCGTCTGCACCAGAGTGAGGAAGACGACACCGGCGGCGCACAAATGGCCTTGCCCGGAAAGGTCGTCCTCGCGATTGGGATTGACGACCGCGGTCGCCTCCGGCAGCGGGCCGCCGACCTGATGGTGGTCGAGCACCACCACATCGGCGCCTGCGGCCTTGGCGGCATCAATGGAGACAGCGCTGTTGGTGCCGCAATCGACGGTGACGATCAGCGTCGCGCCGCGCGAGACCAGTTCGCGCATAGCCTCCGGATTGGGGCCGTAGCCCTCGAAGATGCGGTCGGGAATGTAGATCTCCGAAGGCACCAAGAAATGCGTCAGGAAGCGTTTGAGCAACGCCGAAGAGGCGGCGCCGTCGACATCGTAGTCGCCGAAGATTGCCACCTTCTCCTTGGCCATGACCGCTTCGGCGATGCGGGTCGCAGCCTTGCCCATGTCGGTCAGCGAAGCCGGATCCGGCAACAGATTGCGGATCGTCGGATCGAGGAAGCGCTCGGCCTGGTCCGCGGTGACGCCGCGCCCGGCGAGCACGCGCGCCACAATGTCGGGCACGCCGTGGCCCTGCGCTATGGCGAGCGCAGTCATGTCCTGCCGCTCGCTCAACCGGTGTTCCCAGGAAACACCGGTCGCCGACTGCCTGACATCGAGGAAGAAGCGTTTGTCGCCCGTCATAGGAGGCGTAATCTATAGATTGTCATTTCCGGCAATATGCGACGGCTAAACAGGAAAGTCTCAAAACTTTTCCACATCCTGGTGACGCGCCTTGATCTCGCGGCTCACGCCTCCGCCAGAGCCCGATGATGATTGGTGGGTTCGACCTGAAATCTCAATCCGGCTCCAAATCAAAGAGATAGAGCATTATGGCGTCTGAACCACTTTTCAGCAGCAGTATCAATCGGTTAAAGGAGAAAAATGACTTGGCCTAGCCCGCACGCTCGATGCGGATAACCTGCGGCTTGTCTGTGAGGTGGCCGTCCTTGGTGATGCCGTCGACAGCCTTGCGCACCGCTGCTTCCGTCGTCTCGTGGGTGACCAGGATCACCGTCTTTTGCGCGTCCGTCTCGCCGCTGACGGCATGCTGGACGATCGATTCCAGCGAAATGTCGTTGTCCGCCATGCGCTTTGCGATCGCGGCGAAGACGCCGATGCGGTCGTGCACGGTCAGCCGGATGAAATAGCCGCCGGCATGGCTGCGCATCTGCGCCTTCTTGTAGGGGCGCAGTTCCTTGGCCGGCAGGCCGAACACCGGACCGTGCTGGAAGCCCGGCCGGCTCTTTGCGATGTCGGCGATATCGCCGACCACTGCCGATGCGGTGGCGTTGCCGCCGGCGCCGGGGCCGGAGAGCAGCAGTTCGCCCAAAATGTCGGTTTCGATGGCCACTGCATTGGTCACGCCATGCACCTGTGCGATCACCGACGCGGTCGGCACCATGGTCGGGTGCACACGCTGCTCGATGCCGCTGTCGGTGCGCTGCGCGACACCGAGCAGTTTTATCCGGTAGCCAAGGTCGCCCGCGGCGCGGATATCGGCCTGGCTGATATTGGAAATGCCTTCCATGTAGATGTCGTTGGCGGCGATCCTGGTGCCGAAGGCCAGGCTGGTCAGGATCGACAATTTATGCGCCGTGTCATGGCCCTCGATATCGAAAGTCGGGTCGGCCTCTGCATAACCCAGCCGTTGCGCGTCCTTCAGGCACTCGTCGAAGGAGATGCCCTCGGCCTCCATGCGGGTCAGGATGTAGTTGCAGGTGCCGTTGAGGATGCCGAAGACGCGGGTGACCGAATTGCCGGCCATCGCCTCGCGCATCGTCTTGATGACCGGGATGCCGCCGGCAACTGCCGCCTCGTAGTTGAGCAGCACGCCCTTCTTCTCGGCGATTTCGGCAAGCGCCACGCCGTGCTTGGCCAACAGCGCCTTGTTGGCGGTGACGACATGACGTCCGGCTTCAAGTGCTGCCTTGACCGACGCGCGCGCTGCCCCTTCATCGCCGCCGATCAGTTCGACGAAGACGTCGATATCGGCGGCCTGCGCCATCTTGATCGGATCGTCGAACCATTTGGCGGCGCTGAGGTCGACGCCACGGTCGCGCTTGGGATCACGCGCGGAAACGGCCGCGACGATGACATCGCGTCCGCACTGGCGCGTCAGTTCCGCTGCCTTGTCGCGCAGCACGCGCGCCACCGAGGCACCGACAGTACCCAGACCGGCAATTCCAACACGCAACGCTTCAGCCATGCCCGGCGACGCCCCTCAAAAAATCTACTCGAATAAGATGTGCGTCGACTTTAGCGATGCGCGGCGAGCGGCACCACATTGTTCGGCTGCTTGGCGCTGGACGCCAGGAAGCGCTTGATGTTGCGCGCCGCCTGCCGGATCCGGTGCTCGTTCTCGACCAGCGCGATGCGAACATGATCGTCGCCATGCTCGCCAAAGCCGATGCCCGGCGCCACCGCCACGTCGGCGTGCTCGATCAGGAGCTTGGAAAACTCAAGCGAGCCGAGATGCTTGAACGGCTCCGGGATCGGCGCCCAGGCGAACATCGAGGCAGCCGGTGCCGGAATGGTCCAGCCGGCGCGGCTGAAGGCGTCGACCATGACGTCGCGGCGCTTCAAATAGACCTCGCGCACTTCGGCGATGTCGGCGCCGTCGCCATTCAGCGCATGCGCCGCCGCCACCTGGATCGGCGTGAAGGCGCCGTAGTCGAGATAGGACTTCACCCGCGTCAACGCCGAGATCAGCCGCTCATTGCCGACGGCAAAGCCCATGCGCCAGCCGGGCATGGAGAAGGTCTTCGACATCGAGGTGAACTCGACGCAGACATCGATGGCGCCCGGCACTTGCAGCACCGAAGGCGGCGGATTGCCGTCGAAATATATCTCCGAATAGGCAAGGTCCGACAGGATGATGATGTCGTTCTTCTTGGCGAAGGCGACCACGTCCTTGTAGAAATCGAGCGAGGCGACCAGCGCCGTCGGGTTCGACGGATAGTTGAGGATCAATGCCAGTGGCTTCGGGATCGAATGACGGACACCGCGCTCGAGCGCCGGGATGAAGCCGTCATCCGGCTCGACCTGCAGCGAACGGATGACGCCGCCCGACATGATGAAGCCGAAAGCATGGATCGGATAGGTCGGGTTGGGGCACAGGATCACGTCGCCCGGCGCGGTGATCGCCTGCGCCATATTGGCGAAGCCTTCCTTCGAACCGAGCGTCGCCACCACCTGCGTGTCGGGATTGAGCTTCACGCCGAAACGGCGCTGATAATAGGCGGCCTGGGCGCGGCGCAGACCTGGGATGCCGCGCGAGGAGGAATAGCGATGCGTGCGCGGATCGCGCACCACTTCGCACAATTTGTCGACGATCGCCTTCGGAGTCGGCAGGTCGGGATTGCCCATGCCAAGGTCGACAATGTCAGCGCCCCGCGAACGGGCGCTGGCCTTCAGCCGGTTGACCTGCTCGAACACGTAGGGCGGAAGCCGGCGGACCTTGTGAAATTCTTCCATGTCAGTTCCAGACGATTTAAGATTGGCTTCAGCACAGTTGGCTTGGCTAGGCGCCCTTGGCAAAGACCGCTTTCGGCGCGCGATATAGCCTTATTTGCAGGTAGGGTCGAGGGCGGGATCGCATTTGGCTTCGATCTGCTTCAGCGTGTCCTTGCCATGGTTCTTCGCCAGCGAATTCAGCGCCGCCGGGCTGGTGGACGGGGCACCGCCGCCGCCGCCGCCGCCCTTGGCCACTTGCCCCTGCTGTTCGCCCTTCAACTGGGCAAGCTTGGCCTGCGTCTCCTCAGGGGTGAGTTGCTTTGCCGCCACCTGGGGTGGGATGTTGAGATTGGGATAAGAGCCGGTGTCCTGCGCGCCCTGGGTCAGGCCGACATTCATCCCGTTGCCGGTGTTGGCGCTCGTGCAGCCACTTGCCGCCAGCAGCCCTGGCGCCAGACAGGCGATTGCAACCGCGATGCGGCAAAAGCGGCCTGCCCCCGAAAAAATGGTCTCGCCGGTGTTAATCGTCATATTGTTTTCCTGGCAGCCGGGGTACAGCGCATTGGACCCGGTCAGATGTCCCATGATAATATGTCAAGAAAACGCCTCGGGAGGAACCCCGCGAGCCATGTCCAAAACACCTGATTCGAGCAAAGCGGAAGATGATCAATCTTCGACCGTCGAGCAATATCTGGTGAAAGACCCGGAACGCTTCGCGTTGAACATGGCGCGTATGGTCGAACAGGCCGGCAAAGCCGCCTCCGCCTGGGCCGAGCCGCGCGAAAAAGGCGAGGTGCGCGATCATGTCGCCGAACCCGTGGTCGACATGGTCAAAACCTTTTCCAAGCTCAGCGAATATTGGCTGGCCGACCCGCAACGCGCGCTGGAAGCGCAGACGCGACTGTTCTCCGGCTACATGACGGTCTGGGGCAACGCCATCCAGAAGGTTAGCCCGAATGCTGAAGCGCCGGACGATGCGGTCAAGCCCGAGCGCGGCGACAAGCGTTTTCAAGACCCCGAATGGGGTCGCAACGCTTTCTTCGATTTCCTCAAACAGGCCTATCTCGTCACCTCGCGCTGGGCGGCCGACCTGGTCGAGCACGCCGAAGGCCTCGACGACCACACCCGCCACAAGGCGAGCTTCTACGTCAAGCAGGTGTCCAATGCCATCTCGCCGTCGAACTTCATCCTGACCAATCCGGAGCTGTTTCGAGAAACCGTCGCCTCGAATGGAGAAAACCTGGTGCGCGGCATGAAGATGCTGGCCGAAGACATCGCCGCCGGCAAGGGCGACCTGAAGCTGAGACAAGCTGACTATTCGCCCTTCGAGATCGGCAAGAACGTCGCGACATCTCCCGGCAAGGTGGTCGGCCGCAGCGATGTCGCCGAAATCATCCAGTACGATCCGACGACGGAGACGGTGCTCAAGCGCCCGCTGCTGATCTGCCCGCCCTGGATCAACAAGTTCTACATCCTCGATCTCAACCCGCAAAAGTCCTTCATCCGCTGGGCGATCGAGCAAGGCCATACCGTGTTCGTCATCTCCTGGATCAATCCCGACGAGCGGCACGGCGCCAAGGGCTGGGAAGCTTACATACGGGAGGGCCTGCAATACGGCCTCGACACGATCGAGAAGGCGACCGGCGAGAAAGAGGTCAACGCCATCGGCTATTGCGTCGGCGGCACGCTGCTGGCGGCCGCACTCGCACTGCTGGCACAGGAAGGCGACAACCGCATCAAATCGGCGACCTTCTTCACCACGCAGGTCGACTTCACCCATGCCGGCGACCTGAAAGTCTTCGTCGACGAGGACCAGGTGGCAGCGGTCGAGAAATCGATGAACGAAAAGGGCTACCTCGACGGCACCAAGATGGCGACCGCCTTCAACATGCTGCGCTCGGGCGACCTGATCTGGCCTTATGTCATCAACAACTACATGCGCGGCAAGGATCCCCTTCCCTTCGACCTGCTCTACTGGAACGCCGATTCCACCCGCATGGCGGCCGCCAACCACTCCTTCTACCTGCGCAACTGTTATCTCGAGAACAATCTGACGCGTGGCGTGATGGAACTCGCCGGCCGCACTTTGTCGCTGGCCGACGTCACCATCCCGGTTTACAACCTGGCGTCGAAGGAAGATCACATCGCGCCGGCCCTTTCCGTGTTTCTCGGCTCGCAATATTTCGGCGGTGAGGTCGAGTTTGTGATGGCTGGTTCCGGCCACATTGCCGGTGTCGTCAACCCGCCGGCAGCCAAGAAATACCAGTACTGGACCGGCGGCAAACCGACGGGCGATTTTGGCCAGTGGCTCGCCTCGGCGGTGGAGCATCCCGGCTCCTGGTGGACGCACTGGCAGCACTGGATCGAAACCCAGGACGACACCCTCGTTCCGGCCCGCAAACCGGGCAAGCACATGAAAACCCTGGGTGATGCCCCCGGCACCTATGTGAAGGTGCGTGTGTAACGGCCGGCACCTTTTGCAGGTGCCTGTGTGTAACGGAATGTAATGTCTGGTGAGTTGACGAGCCGGCAAAACGGGGCGAAATGGTGTCGTCAACCTTCAAGAAGCCTCAATTGGCCTCCAACGAGCAAATAATTCAGAGGCTTGCAGAATTGACACAAGTCTCGTTTCCGGTTTGGGAACACAAGGTTATTGGATGTGAACGTTTCCACGCCGCACCAATAGCAGGCCGACCGGACACCGAGGGGGAATTTAGTTTTGAAATCAGTAGGATCGCGTCTCGCGGGGAGAGAAGGTCGCACTATAGCGGCAGCGCTTTTCTCCGTGCTTCTGGCGTCCTGCACCTCCGCTGGCGACCCCACAATGTCCGTCGGCATGCCTGGCTACAACGCGACCGCTTCTGACATCGCCGCGGCTTCCGGCGCCAGCCCTGCGGCGCCGGGCGATTCGACCGTGCAGGTCACATCCACCGGGCCGCAGATGATGATGACGGCAGCGGGCGATGCGACACTGCCCGAGCAGGTCGCCTATGTGCCGGTGGCCAAGCCCGGCACCGGCTTCCCGGTCAATGTTCCCGCCGGCTCCGAAACCATTGTCGGCCAGACGCCGCAGTCGCTGCAGCAGTCAGCACAGACCGCGGCCGCAACGGACGCCGTGGCGCAGAAGATCGCCGCCGCCGATGCCGGCGTGACCGCACCGAAAGCGACGGCAGCGGCACCCGCGACCAACGAGGTCTACGTGACCGCCGCGCCCCAGCAGATCGACACGCCGAAGAAGGGCTTCCTGGCCTCACTGTTCAGCACCACGCCAACCTCGGCGGCACCTGCTCCGCTGGTCAACTCGCGCTCGGGCGAACAGCCTGCGGTTGCTGCCCAGAAGGCCGCCCCGGCAAAGCCGATCATCACGTTGGCCTCAGCCAGTTCGGCCGACAAGCCCTTGCAGCTTGCCTCGCTTGGCAACGAGAGCAACCACATCACCGGCAGCGATGCGCTGCCCGGCGTGCGCCAGACGGCGCTGTTCGAGATCAAGCGCAAATCCGGCCTCGACGATGAAAGCGACGTCGACCTGAACGAGGACGAGGGTTCGGGCGGCGCCTATCAGGTGGCTTCCGCCGCCGGCCTCGCCCGGTTGGCGCCCAACGGCCTGTTGAAGCAAAACGAGAGCGTCGACGTCGCCTGCCTGAAGCCGTCGCTGGTGCGGGTGCTGAAGACCATCGAAGGCCATTACGGCCGCAAGATGATGGTCACATCAGGCTACCGCGACCCGGCCCGCAACCGCCGCGCCAACGGCGCCAAGAATTCGCTGCACATGTATTGCGCCGCCGCCGACATCCAGGTTCCCGGCGTCTCCAAATGGGAACTGGCGAGCTACATCCGAACCATGCCCGGCCGCGGCGGCGTCGGCACCTACTGCCATACCGAATCCGTTCACGTCGACGTCGGCCCCGAGCGCGACTGGAATTGGCGCTGCCGCCGGCGGGGGTAGCATCCCCATTCGGCAAACGGGCCGAGGGGCTGTTAGCAGCCCGCCGTTTTTTCCGATTAGCTATCAGCGACGTTCGAGATTAGCCGAGGCACCCGCGACTTCGTCATCCTATGGCGAAGCAAGGCGCGCAGCGACGCAGCGCAGACCATAGGATGACGACTGCGCGGCGCGTTCATCCAAAGATGTGCAACGACGCGAGGCCAGAAACCTGCGCTGGCTCACCAAACTGGCTTTTCTTGCCCCTCTTGAAAAAAGTTTCCGCATCTGGCGGCTGATGGGTTGCCGGTTGGCAACAACGCAATTATAAGCCGCTTCGTCTGAGCGCGCCCATCGTCTAGCGGTTAGGACACCGCCCTTTCACGGCGGTAACAGGGGTTCGATTCCCCTTGGGCGTACCAGACATTTCAAGCACTTAGCCAAAGACTCGCCTTGGACTGTCCAACGTTTGGCCAATTTCGGAAAGTCATCTGTACGCGGAGGAGACGTTGGCATACGCAGTCGCCACAAATAATGGCGGGACTCTTGTTCCAGGCGAGAAGCTTTTTGACGTTGGGCGCTGCCCGCACTGCGCGATTGCCAGCCCCAATCTTAACCGCATATGGACCGACACTTGGACAAGAGCAGCCGAAGAGGCTTGGGCCGCGTACCGTTGCAACACTTGCTCAGGCGTTACGACTGTGACGATGCGTCATGACGGAGGTGGGCGAATGTACACGGTTGCGCCAAGCGCTGGAGCAAAACCTTTTGACCGACGGGATGGCTACATGGGCGCATTCGGTCAGGCTCGGGTCGAATCGCCCGAGGCATGCGGATGAGAAAAGTCCGCACGTTTCGGCCGACGAAACAAAACAGTCGGTGGAGTTTGCGGAAGCGCTTGGGAACTTTCTGTTCGTGCTCACGGCAAAAATTGACCGTGGCATCAAGGCGGCCGAGGAGGCTGAGAAAAGCCCGCCGTGAGGCCAGCTTGCGTTTGCTTCGCATCCTGCGATTATCCCGCGGTCTTGGCCTTGGGAGGGGATCATGGGCTGGCCGAAGCCGTTCCTCGCGATGTTGGTGCTCTGCCTTTGGGCCATGCCCGCCGCGGCCGGCCAATCGTTCTCATGCTCATTTGGCGAGCCGGCCTGCTTGGATTACGGCGCAGTCGTCTGCAAGAGCAGCGCCATGTGCGTGGCCAAGGATTCGGTCTGCTTCGATTCTTACACGTGCGACTACAAGGGCTTCGTCTGCAAATCGAAATTCGACGTCGCGATCGACGCCTACGATACCCAGCTGAGAAAATACAACGACCTCGTCGACAAGTTCAACACGTTGAACTCGGCCTATGAAGAAGCTCAATCTGAAAAGGCTTCAGCGGTTGCAGAGTTGGAGGCCGCCCAGGCAAAGGCGCAACGCATGTCTGACTGCATCGCTCGGGTCGAGACCGTCGAAGGCGCCAAGGCGTGTTATTGAAATCATTCCGCACCCGAAATGAAAGCCTTGCCACTTGATGTCCGCTGATAAATGGCTGGTCGCCGCGAGCAACGTTGTCGCGGCTCTCTTTGGAGTGTTCGTCGGCTTGGCGCTGGTTGATTTCCCTGGCGTCGAAACGTGGCTAGAGCATTGGCAGACCCTAATTGCCGGTATTCTCGCCGTCGTCGCCGCCGCTGTGACCATACGTCAGATGCAGGTGTCTGATGCAGGCCAGCAAAGACGGCATGAACACCTTATCCGAATGAGTATGCGGACCGAAACCTTGGTCGTCCTACGAGCCCACACGATCCTTACCCCTACGTTTCTGAGAGTGTCCGAGGGTCTCCTCACTGCACTACGAAACTACGAGAAACGACAGATGCCGGCCGGCGCCGTCACACCATTCGAGACCCAGATTGATGCGATTGAACATGCCTTTGCAGCTGAGGAAATGAGAGCGTTGCGACCGCTGCTTGGTCCTCCCGCCGCCGCGTTGCTGCTTCGGATCGCAGAGCGTAACGCTGCGTTTAGGACGAGTCGCGGCGTCTTCAGCACCGCCTTGGTCAAACAGAACAATGCCGACTCCGCAAACCAGATCGCAAGCTTGCTACGCCAAGAGATTGAACTGGGAACACTCGTCGCGGAAGACTGCAGATTATTTGCTCAAGAACTGGAAGCTTTGGCGATTAGCTACGGCGATGCCGAAGCGACAAAATAAGCCAGCCAACAGGGGAGCTCATGGTTTCGGGAAACGGAATGTTGCGCTTGGCTCGCAAATGGCCCGCGACCGTGAGGCAGCGGGCCATATTCGTCAGCGAGCCACCTTCTGGAAGATGTCACGCATTCTCGTGCGCTCGGCCGCCGCCTTCACCACCGCCCCAGATGAAGCCGGGAGGGTCATTCTCGCCGCCGTCGTAATCTCCCTCATCGCCATTGAAGTCCAGTTCGTCGCCGTTCGGCTCGATCGCATCGACCGGATCGCCTTCGCGCCAGCCGGTAGCAATGCCGGTCCATCCGAGATCGGGCTCGCCTTCGGGATGGTTCCATGTGCCTTCCTGCACTTTGCCGGCAAGACGCTGGTCAATGTGCTCGGTCCAGCCGAGTTCGTATTCATCGTCGGCTCTCATGCTGAATCCGTCGCCTTCGCCTTCAAGGTCGTTCTCCAGCGCGCCAGTCGTCGGGTTGTATATGGCGGTGCCGCACAGTGACGGTTCCAGCGGGTCGCTATCCTCGCCCGGGTCGCTGTCCTCGTCGTCGCCGCCATCTTCATAGTCGCTGTCGTCGCCTTCCCGGTCGTCCGTCGTGCCGGCTTGATATGAGCCGAGCGACAGCGACCCTAACGATGGCTCGTCGTCGGCGTCGTCCTCGAGGTCAGGATCCGGCTGCATGGCATCGAGCAAGTCAATCAGCCGCTCGATCGAGGTCGCTATAGCCAGGCGGTCGTTTTCCGCCACGGTGAGGAAGATCGCCCCGTCTTCACGGCGCATTTCAGGTTGATGGATGGTGGTCATTGTCTATCACTCGCGGTTTGAAACCGGCCTCTCACAGCCGGCGGCAAAAGCGCCAACGTTGGCGGTTTTGCCAATCATCGGTGGCGGACCGATAGCCGGGGGGTGAGAACCTGCCGCGAGACAGGTCGAACGCTTTTAAGGTTTCCCTCTGGACAGCACGCTCGCCCCCGGCCATAAAGGTCGGGTTCGGAGCCGTGCCGCCAAGCACGTCCGTTGTTTCCAGAGTTCTGGAAACTTTAAACCGGGGTCTTTCTGCCAAGAGAGACCGAGCCCGCCAAGGCTCCACCGGTCGATCGCAGTCCGGGTTCTCACACCCACGGACGATGATGCGCCTACATCCTTAAAAATTCAAGCGCGCCCTTGCGGGGGCGAAGCTTGCGCGCGATGCTCGTTTTTGGTGAGGGGGAATGACGCGATGAGGCTCGACGGCGACCTGCAGCAGACGATGCTGCGAGCAATGGCCGAAGTTTATCCAGAGCCACTCCGGAATTCTGCGGGGATTGAAGCGGTCGACAGAGCGACTTTCGCGGCAAATCTCCACTACCTTTGCGAGCACGGCTTGGCGGACGCCAAATGGACGCGGACCCTTAATTCGCCTGCCTCTCCAACAGGGTCACGCATCACTGCTGCTGGCATGGATTTCCTTGCGGACGATGGCGGCTTGTCGGCTATCCTTGGGGTTGTGACGATCCGTCTTCACGAGGACACGATCAAAGCTCTCCTTATCGACCGGATCGAAAAATCGGATGCACCGGCCAGTGTTCGAACAAAACTTGTCGACCAGATCAAGGCGTTGCCGGCCGAGGCGACAAAGGCCTTAACGCTCGAATCGGTCAAGGCAGGCTTGGCGAATGTGCCGGAATTCCTTACATGGCTGCACGGGGCGCTAACGACATAAGCTTGCCAGCCGCTCATCTTGACGCGAGCTCCCGCTGCTCCAGAATCTTAGACATGGCTCGGGGTAATATCAAAGTTGGCGATGAGGTCGCCGTCACCGCGGTTGTGCGCGGTCGGGTGACGCCCGATCGCATAAGCGTGACAATCCCGTCCTATGACTTTCCGCATTCGGTGGTCGATTCGACTTCGAAGGCTGTGATTGGCCAGCATATGGAATTGATCGGCCCTGTCACACACATCGACGGGGACAAGGTAACCGTCAGCCTCCGGCCGTTGGTGACTGTCGACGTCGAGCATGTTCGCCTGGTCGAGAGCTACGTCGCGCCAAAGCGGAAGAATCCACTTGTCGATAAGGCCTAGCTACTACCCTTGGCTGCTGGCTACAGGCGTTTCTCTGTGGTATCGGCAAAAGATGGGAGGCAACAACAAAGAGCAACGTTACACCGGTCTGCAGGCTTTACGAGCTATCGCTGCCCTATTGGTTGTGATTCAACATGTGGGCTATTTTTCCGGCCTTGCGACAGGATCTGATACGCTCGGCTTTCGGCATCTCCAGCTTGGCACCACTGGTGTTTTCATCTTCTTCGTCATTTCCGGCGCAGTCATGGCACTGGTGTCGAAGGAAGGGCCGACGGCCTTTGCTCTTGCGCGCCTGACACGAATATACCCTGCCTTCTTCCTCGCCCTCGTCTTCGCCTATGTCGTACTGTGGATCGCAGGGACACGCCCCCACGTCGGACCGGATGCTTCCCTGCTTCTGCTTCCGACCGGTGATCTCAATTCCACGTTCAATATCCCCTATTGGACGCTGATTTACGAGATGCAGTTCTATTTCCTGCTTTGGCTGGCCATGCTTTGCCGGACTTCTCACCAGCAGAGGATGTGGCTGGCTGTCGGTTGGGCTGTAGTCATCCTGGCTGCAGGCGCTGCGAGAGTGGCGGTGCCCGTTGCAAACCCAACTGCCACACAGATGCCGCTTGTCGGAGTGAATTTATTTTTCGTCACCGGCTATGTGATGGCGTCGGGCATGATGACAAAGGACTGGCGACCGTTTTTTATCATGCTGGTGCTGACTTCGATCATGAGTGTGTACGCAAATGCCTGGAGCGGAACTTACCTCGGGCTCGCTGTCCTGAGTGCTTCGGCGGTATTCGTCGCCCTCAAAATCGAAGCCGGCTTAGTGCCGAAATGGTTGGCAAAGGCAGGGGACTATTCCTACGGGCTCTATCTCGCCCATCTGTCGATCATCTCCGCGATCTATACCTTGGCGCCAGGCTGGCCGCTTTGGGCGATGGTGGTCACTATGCTGTGCGCAGGGCTGGGAGGCGGCTTGATGTTTGGCCGCCTGGAGCAATGGCTCTATGTGAGATACTGGCGGCCAATCGCCAAATGGGCATATTTGGTTACTCCCGTAGCTCAGGCTCAAGCCAGTTAATGGCGGCGCAGCGAAATTACGATCTGGACGCGCTTCGCGGGCTGGCAGCGCTCAGCGTGGCGGTCGGGCATTGCGCTACCGCTATAGGTAGCGTTGGCCCAGCGTTGCGTATGACGATCGAAACAGCACCGGACGCGATGCTGCAGGATGGCGTTTTTCGGCTCCTGCACATCGTCTTTCATGCCGACGCTGCGGTTATCGTGTTCTTTGTTCTGTCGGGTCTGGTGCTTTCCCGGTCGCTTAGGAGCCGAGACGATGGCATTGTGACCTACATCGTCCGAAGAACTTTCCGCCTTTTCCCGGTGGCGGCCGCCTCAGCACTCATCATTGGCTATCTGACGCCGGCAAGCACATGGTCGCAGATCCTCGGCGCGTCGATCTTGTACGACACCTCTCTAAACGGTGTGCTGTGGACACTGCAGATCGAGGTATGGGGAAGCATTTGGGTCTACGCCGCAGCGACAGGCAGGCGAATACACCCGGCACTCTTCTATGCCTTTGTAGCCGCCACAATCGCAGTTTCCTACTTCGACCATCGCCCGGTTCCGCTGTTCATGAGCGCCTTCGCCCTTGGCGCGATCATCGACGATCTGCCGGCGACCGTGATCACCCGCGTTGCCGCTGTGCTCGGGCTTGTCGCCCTAATGACGGCTGACTTCATGCTCGGCCAGGGCTTTGCAATGCGTTGTTGGCAGATGGCGGGAGCGGTTTGTGTAGTTGCCTACATTTCACGCAATTCGATCTGGCTGACGGCGAATCGCTTCGCCCATTTCCTCGGGCGGATCAGCTACCCGTTTTACCTACTTCACCTCGCGGGCGCGCTGATCGTCGCAAAGCTCGGGGTAAGGTCGCTAGACCTCAACCCCTTTTCGCTCTTTGCAGTCTACAGCGTCACGTCGATCGCCATAGCCATCGCCCTCG
Source organism: Mesorhizobium sp. M1078 (assembly GCF_040318615.1). Classification (NCBI taxonomy): domain Bacteria; kingdom Pseudomonadati; phylum Pseudomonadota; class Alphaproteobacteria; order Hyphomicrobiales; family Phyllobacteriaceae; genus Mesorhizobium; species Mesorhizobium sp. M1078. Next base: position 440,575 of record NZ_JAMYMP010000002.1, read on the forward strand.
CGTGGATCACTCACCTTGCTGTCGAAGTCCCGGGCATGGCCATGGGCGAGAAGACCCGGCGCCTGCTTGCAGCGCCGAGGCCCGCGCCCAAAGTGGCCTAGTCCACTATCTCGACCGTCAAGCCCTGGCAGGTGATATCGCCAGCGCTCGCGACGCCGTTCTGCCCTTGGAACTTGATGACGATTGCTCCGCTGGTGGCCTCGGCACCTGTGCCGCCTACGACCTGCGAGATGCTGCTTCCTCCGACTGTCGTGCGCCTGTAGGTCTCCGCCGAAGCGCCAGTCACGAGCACCTCGGAGCTCACCTCCCAACCGATGGCGTTGAGCGTCGTAGACCAGCCGCCCATGTTGGTCGCGCCGAACCAGAGCCGGCCGGTCTTGGTGTTGGCATTGGCGGCAGTCGTGCCCCAGGACCTGATGCGAACGCGCTGACCAACCTTGAGCGCAGCAGCGGGGATGCTGTAGGTCATCAGATCTTCGGCGGTCGTGACGGCGGTTGTCGAGGCCGGCGTGACGTTCACCGAAACGGCGTCGGAAGTGACACCATTGATAAGGCGCTGGCCGGTGGCGTTGACGCCTGCCGTGCCGAGAACGTTTTTACCGAATAGCCGAACGTCGGCATAGGGGGATGCGCCCAGATCGACGTCATAGAACGCGCCGGCAACCTGGTTGTTGTTCTCGGCCGTGTAGTTCCCGACGCGGACTTTCTTGGCGCCGTTTTGCACCACGAGACCTGACTTCTGATCGTAGGCGAAGAGCGCATTTTGGACCACGATGTCGGTGCATGTCGACTTGATCAGGCACGCTTGGCCGGTGTTGGTATGAACGTAGCCATTTGCAAAATTCGCATTCGTGATGAACCACGTCCGGCCCTCGATCTCGGCTCCGCTAACTGTGTGCTGATCAACACCGATATTCGACATGTAGACATAGGCCGGCTTGAGCGTATCGGTCCAGGTAAGGGCCTGGATGCCGATTGTCGGCCAGACAAACGTTGAGTTCGTTACGAACACACCCTGGCAATCACCACGGAGGCGGAGGCCAGCGGCTCCACCATCAAGGGAACCGGACCAGCAATTGTTGATCGACAGGCCAACGGCGCGGCGACCCTCAATCCAAAAGTCATTCTCCCAATTGGCGGCGCTACTCGTTCCCACCTGATGAATGTTGTTCATCTCGATATGGAATAGGTACTTCGTGTCATCGAAGCCGTAGAAGGCCCATGATCCACCGCCATACTGGCGGACGTTGCTGATCTGGATCCATCCGGTCTGCGTTGCCAAAACAGAACCGCCGACGAAGGACGCGCAAAACGCCATCTGCGTGAAGGTGCAGTTTTCGATGGTCGTCCCATATGGGGTAGTTTCGTGAACGCCTCGGCACGCAGTAAAACCACCACCGTGGAAGTGAATGCCGGTTATCAGGAATGGCTTATTAGTCGTTCCAGCGACCGCGCCCGTCAGGATACACAGGAACGTTGTGTTTGCCGAAGCGCGGAGCATGGCTTCACCGATCCCGCGCCAAGCGCCGCCATTCGCGCGGTTGACAGTGATGCTTGCCGCGCTGATCTGGTAGGTGCCGGGCGGGAAAACCAATTCACCACCGACCGTCGCGCGATAAGTTTCCGCTGCCTGAATGGCCGCCGTGTCATCGGTCACGCCATTCCCGACAGCGCCGAAGTCCTTGACGCTGATGCGCTCGCGCGCCTTGTCCTGCCATGTGCGCGTAACGGCACTGGTGCCGGCCTGAAGGAAACCAGCCCAAGACGGGTCAGTCTCAGCGCCATTGGTCTGCAACAGGTAGCCCGCGGTGGACGCGGCTAAGCGCGCCGGCTCAGTTGCATTCCGGAATAGGAGGTCACCGCGCGTCGTGAGCACGTCGGCAGCGATCGGTGTTTCATCAGCAGTGATGCCCAAGTTGGTGTCGCCAACCACCGGGTCGAGCGTGTTGAAGGTGAACGTCTTCCCGGCGTTTGCCGTCCCCTCCTGGACGTAGGCGGTCGTACCTTTTTGGATAGTGCGGGCGGTGCGCGCGTCGGACGCACGATACCACTGCCCGGTGCTGGCGGTGCGGATGCCGTTCTCAGAACCATCGGTCTGACCGGTCAGGAGAATGCGGTCGCCGACCTCTGTCAGCACGCCGTCGATGGTCTGAAGACCACCGGTGTCGACGTCGATGTTAGTTGTGGCGCAAAGCCGGACAGGCTCACGCGCGCTGGTGAGTAGGCGGACGGCGGCAGTTGTGGGTCGGGGCATAGAGAAGGCTCCTTCAACGGGACGGGCGCGTCATCACGACGGGCCGATAGACCTTGCCTAAGGGTCGTTTCTGGCTACCGGGCTCCCCCGGATGATTTGGCGCTTTCCGGCAGGCCCAAGGCGTCGCCAGCGGCGTGCTCGACCCTGTCGAAAAGGGTACGGATGTAGAAAAGGTTCTGAGCCGGCAGCAGCTTGCGCAGGGTGTGCACATCGCTCCGCTTGAAGTCGCCTGCGGAGATGGCGCCGGAAATCTGAAAGGCGTCGCCGGCCATGTCCAGCGTAGGCCCCAGCAGCGCGCCAGCGGTGTTCCTGGAGGCGTAGCGCGAGATCTGCTTGCCGGTCAGCATGGAAAGGCCCAGCTTGCCCCTGGTGGCCTTCTCCACGACGCCGTTGGCATCCATTGCCCAGCCGGTAAGGCCCGACCAGTCCAGCGCCTCGACAGCCCACACCGTCGGGTCGTCCGATGTCTCCCGGCCGGCGATTGTCTCGCGAGCCCAGTATGTCAAAGCGCCAAGACCGAGCGACAGGAGCACGCCGTTGAGGGTGGCGGCATCCCGCTGCTGAAAGCCAGCGAGCATGGTCTTCTGCATGCTCGAGACGGCGAAGCTTTTGAACTGCGATACCGTCTTGCCGAGCTCGGTGCTCATCCATAGGGGCTTGTCCTGCCCGGGGGTGACGATTATGCGATCGACTTCACGCACGACGGCAGTGCGGAATGCGTCAATGGCGCCGCGGTCGGTCCAATCCCCTGCCTTGGCAAAAAGGATGCCGTTCTGCTCATCGCCGTGTTCGGCGTATTGCTGGACGATGCGCGCGGCCAGATCGGCATCGATGCCGGATGACGCGAGGCTCCTGATGTCTCTGGCCGTCGCCTTTCCGTCAACGACGCGCTGCGAGGCGCGCATGATGTTCGTCATCGTGACGAGCCCCGAGAACTGCTTGAGGCAGGCGTTCCATGGGGCCATGAGCGAGACAACGCCGAAGCGCGACGACAGCGCCGTCAGACCGCGTTCAAAGGCGGTGTGCCGGCCGAAGTCGTCGGTGATGTCAGCCATTGCCATAACCCGGCTATCCAGCACCAGGTCGAGGGCTGTTCCCGCCTCTTTCACCTCCTGAGCCGCAAGCTTGAACGTGCGGAAATTTGTCACCAGCGGGACAAAGCCATCCTTGAAGGTGCTGGTGAGACCGTGGCTGAAAACAACCTTGGCCATGTCAGGAACAGCCGACACGGTCATGCCGCCGACGAGATGCAGCGGGTGCACGGTCATTGCGGGTATCCCTTCGGCTGCCAGGCTGGATTGATCGGCGATCGGGCATCTCCCGAGGTGACGAACGGAACCAGCAGATCCATCGCGGCCACGTCTTCGGCAGAGAGCGGAGCCTTCTCAGTCAAGACGCCTGCCTCCGTGCAGCGATGCAGGGCCTTGATGGCGCTCACCGGAATCGGGGAAATCAACGGTGGGTTCAACTGTGCGACCAGGTGGATTGCTTCGCCATGCCGCGACACATGAGAGCCAAGATAAATTTTGCAGACGCCCATGAAGCCGCCGGCGCCGATGCTGTTGATGAAACCAGCAAACGCCCCGCCTGCTTCGGGATCGAGCAAGACGGCCACGACGTCCAGCGGCCGAATCCCTAGCGAAGGATCGACTTGGACGTCACTGCCGTTCGGCACGATGTCGCCCAGGCAGTTGCCGCAGAATTGGAAACCGTAGCCCTCCATGGATCAGGCCTCCTCGCCTTGCCCTGGATGATGCGTGTCGCCCTTGCGCACGGTCGGGTTGAGGCTGGCGCGCACCGTGGCGCGACCATCGGGCGGACCACCGAGGCTCAAGAACGACAGGAGCGTCTTGTCGACAAGGACAGCCGGGCGGCTCAGGCGCTCAGGTGAGGCCGCGCGTTTGCCAGCCATGGCTTCGCGGCGAACGCTGTTGAGGTTGATGCGCAGGTCAGGACGCCGCGCCCGCTCGAAGTCGCCATCCGTCGCCATCAAAGACCGTTTCAGTGCATCGCATTCGAACAGTTCGCCTCGAACCTCCTCGATGAGCCCGGCGACACGGCGCCAGCGCTTCGAAAGGTCGGCCGCCTTGGCCTTTGCATCCTTGCCCAGCGCCTCGATATCGATCGCGGCCTCGTTCTTCGCGGCCTCAATGCGGCGGATGTCGGCGCCCTCGATCGCCTTCTCGTAGAGTGCAATCTCGGAAATGCAGGCGGCGAGATCGGCGCGGACTTCGGCCAGATCACCATCGCCAAAAATGGCCTTGTCCTCGGCCTTCTCGAGTTCGGCCTTGCGGACCATGGCGGAATTCATGTCGGTGTCGAGCGCGGAGATCACCGCGGCGAACTCGCCGGACGTGCGGGCAGCGTGCAGCGCTTCGGTGTGGGCAGACAAGAGCAGGGTCATTTCCGGGTTCCTTTTCGGCTGGCGTGCGCAAGGGCCCGGGCCTGACGGGCCTTCGCCTGGGCCTCGCGCTGCTTCTGTTCCTTGCGCAGCTTGGCCGCGTTGGCTGGTCCTGCATAAACGGGCATTGTCGACCTCCTTCAGCGAGGGTTCATCGGAAACCAGGCATCGAGGTTTTCCCCGGCTGCCTTGCAAAGCTGGATGGCGCGCGTCGGGTTCTCCCGGATCGCGGCGGAGATCGCCGATACACTGACGATCCTGCCCTCGGCATCGCGCTTGAACGGGTTCGGGCGTTCCCGGCCATTCGAACCGAAAACTTCGCCAAGTGTGCTCATCGGAATGCCTCCAAAGGATCGCTCATTTTGCCGGTCGGCTTCGGGCCGTAGTAATAGGTTCGGGTGGACTCCTCAGCTGTCGGCGCATTGACGATCGCGCCAAGAGCAGCGTTGGCCAGGTCGTCGGACATGCCGCGCATGTGGTCGACGGCGTCGCGTCCCGAGCGCATCGTGCGGCGCTCAAGCTGGGAAATCTGACCGACCAGTCGGGGGTTATCGAGAAGGACAGCCGAGCGGGACATCAGCGTCGGCAATGCGTCGAGGTATAGCTCTGACCGGTTGCGCTCACTCAACACGTACCGGACGCCGGCTTTCTCAAAAGCATCTCGCACAAACCCGACGGCGTATGCATCGCCCTTCACGGACGTAATCTGGTAGTTCTTCAGGACAGCTGCGAACTCGCGCACGACGTCGGCCGGGTTGAAGGGCGCCTTCACCTCTCGCAGGCAGTCCAGAACGGCGCGAGCGCCTTCCCTGTGGCTGACGCCAAGCGCCATGCTGTCGGACGCGCCGGAACTCGTGTCGACAAAGGCGGTGTACCGATAATCCCGAACGTAGCCACGCTCGTGCACGCCGGGCTCGATGCAGGCTTCCACCACGCGGCGATCGATATAGTTGGACAGGTCCCCGCGGAACTCTGCATCCCACTCTGCCGATGCGCTTTCGGGGTCTTCACGATGCGCCTGCTCGATGATGCTGGTGTCGATCGTCGGATTGAAGACGGCCGTAGCTGCCTTGACGACGGAGGACGTTGGGAATGTTCTGCCCGTAGGCGTCCTGGAACTTGCTGTAGAGCAGGCCGGCCTGCCGATAGGGCGAGGAGATGGCGACCAGCAGACCTTTGGTCGTGGCCAGCGCCGGCAGGATCGCTCGATAGCTCTCGACATCGGGCTGGCTGCTGCTCTCGTCGCGCCAGAATGCCGTCTCATCGAACACACAGGCGACCAGGGTGCGGCCGCGAACGGTCTTGTAGGAGCTTGAGTGCACCGCGATGACGATGCCGTTGGAAAGCCGGATTTCGTCGGCCGTCGGCTGCAGCAGCATCGACCGAAGGTAGGGCGACGACTGGAAGAACGCGCGGACGTAGTTGTGGACGGCTGATGCCTGCGACTTGGATGCCGCCAGCACCAGCACAGTACCGACCTCGCCGGGGCTAAGCTTCGAATGGTCGATGGCAAACGCTGCCATGTAGGCGGCCACAGCGGCGGCCATGCGGCTCTTGCCGGATCGGCGGCCGACGATGGCCCACAACTCGCGCACGCGGCTCTCTGGCACTTCCCGGCCGCCAGCAACTTGGTTGAAGGTGGCGAGGTCGGCTTCCGTCATGGGAAGGGCAAAGGCGGCGCGAAGCACTGCGATCCATGGCGCCCATGTCGCCGGCTCGCCGAGTGCAGCGCCAAGCAGCCCAGCGTCCAGCAGCGCCTTGTCGATCGGGATTGCTGAGAGGGCCTTCATCCGGCGGCCGCTCCGTAGTTCTTCCGAACATAATCATTCAAGCTGCCTGTGATGTCCTTGGCCTTGCGCTCAAGGCCGATGTCAGTCAGCAGGCGGCGCAGCGAGTTGATGGCCGTGGTGTAGCTGGCGATATCGAGAGCCTCGAACGCCTCATCTGCCTTCGCCATCTTCGATTCGGCACTCTCGCACCAGGCCGAGAGGACAGCCGCACGCTTGGCAATGACGAGCTTGGGGCTGGACGGGTCGCCGCCCATGTCTTTGACGAACTCGGCCAGCAACTCACGGATGCGACGGGCGATTGCTGATCGACCGTCAATGTCGGGCAGCAGGTCGGTGCCGTTGCCGACACGGCTACGTTGCCTTGACTTTGCGCCGACAACTGGTTTGCGATCTGCCAACGAAAATGCCCGCTTTTTACCGGCCTGAGTTGGCCGAACGTTGGACATGATATCAGCGCGGCAACGTCAAGTCATTGTATTTCCTTGTACATTCCTGTCAAACCTCGCCCATTTACCGCCTTGATACAGCGGCAAGACGTACTTCCGGTCAAAGGGGGCCTGGGCAAAGGACGAAGAGGATGAAGAAAAACCGTCTCCGGAACGCGCGTCGGCGGCGGGGGTTTTCTTTGAGACGCTACGGAAACGCGAGGTACGCGAGGTGCCCTACTCACCCTTTGCTGCCCGGTATGGATTGGCAGCCTGGTCGGCAGGGGCCGCTCCATGGGTATGTGGTATACTATATGGTGGTGACGTACTCACCCCATTGCTATCGTCAATCTTGCTTCCATCGGGTGACGTACTCACCCGACTCGGGTGACGAGGTCCCCCCATGTTGGCTTGAATGCGGTGACGAGGTCCCCCCATTCGGGTGACGACATCACCCCGCGTTTTTTCCGTCGCCCTCCATTTCATGAAGTCTTTGGTGGCCGGCATTGCGCTGCGCTGGGGATAGTCGATCGAATACTCGGTGAGGACATAGGTACTGGCGCGGTTGCCGCCGTTGTCTCGCGCCTTCCAGTCGAAGTGTCCGCGCTTGGCAAGTTTCACGAAGCCCCGGTCGGACAGGTCTCTCAGGGCTCTGTCTGCCGGCCTGTTGCTGCAGCCTAAGGCCTCTTCCATCTCTTTACCGCTAAACGCGATGTCGCCGTTGTTGGTGCCGGTATAGCGCTTCTTGAACTCGATCAGCAGCGCTCGGGCATAGACGTCCAGCGATTGATATGCCGGGCAGTCCAGCATCCAGTGATATAGGCGCACATGTCTCGGCTCAGCGCCGGCACGACCGATTTTGCTCATGGTGCACCAATCTGACCGACGAATGCCTTCAGCAGTTCGCGCTCGCTCGCTTCTGCAGCCAGCAGCACCTTGAATTGGTCGGGCGGGAGATGGCGCTGGATTGCCGCCTCAATGAGGTCCCTGAGGCGCTGGGGCTCGATCGCGTCCAGTTCAACCGAGATGTCTCCGAAGCCCTTAGCGCGGCTGTCAGTGGCCTTGGTGGGGCGCGTCGGTAGGTCCCAGCTTGAAATCTGACCTTTACTGACTGCCAGACGTTCGAAATGGATCTCAGCTGCGGGCGCCATCTCGCGCAAGGTCTGCTCTATCTTCTCGCCCGCATTGACACCGCTCGGATCGAAGTCACCGCAGTGATAGATGAACGTCGGCACGTCGAGCGAAGCAATGTAGTCTGCCGCCCCGTGAAGGAATGACAGGCTCGCATAGCCGCGCGCAACCATGAGCGGCACGTCGTACTTGGCAGTCACCGGCTGCACCACACCAGCTAGGGCATCCTTCTCCAGCCAAACTTCAACATAGGCGCCGGCATCGGTCCAGAGCGATTTGCGGTAGAATCGAGCGGTGTCTTCAAGAGCCTCCTCGATACTGTCGAAGGTGCGGGGTTTGCGTTGCCAGCGGGTGTTGTCAGCCAGCCAGTCATATCGAAGCATGCCCGACCGGCGCATCTGCACCAGATCGGTCTGCACTTTGTTGTAGCCGGCCTCGCTTTTCTCAACGATGCCGCGGACCGTCGCCTGATAGAAGACCTGGCGGACGGTCATTGGCTTCATTTCCAGCACTATGTTCCATAGCGCCCGCCGACGGTCCTCCATGTCCTCACGGCTGGCACGCTTCCGCTTTATATGGCTAGCCTGATAAGAGGTCGGCTTGGGGGCAACGTCCTCAAACACGGCTCCGATGATCTCGTCGAACAGTGCATAGGGGTCGCTCATGAAGGGCCTCCCAGACAGGCAAGCTCAACCACAACTCGAGCCGTCGGCGCCGGCAGGTGCCATCGGTGCGCGACAAGCGCCGTAGCGAAGTCCGTTGCGGTGCGGCTGAAGGTGGGGTAAATTGCTGGGAGGCTGCCTTCGGAAGCGCCGGTTCTATCAACGCCGTTCCTGGTGCCAGCCAGGGCGGCGTTTCGCTTATCAGGGCTTCGCATGGTGCGCCTCCCTAGCCTGAGCAGCGACACGGCATGCTTCAAGCGCCTCGGAGACGCTCAAGCCGAATCTCTGGCGCAAAAGCGGTATGACGGGCTCGGCGAGCCGATCGCGTGGGTTCTGAGCAAGCCAGTTGCCGGCAAGGTCGACAGCGGCCGAGTGCGAGTGATCCAGCGTCATGCCGCCACCTCATGGGTGAGAGCATCCTGCTCGCGGGCAATACGCCATTCTGCGTTGGCCTCTGGCGAGATGAGGATCCGGTTCCCGACGACCATGAGGCGAGGAGCCTTGCCAGCCTTTTTGAGATTATAGAAGCTGCCCCTGGAAATGCGGTTTGCTTGGCAGAATTCGGGGATAGTGAGCGCCGCAACGACGGTGTTCATATCGCGTCCTTTCCGGTTCAAATGAACCAACTGAGAGGACGCCTATTTGAAGCAGTTTATTTCAGCGGAATACTATGCGCGATTAAACTGGCGATTGAAACAGTAAGTAGGGGTGAATCAATTCACTGCTTCGACTTCGCTCCGGCCTTGCCCCAAGCCTCTGCCCCGGTCGCAACAATAGCGTTGGCCCATGCGCGATCGAAGCCTCGGCCGCTCACCTTGAACAGCTCCGATGCTTCCTTTTCCCAGAGGGACTTTGGACGCGGATTATTGGCAGGCGTTAAAGCCATCTGCTCCTGAAGCCATTTCTGGCATCGCTTTTCGTCTGCCACCGTCGAAGGTTTTTGCATGTCGGTGACGTTGTCAACCATGACCAAGGTCGGCCGTGGCTTACTGTCCAGAGCGGCGCGAGCAAGCGCACGCCGAACCTCCCATCGCCATACATAAATGACCTCGCCCATGGACGTTTGCCCAGCCTCAACGACGTCTACCCCGCCATCACGAAGGAACATTTGTCGCGCGCGCCATTCCACTGCCGACGAAAACCGGCCAGTGTTGCGGTTCAGAAATTTTGCCTTCACAGCGCCAGCCGCGAGCAGCGGCAGAAGCGTTTCGCGGCCGAACTCGTCAATCGCTTCGAGCAAGGTCGGGTAGTCGGGATGCCGGAGCCCCGTCATTGTGCAGCCTCCATCGGGATGATGTTGGTCTCTTCGATGCCAAACCGTGGGGCGCCGGCTCTCACCGCTTCAGCGATGTAGGATTTTGATAGGTGGCCATAGTGCTTTTCCACCATGCGGGTGTCGGTGTGACCGAGCTGCGCAGCAACGACGAGCAGCGGCATCCCATTCATGACGGCCAAGCTCGCCCAGGTATGGCGAAGGCCATGGAAACCGATCACCGGGCTAATCTTGGCGGCGGCGCAGGCGTCGATCATCGGCCGCGACTGGTGAGACTTGCCCCAAGGGTTGCCGGCGGCGTTGGTCATCAACAGCGCCGAGCCTTCCTTGCCGCTGGCGAGTTGACCCAAAAGCTTCTTGCCCTCCTCAGTCAGGACGACGTGGCGGACCTGCCCCGATTTGCTCTCACCAATGGTAAGCGTGCCGACATCGGCGTTGAAATCAGCCACTGTCAGCCGGGCCAGCTCGCCATAGCGGGCGCCGGTCTGAAGCGCCGCTTGCACAATGCTGCGAAAATCAGGCTCACAGGCGTTCACCAACCGCTTCGCCTCAGCGATAGAGAGATACCGCACCCGCGCCGTCTCGACGTCCTCGAACGGCTCTACGCGCCGCCATTCCTTGTCGGAATCGACCTTGCCTTCGCGCCAGGCATAGTTGAGAGCAGCCTTGAGGATGGTCAGGACGCGGTTGGCTGTTGCGCGGCGTTGCCGGATCGATGCGCTGTCCGTGCCTAGCTCTCGATACCGCTGGTCATCGCCCTTTTTGGTGCGAAGCCTCGGCGGGGTCTGAGCGACCTTCCGGTGCCACGTGCGGATTTCGTCTGCCGTGAGTTTTGCAACTTCTTTGTCGCCAAGCTCGGCTTCGATCAACTTCCGGCGCCACTTGGTGTCCGTTGCGGACTTTCGCTTTCCTTCCATCCAATGGACGTAGGCGTCGAGTGCATCGTTGACTGTGTAAGGCCCTGCCTTCGGCGCCGGCGCATTACGAGCGGCATGAAGCTGGCGGGCAAGATCCTGGGCTTGGGAGAAGGTCAGGACCGTGGTGCCGTTGGCCTCAAGCTTGTCGTCTGCATCGGCAATCGTCTCGACCACATAGTCCTGCTCGCCAACATAGTGCCGAGCTACCCAGCGGCCGCCTGCCTGGCCCTTTCGGTATCCAAGGTGCAGGCCCTTGGCGATTGTTCGATAGTAAGGCTTTCCCCTCGCCGGCAATGCCTTGCGGGCATTAGCCGTGTCCATCTTCCTGTCGCGTACCTTCTCGACCATTTGCCGGCGCCTTCCGTGTCCAACACTTTGTCCAATATATACCCCTCAACTGAGTTGGACAAGCATAAACACAAGTGGACAACGCAATGCCTAACCGGTTGATTTGCTTACATACGCATGCGCACGGTTGGAATTGATAGCGACCCTTTCACGGCGGTAACAGGGGTTCGATTCCCCTTGGGCGTACCAGATCTTTCAGGAAAACAGGAAGCCTCGCGGCCGCCGCCGAACTAGCAGCGGCTGGAACGGTGGCGCGGCGCATCGGTTGAAACGGCGAACAGCGGCTGTTTCCCTCGGCGCCTGCTCGCGGCAATCTCCGGCCACTCATCCCTGGTCGTGCGCTACCTGCGGCCAGCGCTGCAACGCCGCGTGGCCACCCTCGGTCAGCGCGTAGACGCCGCGCTCGGCCTTGGCGAACCAGCCATAGACATTGTCCAATAGGATGCTGGCCGCGCGCGGCGAAATCGCTTTCAGATCGCGCGGGCGTTTCGGCCCGTCGGTCATGGCTGCGGCGCAGGCCAGCGCATCCTGCCGGTAGGCGGTCATGATCGGCGCGCGCGAACCGCCGCCGACCACCGGATCGCCGCGCCGGCGCCGGTGTTCCTCCATCAGCCGCGAGCGCCGCTTTGGATCGCGACGCGGCGGCAGAGCGGCCGGGCTGAGCAGCACTTCGACCTCCCCCTTGCCGCTGACAGCCAGAAGCCCGAAGCCGAGCCGCCGGCACAGCGCGCGAAAACGGCGGTCGTGCTCGCGGCCCTTGCCACGCGCCGACATGCGCGCGGCCAGCCATACTTCGTCGCATGCCGCGGCGCGATCGACACCTTGCAGCACCAGTTCGAGGTTGAACTGCAATTTCAGTTCGCAGATGACCAGCACAGGCGGCTCGCCGTCGCGCACCGCCACGATATCGCAGTGCCCGACTTCGCCCTTGACCGTGAATTCCAGGCTCTCGAGAAACCGCTTCACCGGGATGTAGAGAGACGTTTCCTGCATCGCGCAGGCATAGCCGATTCGGATCGGGTCGGCACAGGGATCGCCGAGAGGCCGACGCCTTGCGCTAAGCCGCGTCGATCCCACCATCTGCAAAAGCCATCCGTCAGGCAGGTTCTCCGACGTGATGGTCCCGCCATAGCGCTCGACGATTTCCTTGGCGATGACCGACGTCGCCAGGGCCGAGCGCGACCAGTATTTCATCGCCTGTCTCGCGTTCAACAAGGCGCTCGCCGTGGCTGGGACGGCACGATCGACAGCGCAAGGCCCGAGATCGTCGACGCCAAGACCGGTCCACGGTTAGCCACAGTGAGCGCGTGTCGGTGCTCTGTTCGAAGCTAGAGGCGGGTGCGCGTCCGGCGCTGCCCCGGTGCGGCATCGTCCGCCTTGAAATGCATCTCGTCCTGGACCGCGGCAAAAAACCGGCGGACATCGTTGGCCGCCGAAGCCGCATCGCTGCCGGCTGCGACCGCCTTGTCGAGGAGTTCGCGCGCCGTGGCCTTCCAGAACGACGTGGCCGTGTCGCCGTGCAGTCTGCCCAGCCTTGCGGCGACCTCGCGCACCAGCACGGTCTGCCGGTCTAGCGGGAAGGCACGCACATTGGCTGAGGACATATTCTGCACCATGAGACCGACGCAACGAATCAGACGCTGCTCCATGGCCTCATGCCTAGCTGTGAAGTGGGAAACGGAACCTTAACGCCGCGGAGTCCCCGCCGATTGGAGCGAGTCGGTTGGCCTGCCTCGAGGCCAAGCAGAACTCTAGACCCTCAGGCCCCTCGCCTCGCCGGCGCGCTTGGCCGTAACCATCATATCCCTGGCCAGCAGGCCACTGACCCGGCAAAACGCCATGAAGGCGCGCCAGGCGTCTTCTGTCCTGACTACATCCACCGTGGCCCCGAAGCAGGCATTGAACGCCGCTTCATAGACCTTGCCCTGTCGCTTCTTTGGCCAGTCATGCAGGATATCCAGCGCCTGTTCGACGCTGTATATTTCCTCTACCGGCAGCCCGGGCGCGGGCGCGATGCGCACCGGCACCTCGAATTGCAATCTGTCCATTCTATATCTCCCGAACTGGCGTCGACCACAGCAACGCCGTTCGTCGTCAAAAGTTGCTTGGCTGCTTTTGCGCGAAAATGTGTCGTCAGTGCGATCTCGGCATTCGGAGGAGATCGCGCACCTGGATGTCATCTGAGCGGCCGCGCAAGCCAGGAATATCGCCAGTATCAGTCCATTGCCGGCAGTTCTTCCTTGAACGTTGCGGCTTGCAGTGCCAAATCTGGGGAAATTTTCTAACGGGCTGATATGCGCCGCCCGCTTACAGGCAAACGGACACTATGGTCACCTATCTCGACGCCGCCACGGCACCCCTCAGGAACACCGGCCAGATCCGCCTCTACGGCGAAGAAGGATTTGCCGGCATGCGCAAGGCCTGCGATCTCACCGCGCGCTGCCTCGATGAACTGGTGCCGATGGTCCAGCCGGGTGTCACCACCGAGACCATCGACCGTTTCGTCTTCGAATTCGGCATGGACCAAGGCGCGCTACCGGCGACGCTCAACTACCGCGGCTACACCAAATCGTCCTGCACCTCGATCAACCACGTCGTCTGCCACGGCATTCCAGACAACAAGCCGTTGAAGGATGGCGACATCGTCAACATCGACGTCACCTACATCCTCGACGGCTGGCACGGCGATTCCTCGCGCATGTATCCCGTCGGCACCATCAAGCGCGCCGCCGAACGCCTGCTTGAAGTCACTCATGAGTGCCTGATGCGCGGAATCGCGGCGGTCCGGCCCGGCGCCCGCACCGGCGCCATCGGCGCCGCCATCCAGACCTATGCCGAGGCAGAGCGCTGCTCGGTGGTGCGCGATTTCTGCGGCCACGGCGTTGGCCAGCTGTTCCACGACGCACCCAACATCCTGCACTATGGCACCGCCTCGGAAGGCGTCGAGATGCGGCCGGGCATGATCTTCACCATCGAGCCCATGATCAATCTTGGCCGGCCGCATGTGAAAGTGCTGTCGGACGGCTGGACGGCGGTGACGCGCGACCGCTCGCTGTCGGCGCAGTACGAACACACGATCGGCGTCACCGAAACTGGCTGCGAGATTTTCACCCTGTCGCCAAACAAGCTCGACCGCCCCGGCCTGCCGCCGGTCAGCTGAAAACAAGATCGCCTCAAGCCGCAGCTTTGAGGCGCCGTCGCCGAAAAAACTCGACCGCGCGCTGCTTACCGCTCTAATCTGCCGTCGAAGCCTTCGGGGAGTGTGGGGGATGGATGGGGAACAGCGGTGACGACGAACGGGGGTTCTTCTCCGAGCGGTGGCTTGAACCACCGGCGAAGGACAAGGCACCAAGAGTGGCGGAGAAGCCACACTATCACGGCCATCGCGACCGTTTGCGCGAGCGCTTCGTTGCCGGCGGCGCGGACGCCCTGCCCGACTACGAACTTCTCGAACTGCTGCTGTTTCGCCTGATCCCGCGCGTCGACACCAAGCCGATCGCCAAGGCGCTCTTGGCGCGCTTCGGCACTTTTGGCGAAGTGCTTGGCGCACCGGTGGCGCTGCTGCAGGAGGTGAAGGGCATCGGCCCCGCCGTGGCGGTCGACCTGAAGGTGATTGCCGCTGCCGCGCAGCGCATGGCGCGGACCGAGGTTCGCGACCGCGAGGTGCTGTCCAACTGGACGCAGCTTCTTGCGTACTGCCGCTCGGCGATGGCGTTCGAGAACCGCGAACAGTTCCGCATCTTGTTTCTCGACAAGAAGAACGTGCTGATCGCCGACGAGGTACAGCAGGTCGGCACCGTGGACCACACGCCGGTCTATCCGCGCGAAGTGATCAAGCGCGCGCTGGAACTGTCGGCCAGCGCCGTCATCCTGGTGCATAACCATCCCACTCGCTTCTTTTCGATCACGCACAATCACGCTTTAGCACATTGATACATATTGCATTTTCGACTTGTCGCAGAGTCGGACATTGTGGCATATTGGGGTCGGTTTTAGGGGGATCGAAGCCCATTTTATACCCAACCACAGACCCCTACTACCCGTCAGCCGATCCCACTCGAAAGCCTACGGGAGACCCCAGTGCCAAGCCTTACCGATGGAGAGATTCGCCGCGCTTTGAAGCAGGTCGTGGAGACCGGAAGGCAGCAGAACCTTGTCGATGGCGAGGGCCACGGAACAGGCCGCCTCGTGCTAGTGATAAAGCCAATGCCGACCCGCGTAACGGCGGACTGGATGGCCCAGCAGTGGCGAGACCAAAAGCGTCTCAAGAAAAAGCTCGGCTCGTATCCGTCAATGGGCATCAGCCAAGCCCGTGAGATTTTCAGACGCGACTTCGCCGACATGATCCAGAAGGGACGCAGCATTAAGATTGCGGGCGACACGCGCCCCGGCACGGTCGCCGATCTGTTCGAGGCTTACGTCGCGTCGCTCAAGGCAGATGGAAAACCGTCCTGGAAGGAGGCCGAAAAGGGCTTGAACAAGATCGCCGATTCGCTCGGCCGCAACCGCCCTGCCCGCGACATCGAGCCTGAGGAGATCAGGGACATCATTCGTCCGATTTATCAGCGAGGCAAACGGTCCATGGCCGATCATGTTCGCAGCTATATTCGATCGGCCTTCAGTTGGGGGCTGAAATCCGAGCATGACTACCGCTCAACCTCGGTCCGTCGCTTTCGTCTCGTCTACAATCCAGCTGCAGGTATTCCAACCGAACCAAAAAACGTTGGAACACGCTGGTTGGACGAGGAGGAATTTATCCGTCTCTATCGTTGGCTCGAATCTCCCGATGCCCCGGTCCACCCCCCTTACACGCGTGCCGTAAGAATTCTTATGCTGACCGGCCAGCGCGTCGAGGAGATCGCTCGGCTACACGTCGATCAATGGGATGCGGCCGAGCGCATCATCGATTGGTCCAAAACTAAGAATGGAAAGCCTCACGCCATCCCCGTGCCCAAGATCGCGGCCGAGCTTATCGGGTCGATCAAGCCGAATGAATTTGGCTGGTTTTTTCCATCCGCAACCGACCCGTCCAAACCAGTCAGCCATGGCACGCTCTATTCGTTCATGTGGCGCCAACGCGGTCGCGAGGTCATCCCCGTCGTGACAAACCGCGATCTCCGGCGAACCTGGAAGACGCTTGCCGGAAAGGCAGGGCTCTCGAAAGAGATCCGAGACCGATTGCAGAACCACACTCTGCAGGACGTCAGTTCCAAGAGCTACGATCGCTGGAATTATATGCCGGAAAAGCGTGCTGCCATGGCGCGGTGGGACAAGTTTGTCCGCGAGATCATGATGAAGAAGAAGCGTAAAGCCGCACTCGAGGAAGCTGCATGACCATCTGTGATCGCCGGCAGGGGTAGAGCTTCACCTGGGGAACAGACTACGAATCTGGGGGTCAGGAGTTCGAATCTCTTCGGGCGCGCCATTCCACCGATTGAAATCGCTTGCCTTTTTGGCTTCGCCAACGCGACCGCACCGGCTTGAATTCCAGAATTCAACCGGTTTTTCAGTCGGTTTTGGAAGTACGGACATTCCTTCGAACCATATCGCAGCCTGGCGAATGGTGGCCCGCCTGTTTTCCTCTTGGTCAATACACGGCCCCATCAGATTCGCACGAACTGGGCTGGCGGTCGTCGCGGGAAGCCGGTGTAGGCTTGAGGCAGCGGGTGTTGATGTTGCCGGCTTCCTGACGCAAAACCTATGAAATGACCGTCCGAAAGAAGGCAACCCGTCTTCAGCTGCCGCCGCTCGTTGCGGGCGAATGGCGCGGTGAGATCGTCGGCTCAGCCAACATAAATTTTGGCCAGGTCGTGCAGCAAGGTCCGCCCCGCCAATCAGTCGAGTTCACCTATGTCATACTGCCCGCCTTGCTCGTCATGCCGAACGCAGCATTCAGATGGCCTGGCGTCGTCATGATCATGGCCCCAACTCCCATGAAGACGGAACATCCCGACGCGGGCGCCCTTTTTGAAGCCGATCAGCTGCCGTCGCTGAGTCTGTCCTTGACGTCACCAGAGCGCAATTTTCGGACATGCTGCCACGCTTCGAGGCGAAACGATTCAGGGATTTTTACTTCACGGTAGAGGAAAAGAGGGCAGACGGCAGATGGCCGGTGCGAAGCTGGGGCATGGGAACCGCCCCGCTTTGAATACATACTCACGAACTCGCGAGTTACTACGAAAACGCCGCAACCGCGTATCAAGCGGTATTGCGGTCAGACGGAGCGGATTTGTCCGACGCCTTGGTGTCCCTATTCGCGTCGGGTCCCGCCAATTCCTCTCCCAATGCAACGATTACGGCTGCCACGCGACCACGCACCCGTGGAGGAATCTGCATCAACCCCTCGATCAGGCGCCGGCCTTCCGCGCTGGCGATAAAGTTGATGCGCTCATCGACCGGCAGAGGCGAAGCGTTAAGGCTGGTTTCGTTATTTCCGGGCAGGCCTTCGAAAAAGCGCCTGACAGGAACGCCAAGCGACTTAGCGATCTCATAGAGCATGGATGCGCTCACCCGGTTCCTCGCGTTCTCATATTTCTGGAGCTGTTGGAAGCTGATACCGATGGATCGGGCAAGCTGGGCCTGCGAGACGTCCGACTGGACGCGAACGACCGCGATCTGCCTGCCGACGTGCTGATCGGCGGGATGAGGCGCGCTCTCCGCTCCGGTCCTTTCCCACACCTCGAATCTGGTGCGCTTCGATTCCGGAAAAATCTTCTGATGCTGCATCTATCACTCCAAACTGGAAAGTTCGTCGTGCTGCGCTCCCGCGAAGCTCACCAAACTTCCAAATGATCAGGGAGTGCGAAACCTTCCTGACCGGCGTTCTGGCATTTGGTTTGGGTAATCCGGATTACCCAAATGGTCAGAGAGTTTGATGCCGTTTTGGCGGCACCCAATCGCCAGTAGGGTCTTGCAGCCCAGCGATACTCGTCTCAGCCGCAGAAAGAATACCTTAATGGCGGCGTTAGAGATCCGGCTCACCAGCCTTTCCAATCCCATCTTGCGGCGGCCGCAGGCCGACCGCGATGAGAAGCATGAACCCGAGCGGAAGCTCTCCTGTCCAAAACCAATCACGGAATCTGGGTCTCCGAATGTCGATTGTCGAGAATACTCCGTGGTGAAATACTCTTCAAGGCAATGCTCTCGGATCTATGGAAATCCGAGAGGTGTTCGCGCGAAACCTGAGAGCTTTGCGGCAGACCAAAGGCCTGTCACAGGAGGAGCTTGCGCATCAGGCAGGGATCGATCGCACCTACATTAGTGCGTTGGAACGCAACGTGTATAATGCCAGCATCGATGTCGTTGATAGGCTGGCCGAAGTGCTGGGCGTGGACGCCGCAGAATTGCTGAAACGACCCTCAGCTGATCTGCAGGGATCGAAGTCGGAGCTTGACGAATAAAGAAGTTGATAAACTCAACATGTGTAAGTTGCCAAGTCTACGCACATGGACATGCGCAAACTCGTGGGCTGAGACTTCGGTCGCTTGTGTCGGGAGAGAAGCCCGTGACCCAGGAAGAGGTGGAAGCGCCTTCAGGGTTTAGCCAGCAATATCTAAGCGGCCTGAACGTGGTCGTCGCAACCCGACGGTCATCACGCTGCAGTAGCAAACCGATGCGCCTCTTGTGAGACGCGTTACGGGCAACGGCAAACTAACCTTCTGCGTCCAATATGAGGCGCATACCCAGACGTTCATTACCGACCGTCCGTGCGCCGGTCGCATCATCCCTTCCAAATCGTCGATCGGAGAACGGCCCGCATGTGCTCTGGGTGGTCTAGTTCACCGCGCGCCTCGATCTCCAAAAGATATCGGGCCTTGGCCAAGCGAGTCCCTTCCCCAACAGCCGGATAGGCGCAGATGGCGAGCAGCGCTCTCTCCTCTTGCCGGCTGGCTCTGCGGGGTCGCCGCTGCCACCGCCTAACTCGTGCAGGGCTTTGCCGAACTCAGCATAGGCTGTCTTGTGCGCCTCAATCAGCGCTCGAAGACTATTAGACAGTTCTTGGTCTCGGCTCGGCGGCTCTGCACCGAGCGCCGTTGCCGTCATCGACGACGCGACGACTGCGCTGCCGGAGTGGAGGAGCAAGGCGCGGCGGTTGATCCTAGACATGGCAACCTCTCCCATTTGCATTGATGGCCATCACGCCAGTGGCGTAAAACCATCAAAGCGTAACACGACGGTTTGCGCATTCGTGTCAGGATCAGCAGACCCAAGCAGTCGAGAGCCAGTGCGGCCGGGCGATGCGTAGCGCCTGCATCTCGGATAGGATGCCGTGCCCGACGAACACTCCGACGGAACCTTGGATTTGAGGGCGGACGTGTCGCGACTGGCTCGCTTCCACTGGGCGTGAAGCCTATGCATCCGCAATGCGGAAGATGACGCCAGCCGACAAGCCTGCGCTCGGCCGCCATCCTGCGGCCGGCGCTGGCGACGTCGGCTCCACGGGCCGAAGTGACGCCCCTCTGCTGCAGCGGGTTCGCCGATCGCGGGCCACCTCAGGCTAAGTCGGCGAGGTGCTAACGAAGTTTACCCAACAGCTCGTTATCTAACGACGAGCGGCCACCTCAAGAACAATCTCACCACGCCCTCCTTCCCGGCCCCAGCCCCCGCAAAGGCCAGCCGGGTGGCCGCACATCGCACTAAGCTATGGACGAAGAACGAAAATCGACGATCTTGGGAGGTGCAGGGAAAACCTGCACCTCGCGAAAATTGGGAATAACCTATTGGAATAACACAACCGACCGACGCCGCACCTCGCGGCCTTTTATCTCGCCGTCTTAATCGGTCGTGCTAGGCGAGAATTTGTACGCATCGTCGTTTCTCCTTCCATCTACGATAATATACGAATTTATTCTCCACGCTACGTTTCCACGTTTTGGCGTCGAGTTCCGATGCGCCGAGCAGTCTTACGCGCTCTGCGACGGGTGTTTCGGCTGCACTGTGGCAGCGCTCGAACCGTCGTGGCGCACTTTTCCATCGGACTGGCGGAGCATCGTCACAGGCAATCGAGCGCGGTCCGGCCGTCTGTGGATCGGCGCGGCCGCAGGCAAGATAACGTGCGTTCCGTCGTTCCTGGTCTGCATCGGTCCTCATCCGCCAAGGCGGATCTTCGTGTTCAGCTGGCGTCGTTCACGTTGCTGACGCCCTGCGTTTCAACTGACGATCCCCTGCTCATCGATGGGCTCCGAGCAGCTTGCGGTCCTTGAGATGAGCGCGCTGGGCAGCGTCGGTTGGGCTTGCCGCCGGATCGCCGACGTAGAACGTTCCGTCGCTCCACATGGCGTGCATGATCACCGCCAGCTTGCGCGCCACCGCCACGCACGCCTTGCGATGGCAGGAGCGTTTGGCGATTTCCCGGCCCAAGCTTTTGCCCTTGTCCATGCCGCGGAGGCGCGTCATCAGCGCCGACGCCGCCTCGTAGAGCGCGCGCCGCACGGCCGCGTCGCCAGCCTTCGAGATGCGTCCCTGGACGTCGATCGATGTGCTCGACTGGCATCGCCGCGAGGTCAGCCCGAAGTAGGCGGCGACGTCACGCGAGCGGCGGAAGCGCGGTCGTCGATCGCCGTCATGAAGGAGAGCGCCGTCACCGGGCCGACGCCGGGGATGGCCATGAAGCGTCGGCACAGCTCGCTACGCGCGACGATCTCACCACCAGATCGTGCAGCCGGCAATATTCCCGCCACTGAACGGCGCGCCCCGACAACATGGCGTCCATCAACTCGGCTGACAGCGGATCGGCCGCGAGCACCGCCTGGTCGAAAGCGCCACGCGACGTGCCGCCAAGCTTGATGCCGAACGCCTTCAGCGAGTGCCGGAGGCGTTCTCAAAATCGACGAACTTGCGCTTCAGGTTGCGCCGGTGGGTCAGTAAAAGCCGCATCCGATAGCAATCCTGCGTCTTGATATGGGCCTGACGAAACCAGCCGGTGCGCATGATGTGGGCGATGCCGAGCGCATCGGCGGCATCCGTGTTGTTGCGCTGCGCCGACATCGCGGCGCCCACGTGCTGTGTCTCCAGGCAGATCGCCGGAAGGCCGCGTTTCAGAAGCTCGGGATTGAGCCAGGGCGACAGCGATCCGGCCTCGTGGCCGACGCGCCGCAGTTGCCCTGCTGTACTTATATATACTACTCCACAACAAAGGTAATTTGAAACGGACTCAGCATTATGCCGCAGTCTCCATTCTCAGCGAAGACAAACCTGATACCTCCCTCCTCAAGAGTTTTTTCAATCGAGCTGAGTGTTCGTGGACCTATTGGAGTGCCAGCTTCCAATCGCGTGATCGTTGTCGGGGCGACCCCCGCAAGGCTGGCCAGCTCGCTTATTTTCAGTCCCAGCGCCGCCCGAGCCATTCTGCATTGGACACCTCGGATCGTCATTTCTCGTTGCCCCGGTGAACGAAAGTCCCTGGCAGAGATCATATAACTGCTATTCGCGCCATGGTTTCCCTTTCTGTTTTTTGAGAAGGCATAATCCGGCCATTTTGCCCGTCAGATCGTGTCCCGCGGCGTGGTGTAGCTGGCGGCATTAGTCGCCGTGCTCTCCGGCATGGGCCGGGCTGATCAGCGCGCGGCTGGCAGGCTGATCAGGGGATCATCGCTCATCTGGCTGATCGTTTCCAGAGTCATATATCTGGCCCGCTGCACTGCCCATTCATCGTTCTGTTCGAGCAGGATTGCGCCGACGAGGCGCACGACCGCATCGTCGTTCGGGAAGATTCCGACGACCTCGGTGCGCCGCTTGATCTCGCCGTTGAGACGTTCGATCGGATTCGTCGAGTGGAGCTTGGCGCGATGTTCCTTGGGGAAGGTCATGTAGGCCAGCACGTCGGGCTCGGCGTCGTCCATGATTGTCGCCAGCTTCGGCACCTTCGGCTGGATCTGGTCGGCGACGGCGCGCCATTGTACGGACGCGGCCTCGGGCGTTTCCTGGGCGAAAGCGGTGGCGATGAAGGCTGAGACGACCCTGCGGCCGCTCTTGCCGGCATGGGCCAGCACGTTCCTCATGAAGTGGACGCGGCACCTCTGCCATGTCGCGCACAGCACCTTGGTGACGGCCGCCTTGAGGCCTTCGTGAGCATCGGAGACGACGAGCTTGACGCCGCGCAGGCCGCGACGTGTCAGCTTGCGCAGGAACTCTGTCCAGATCGGCTCGGCCTCCGAGGTGCCAATCTCCATGCCCAGTACCTCGCGCCGGCCGTCCGCGTTAACGCCGACGGCGATGATAACGGCGACCGAGACGATCCGCCCACCGCGGCGGACCTTCAGGTAAGTGGCGTCGATCCACAGGTATGGCCAATCGCCCTCGATCGGCCGATCGAGGAAGGCCTTCACCTTCCCGTCGATCTCCTTGCACAGCCGCGAGACCTGGCTCTTGGATATGCCGCTCATACCCATTGCCTTGACCAGGTCGTCAACCGACCGGGTCGAGATGCCTTGCACATGAGCTTCCTGGATGACGGCGGTTAGCGCCTTCTCGGCCATGCGGCGCGGTTCGAGGAAACCTGGGACGTAGCTTCCCTTCCTGAGCTTCGGGATGCGCAGCTCGACCGTGCCGGCCCGCCTCTCCCAGTCCCGGTCGCGGTAGCCATTGCGCTGGGCGAGCCGCAGCGGGTTCTTCTCGCCATAGCTGGCGCCGGTGGCCGCGCCCACCTCCATTTCCATCAGTCGCTCGGCGGCAAAGCCGATCATCTCCCGCAGCAGATCGGCATCCGGGGTCTTCTCCACGAGCGTGCGCAGGTTCATCATGTCGTCGGTCATCGGTGGTCCTTCCGAAATGGGTTGGCGTCAACAACCAAACCCTACCCGAAAGCGCCGATGACCACCCACACGCCGCTCGCTCGCTACAGCGCTACTAACGGCGCGCTCGTGAGCGGCTTCGCTACCGCCGAGCTACACCACCTGATGGGACACGACCGCCCGTTCACGGCAGGTCGCGCATAACATAGTATATCTCGGAAGTTAACTAAGCCTAAACATTCAACTGCAGCGTCATACCTGATTATATCAATCAGCCTTACAAGTGGTTGCAATTCTTTGGAGGTGCCTGTCTCTTGCCGGGAAATGCCGGAGGGATTTCAGCAATGACCACCAATATCGATTTGGACAGTTTTTCGGGTTTGGCCGACGAGCATTCCGGGCCGAATGAACACAGCAGCCAGGCAACGCCGGTAGAGATCCAGGTTGCGCAAGCAACTTCGACGCAGCCGCCCGCGCCGCCAGCGTCCGAACCGGTGCCGGTCGACGTCGGAAGCGGCGCGCCCGTTCAACCGGCGGCTCCCGCGGCGGCGAACGCAGCGGCGGCGCCCCATGAATATGTGGCCGACGCTAGCAACATGGTCAGGCTTCCGTCCAGCGTTTCCATCGACAACATCAAGGTCGACGGCCACAACCTTTTGCTCGAACAGGCCGACGGCTCGGTGATCGCGATCAAGGATGGCGCCCTGAACGTGCCGACCTTCATCATCGGCGACGTCGAGGTGCCGCGCGTTGCCTTGCTGGCCGCCCTTGAAGCAAGCCACGTCGATGTCGCCTTCGGCGCCGACGGTTCCATGTCGGCTGGTCCGGGAGGTGCCCCGGGCAGTGCTGGTGGGGACTTTACGGTTCCCCCAGGCGGTATCGGTGACGGATTCGACCTTTCGGCCTTGCTCCCCCCGACGGACCTGCAGTTTGGGCAGTTGGAGCCACGCGAGTTGACCATCGGCGTCTTGGGAAAGGACTCCACGCCATCGATTGGGCTCATAGGAGAGACCACCGTCTATGAGGCCGGCCTTCCGGCACGCGGCGGCGAGTCCGCGGGCTCGAACGCTGCCGCCAACTCGGAGACCACCTCGGGCACCATCGGCTTCACTTCGCCGGACGGCGTGTCGGTAGTCTCGCTCGGCGGCCATGTGCTGACCGGCGCCGCGCAGACCTTCACCGACGCCACCGGCTCGCTGACGGCAAGCTATGTCTACAATCCGGCCACCGGCGCCGGCACGATCAGCTATTCCTACACGCTCGTCGACAACACCACCGGCGACAACACCACCGCCAGCTTCGCAGTCGTCGTCACCGACACTGACGGCGACAGCGCACCGGCCGGCAACCTGGTCATCAACATCATCGACGACGTGCCGACGGCGCATGCCGATACCGACAGTGTAGCCTCCAACCAGTTCACGGCCGAGGCCGGCAACGTGCTGACGGCGGTGGGCACCACCTCGCCGGTGACCGGCATCGATGTCCTGGGTGCAGACGGCGCAGCGGTGGTTGGCGTCCAGGCCGGCGACACCAATGCCGACTTCACCGGCTCGCTCGGCGTGCAGATCCAGGGCACCTACGGCAAGCTGACGCTTAACGCCGACGGCTCCTACTCCTATGTACGCGATGCCGGCTCGCAGGGCGGCCACGACGACGTCTTCACCTACACCATCAAGGATGGCGACGGCGACACCTCGCACACCACGCTGACCATCTCGATCGGCGACTCGACGCCGACCGACAGCATTCCGGCGCCGGGCCTTGCCTCGACCACCGTCTATGAGGCCGGCCTTCCGGCACGCGGCGGCGAGTCCGCGGGCTCGAACGCTGCCGCCAACTCGGAGACCACCTCGGGCACCATCGGCTTCACT